>JALSUU010000136.1 GCA_027071075.1 Sulfurimonas sp. | reverse complement strand
GGTGATGAGAGAAGAAGTCTTGACTCTATCAAAAACATTCAGATTAAAACAAAACTAGGCTTTGTACCACTCAGTACTTTTGCAAATGTTTACTACAAACAGAGTGCTTCCGTTATCAAAAGTGAGATGGCAACACCTGTGACATTTATTTACATCACACCGCAAGAGGGTGTAACGGCAAAAGAGTATGTAAAAAATGCACAAAAGTTCATAGATGAGATTAACTTTGAAGCAGGTTACTATATAGAGTGGGCTGGACAGTCTCAGTATCTTGATAGTGCGATGAAAAAAATAGTTTGGATTATTCCAGGAGTTCTTCTTTCAATCTTAGTATTGATTTACTTTGCTCTTGGAAAAATGAAACCTACACTTATAGTCTTTTTTACGCTTCCTTTTGCTCTTTTGGGTGGACTTATCTACATAGATATGCTCAACTTTGCAATGAGTATCGCCGTTATCGTTGGTTTCTTGGCACTTCTTGGAGTCGCCGCAGAGACCGCTATAGTGATGATAGTCTACTTACAAGAGTCTGTAGACGAATCCAAAAAGAAGTATGGTGAGAAGTTTGGACATAAAGAGTTAAATGCAGCCATTTATGAAGGCGCTGTTCAGAGGGTTCGCCCTAAACTTATGACGGTATTTGCCATACTTGCAGGTCTTGCTCCTATCATGTACACACATGGCATAGGAAGTGAAGTGATGCAGAGAATTGCGGCACCTATGCTTGGAGGGATTGTAAGTTCAGCTATACTCAGTCTTGTTATAATTCCAATACTTTTTGAGATAATGGCAAAAAATAATTTAGAGGAAAATAAAAATGATTAAAACTATAGTTACAGGTCTCTTTATCATCCTTGCCTTGAGTGCTTGTAGTGATACAGATAAAGAGGCAAAAGGGAGTGCCAGTTCGGGAATGAAGTGTGGTGCTGGAAAATGTGGTGCAAATATGTTCGATGGAAAAGGCGCTTTAGCAAAAAAGAAGAAAAATATTTTATCTCAAATGAGAGAGAATGACCCTAGAAAAGAGTGTGTTATCAGTGCAAAAAACACTAAAGCAGCCTATGACTGTGTGCGTTCTCCTGAGACAAAACGAATGAGTTTAAAATGCGGCGAAGGAAAATGTGGCACAGCCAAAGAGCAGAAAAAAATGCCTGCAATGAAGTGCGGCGCTGGAAAATGTGGAGGTTCAATGTAATGAAGCAGACAATAAAAGTAGAAAATGTAAAGTGTGGTGGATGTGCATCAACACTCAAAAACAAGCTAAAAGATGATTTTGGAGAGATAGAGGTAAACTTAGAGGTAATGCCAAGAGAGATTACCTTAGAGATAGAAGATGCCGAGCTCGATGCACTTCATGATGCACTCAAATCTTTAGGCTATCCAGTCTCAGGACAAAGTTTCGGTTTTGTTGCTGACACTTCCATGAAAGCGAAGAGTTTTGTCTCTTGTGCTATTGGAAAAGTGGATAATATGAAGGCTGATAAATTTCACTCTAATGATTAATCTTATCCCGTGGCACAAACTCCAAAACTGTTGCATCGATGCAGAATCGTCTGCGACCATTTGAGAGAGGGAAGACATGCCCAAGATGGATACCACTTTTTTTCGCAACTATCTCCACTCTTTTCATTCCATAACTATAGTCAGTTTTCTCCTCAACTGCTCCATCAGCAGACTTGTAAAAACTGAGCCAACCAGTTCCAGAGTGAAATCGCTCTCTCGTGTCAAACAAAACATCTCCACTTAACTTATCTATAAAAACACCATCAGGGGTATCTTTAAATATTTTATACTGCTTACATCCGGGTGCGTCAGTTCCTTCATGAAAAGCAACATTGTAAGCTTTGGAATCTTTACCGAGTTTAAAAGCACCGAGTGTTTTATAGAACTTTGCACTATCCATATAGCCTACATGCCCTATGACTTCTTTGCCATCTTCTATGAAAAGTATAGTAGGCGTAGCATAGATTTTAGTTTTTATATCGAACTCTTTGAGTGATGATGCAACTACTGTACGCATAGGAATACTCCCCTTATATGCCTTACTTACATCAGCCTCAAACTTTTCACAATAAGGACAGTAGTTCTCAGACTTTATAATCACTATCTCTTTTCCACCAAGTGGTGTCACTAGCTCTTTTTTACTCTTCTCTTTTGTAAACTTCACCCCTGTGGAGTGATTGGGGCAGTAGCCATAAGGATTTTTTTCTAAATAATTTTGATGGTATGATTCGGCTGGATAAAAGTTTTTCAGAGGTTTTATCTCTGTCACGATTTTTCCATATCCGTTTTGAGTCAGGAGATTTTGATACTGCTCTTTTGTACTTTTTGCGGCATTTTCTTGAGTAGTGTTAGTGTAAAATATGGCACTTCTATAGTTGTTCCCAACATCATTTCCTTGTCGGTTTATCTCTGTAGGGTCATGGAGTTCCCAAAAAGATTTTATCAGTGTTTTAGCTTTCACTTTTTCATTGTCAAAAGTGACTTTTACCGCTTCTGCATAGTTCTTTTTCGCATCGCTACTT
>JALSUU010000135.1 GCA_027071075.1 Sulfurimonas sp. | reverse complement strand
TAGAGCCAAAAAGAGTGTCTAGAAAGATTAAAAGTACTTTTTTAAAATAGCTTTAATCTCATGCTCATTATAGGGCTTACTCAAACAAGCATCAAATCCAAGGGATAAGAACTCTTCACAATTACTGTTGAGGATATTTCCACTTAATGCTACTACCGGTGTCGTCTTACGCTTATTTTTCTCGATGCGTTTGATATCTTTTAAGGTTTGGATACCATCTTTGTTTGGCATGTTGATATCCATAAATACTAGATTAAAATTATCTTGTTTGAACAAGGCTTCTGCCTCGATGCCATCATTTGCAAATACAATTTCTATATCTTTATGCATCTCTTGGATTAACATCTCTAAAAGAATTTGATTTGTTTTATGGTCTTCCGCAACAAGAATCTTTTGAGCGTTCTTTGAAGAAACACTTGTTTGTACTGTTTGAGCTACAACTTCGATAGGTATACTACAACTAAAAACACTTCCTTGACCCTCTTTACTTTCAATATGTAGTTGTGAGTCCAATAAAATCAGCATCTTTGTAACAATAGAGAGACCTAGACCTGTTCCGCCATACTCTCTTGCTGTTGAAGCTTCAGCTTGTTTATATGCTTGTGTAATCTTCTCAATATTTTCAGGTGAAATTCCTATACCCTCATCTCGAACACTACATTTAAGTAAAGAGTTTTCTTTATCATACGCAACAGAGAGCTCAACACTTTTGCCTTCATCAGTAAACTTAATAGCATTTGATAATAAGTTTGAAATGATTTGTCGTATTCTTAAAATATCACTTTTTACATTCAATGGAAGTGTAGTGGAGATAGAATTTATCAATGTAACATCTCGATTGGATGCATTTTGTTCAAACAAATCATAAATATGCTTCATCTCATCCCTAAGGTTAAAAGTAGTAATATCTAAGACAAAGTTTCCTGATTCTATCTTGCTAATATCTAAAATATCATTGATGATATCAGTTAAATTATTTGAGGATTTATCAATAATATTTAGATACTGCTTCTTTTTTTCATCTGTTTCATCTTTTTTTAAAGCTCTTATAAAACCCTGTATCGCATTCAGTGGTACGCGTATTTCATGAGACATGGTAGATAAAAGTTCCGTTTTTTCCTTCGCTAAATCTAATGCCTCGTTACGCGAAATTTCTAAGGAGTCATTGAGAGTTTTTAACTCTTCTTGTTGTGACCTAATCAATCTTTGTTGCTTGAGATCTTGCATCATTTTATCAACTTTTAAAAGTAGTTCTTCATCCGAAAAAGGTTTTTTAATAAAATCATTGGCACCATTTTTAAGTACCTTTGCAACTTTGTTTAAGTCTGAGGTACCCGATACAACCATAACAGGAAGGTGTAAGTTCTTTTTATCTCTTTTAATGGCTCCTATTAGCTGAGTTCCATTCATAACGGGCATCTCTAAATCAACAATAACAGCATCAATTTTTATTTTTTTAAGTGTTTTTAATGCCTCTTTACCAGATATACAGGTATGGACTTGAAAGTTTCGTTTTGACAATAAAATTTTTAAATGGGTTCTCATGAAATTTGAATCATCAACGATAAGTATATGTAAGTCATTGTTTGTTGAAATAATCTCTATCAATTTAAAGATAGCGTATTCCATATCTGCAAAATATCGCTCTTTGACAATATAATCTACCACTACTCCAAACTGAAAAATTTCTTTGCGTCTTTCACTATCTCGGCTTCCTGTTAATACAACTACTCTTGTCTCTTCACAAATTTGTAAATAAGGTAAAAGATCTTCCCCTTTTCCATCTGGAAGTTCTAAGTCCAAAAGAGCATAATCATACTCATTTTCTTGGAGTAAAGCTTTCGCTGAACTGATGTCAAAAGCCTGTGTTACTCTAAATCCACGATTGGTAAATGATTGCTTTAAGGCATTACTTAAAAATTTTGAATCATCTATAATAATAACAGATAGATTGAGCATTGAACTAGACATAAGTATTATCCTCGATATAAAATTTCATTTTTTTGAACTAAAATTATAGCAAAACAGACTTAATCAAAAAAATTAAAAAGAGTTTTTGTTTCGTAGTTCAGCTATCTCAGTCTCTACCATTTCATCTATCATTATAGTAAAAAGTTCTGATATGAGGTTAGGGGAGATGCCTTTTTCTATGGCGTGTTGGCGTGCTCTTTGTAGGATAAATTCTATTCTATCTTCTGCTTTTACCTCTGCTACACTCTCTTTAAAGTTTGCAGCTTGGCGTATTAAGTGACTTCGCTCAGATATCAAGTCTACTAATTTTGTATCGATTGTATCAATCTCAGTTCTTACTTCTTCTAAAGTGTTGCATTTTTTCATAATATAATCCTAAGTATTTTATATTTAATGATAACAGAATAAAAATAAAAATAGACTTCTTTAAAAACTGTTAACACTTTTGTAACAATTAGTTTATATAATACTACTACGATTCTTCATGTATGTTCTTAATCCTGATTCGTTAAGCAACATATTTTAATTCGGTTTTAGAAGTTTTTTTGTAGATTTTGGTAGGTGAGC
>JALSUU010000134.1 GCA_027071075.1 Sulfurimonas sp. | reverse complement strand
GGTTAATCTTGGAAATAGCTGAACATAATCATACAATTTACTCATCTCCAAGCTCCATCTTGGGAATGCATATAGAAACAGAAACAACATAACAAAACTAAAAAAAAGAAACAAGGAGAAAAAATGGAAACAAACAGCAAATAAAAAAAATAAAAACCAAAAAACAAAGAAAAAGGGAAAAAGAAAAAAGATGAAAAGAAAACCACTGTATAAAAGTTGGTCATTTTGGCTACTGTTGATTAGCCTCTTAATGGCTATAGGATTTGTTGTATGGGGCAAGAGCTATGTAGAAGAGTCTCATGACCGTTGGCTCTATGGAGGGATTTTTTGGGGTTCTATACTTATTCTAAATCTACTCTACTTGCTCTTTACCAAAGAGGAGGTGCATCAACGACGTGAAGAGGGGATTAAAGAGTTTTTTGTGAACCTAAAAAGACGCAGAGAACGCAGAGGCGAAGCGAGTGTGGCTCAGAAGATGTTGCGTAAAAAGTTTTATGCTGCAAAAAAGACCATTAAAGATTCAGCCATCTACTCTAGTACCCCTTATAATAACTATGAGTTACCTTGGTATTTGGTAATGGGAGAGGAGAAGTCTAACAAAGCTTCTGTCTTGCGACATTCAGGACTAGAGTTCCCTGTAAACATTAACTATAAAGACTCAGAGTATGAAGAGAACAAAGATGACATGAGCTCTTTTCGTTGGTTCTTTTCCGAAGAGTCCGTTTTTATTAATGTTCCTAATGCCTATGTATCGGTGGAGTCAGATAGACTTGACAGAGTAGTTTGGAATGAGTTCTTACAGCTCTTTAAAAAAGAGCGATGGCAACGACCTGTCAATGGAATTGTTTTGACCTTACGTGCAGAGTCCTTTGCTGAACAGACACAAGATGAACTACAAGAGTATGCAAAAGTATTGCGTACCCGTTTTGATGAACTCTCTAACGCATTTTTTTCAGACATACCTGTTTATGTTATTGTTTCAGGACTAGAGAGACTTACAGGATTTTACGAGTTCTTCAATACCCTTACAGCCGAAGAGAAACGAGAGATTTTAGGGGTTACTTTTGAGGAGAAACTGCTCAATATCAACTCCGATACCATCGCTTTAAACTTTGCCACACTGCAAGAGAAGTTAGAGGGAGACCGAATTGATAAACTGCACCGAGAGTGGAGTGTAGAGAACCGTGCAAAAGCCTACTTCTTTAATGATGAGTTTAGAGATTTATTAAGTAAACTCACCATCTTTAGCTCTCAGATTTTCTCTAAGACACGATACCATGCACCGTTGATGTTACGTGGTATCTACTTTACAAGCATAGATGCTCCAAAAGCAGAAGAGAAGAGCAATGATGGTGAGTTGGCACCCAACAGCAATACATCAACAGCACTCTTTGAAAATGATATGCCCAAAGGGATGTTCTTACCAAGAGTATTTGAACGGATTATTCTCTCTGAATCAACATTGGTAAAGATAGATGAGAAGTTTAAAAAGAGATACAACTTTTTACAAGCAGTGCTTGGAGGGACACTTTTTGCTTTGATAATAGGTCTTACTGTGTACTGGTCGATGTTTATCTCTTCTGAAAACAAAGAGGTACGAAAGATAGAAGAGACCATTCGTAACTACAACAGCATACGCTCAACCCCTCTACCAAACTTAACCATAAGAAGAGCAGGAAAGAGAGCCGAAGTTGTTAATAAGGTAGAACAGATTGGTCAACTAGGAGGGAAAAGTGGAAGCCTAAATATTAACTTCTTAGACAATGAGAGTAAACTTACCGAGTCTGCAAAGCTTGAGTTGAAACCTATAGCCAATAAGATAAAACGCTTAGACCCTACCACCCACATTAAGATATTTGGATATACCGACAATGTCGGTGACCCTCAAAAAAACTTAGATTTATCGTTAGAGAGAGCCAAGTCGGTTAAAGCACATTTTATCTCATTGGGAGTGAATGGTTCACGTCTACTTCCTATTGGAAAAGGTTCAGCCTCACCCATTGCTTCGAATGATACTGTTGAGGGAAGAAGCCTGAACCGTAGGGTTGAGATATTTGCCTATGGGGTAAAAGAGTATACCAAACAAGAGCCAACCTATAAAGAGAGTTATAAAATCAAATTTAGACCCCAAGAGTGGAAAGAGATACTAAAAACACTAGATGCTCTTTGTGACATTGGAGCCAATGGTGAAAATAAAGTTGCACATGAGGCTTGGAAACCAGGGTACTACAAAGTTGCAGCACGTAATGAATGGGTAGGTAAACTCTACTATGAGACACTCAACAGCATTCTTTTAGAACGTGTGGCATTGATTATAAAACGAGAATTGTTGAACAATTTGGAAAACCGAGAGAAGACCAACCAGAACCTAAAAGCATACTTATTACTCAACAATACTAAAAGAAGAGAGGAGAATCCTGATTATCTAAAACAGTATATGTTGCACCGTTGGGGGAACCTCAGTAAAGAGCAAATTAAAAAGCTAAATCAACACTTTGAAGCACTTCTTAGCCATAAGATGAGAAAAGTAAAACTTGATGAA
>JALSUU010000133.1 GCA_027071075.1 Sulfurimonas sp. | reverse complement strand
GTATCTGCCAAGTAAGCCAAAATTTTATGGTAAAAAAGCAAAAGGGGCTCAAGAGGCTCATGAGGCGATTCGTCCGACTATGCTAAACTTTACACCAGAGCTTGCACAAAGTTTTCTAAAAGCTGATGAGATTAAACTTTATCGTCTTATTTATGAGAGATTTATGGCTTGTCAGATGGAGGACGCACAGTTTGAACAACAGAGCATAATCTTTACAGGAGATGACAACGAGTATAGAGCAAGTGGAAGAAAGCTTATATTTGATGGTTTTTACAAGGTGCTTGGTACAGAAGATAAAGATAAACTTCTTCCGATATTAAAAAAGGGAGAAAAGGCTTACATCCAAAGTGTAAAACCAGAGCAACACTTTACAGAACCACCAGCAAGATACTCAGAGGCTTCACTCATTAAAAAACTAGAATCAGAGGGTGTTGGTCGTCCATCAACTTATGCTCCAACTATTGCAACTTTGAGTAATCGTACCTATGTGAGTATAGAGAAAAAGCAGATTATACCATCAGAGATGGCATTTACAGTAATTGATATACTAGAGAAAAATTTTGCTGAAATAGTTGATATAAATTTTACGGCAAATATGGAAGAGAAGCTTGATGAGGTTTCAGAGGGAAAAGTTGAGTGGCAAAAACTTTTGAGTGATTTTTATTTTCCTTTTATGGAGGAGATTGCCAAAGGAAAAGAGAATATAGTTTCACTTAAACTTGCTAAACCTCTAGGGCGGAAGTGTCCTAAGTGTGGTGAGGAGCTATTACTTCGTTCAGGTAGATTTGGTAACTTTATAGCTTGTAGCGGATTTCCTAAGTGTAAATATACAGAACAAGTTGATGAAGATGGCAATAAGGTAGAGAAAAAAGAGCAAACAAGTGACCAAGTTTGTGATAAATGTGGAAAAGAGATGATTGTTAAAAATGGTCGTAACGGTCAGTTTTTAGCTTGTAGCGGTTATCCTGAGTGTAAAAATACAAAAAGCATCAATGTAGAGGAAAAAACAAGTAAAACTCCATGTCCTGATTGTGGAGGAAAACTTTTACTTAAAAACTCACGCCGTGGACCTTTTTGGGGTTGTGAAAACTATCCAAAATGTAAATTTATCTCCAAATTTGAACCAAGCTCGTTTAAGTGTAAAGAAAAAGGGTGTGATGGAGTTCTTGCAAAAAGAATGTATAGAAATAAAGAGGTTTATGAGTGTGTGAAATGTAAACACAGAACACCAGCTCAGGAGATAGAGAAATAAAGATGAAGATAGGAATCATATCAGATAGTCATACAAAGATAAAAAAAGCTAAAGAGGCTATTGATATGCTTATAGATGAGGGTGCGGAGTTTATTATTCATGCAGGAGATATTGTGGAGATAGAAACCCTAGATATACTAGAGAGTTGCGGTGTAAAATATGTAGCTGTTTATGGAAATAATGATTCTCATCTAAAACAATATCACCAAAACTACAATCTAGTTCAAGAACCACACTATTTTAAACTCTCTGATACAAAATTTAAACTTATGCATCTTCCCTTTTATATGAGTTCAGATGCAGAGGTTGTTGTGTTTGGGCATACTCATACTTTTGAAGTGGAATTCACACAAAATGGAACTCTTTATCTAAACTCTGGAGAAGTTTGTGCTAGAAAAAAGCCTATTTCTGAGTGTGCTATGCTTGAGATAAAAAAAGATAAATTTCTAGTTACACATTATGAAAAAGCAAAAGATAATAAAAGATTTAAAAGTACAAATTTTGAGTTTGAGAGGTTATGATGAAAGAGATTTTTTTATGCTCAATTTGCAATATAAACAGTGGAACATGTAATGAGGATTGTAAATTTTGTTCTCAAAGTGTTAGATACAAAGCAGATATAGATAGATACAAACAAAAACCTATGGATGAGATACTTCAAGAAGCAAAAAATGCAAAAGATAATGGGGCTTTGGGATTCTGTTTAGTAACAGCTGATAAGGGTTTAAACGATAAAACCCTAAATTTTGTATGTAGTGTAGCAAAAGAGATTCAAAATGAAGCTCCAGAACTTAGACTTATAGCCTGTAATGGCACTGCTACTCTTGAACAACTTTTGGTTTTAAAAAATGCAGGGATTAAGGCATATAATCATAACCTTGAAACCTCAGAGAAGTTTTACCCTCAAATCTGTACAACTCATCCTTGGAGCCAGAGGTATGAGACTTGCCAAAATGTAAACAGAGCTGGTTTAGTTCTTATAAGTGGTGGAATATTTGGTTTAGGAGAGAGTCAAGAGGATAGAGTTTCTATGTTAAAATCTCTTGCCTCACTTCATCCTACATCTGTACCTATTAATTTTTATCACCATAATAAAGCTCTTCAGCTTAAACCAAATCCATTAGAGACAGATGAGGCATTAGCACTTATAAAACTTACAAGAGAGATGATTCCAGATGCTCAGCGTATCATGGTAGCAGGTGGCAGAGAACTTATGTTCAAAGATAGACAAAATGAAATCTTTAAGTATGGAGCAAACTCTATTGTTATAGGGAACTATCTTACTACAAAGGG
>JALSUU010000132.1 GCA_027071075.1 Sulfurimonas sp. | reverse complement strand
CGTACCTTTGCGGCAGAAGTACTTGATCTAAAAACGGGTCCTTATGAGTTTGTTACAACTTTAGAGGGCTTAAGAGAAGCAAGTGCGCGTATGGGATACCCTTGTGTTATCAAACCTGTGATGAGTTCATCGGGTCATGGACAGAGTATCTGTAAGAGTGCTGATGCAGTTGAGGCGTCTTGGGAGATTGCGAAAGAGGCTCGTGGTGATGCAAGTGAGCTTATCGTTGAGGCTTTTGTTGACTTTGATTATGAGATTACTATGCTTACTGCTCGTAATGGTTCAGAGACAGTCTTTTGTGAACCTATTGGTCATGAGCAGAGAGATGGGGATTATGTCTTCTCTTGGCAACCGATGCAGATGAGTGAAGTAGCAAAACAGAAGTCTCAAGATATGGCAAAGGCTATCACCGATGGTCTTGGTGGTCGTGGTCTTTTTGGTGTTGAGCTTTTCATCAAAGGGGATGAAGTTTACTTCTCAGAAGTCTCTCCTCGTCCACATGATACAGGAATGGTTACACTTATAACACAGTCACAAAGTGAGTTTGCTCTGCATCTTCGTGCCGTTCTTGGTCTTCCTTTAGGTTTTACTTTTTATGGTGCTGGTGCATCAGCTGCTTACAAAACAGAGATGACTCACTCAAATGCTCCTGTTATAGAAGTTGATAACTCTCTTTTTAGTGAGAACTCCTTTGTAAGAGTTTTCTCTAAACCCGAAGCGCATAAAGGGCGTCGCTTAGCGGTGGCTCTTGTGTATGATGAAGTAGAATCTGCAGTAGAGAAAGCAAGAGAACTTATTAAGAAGATAAAAGATAACTAAATGAAAATAGTTTTACTCGATGCTCTCACATTTGAGGGAACAAATCTTGATGTTTTTGATAGCTTAGGAGAGGTAGAGGTATTTGCCACTACTTCTGCGGAGCAGACTCAAGAGAGAGTTTTGAATGCTGATGTTATTGTCACTAACAAGGTTGTTATCACGCAAGAGATGATGCTTTCATCTAAAAATCTCAAACTTATCTGTATAGCAGCAACGGGGATGAACAATGTTGACTTAGAAGCTGCAAAAGAGTTAAACATAGCCGTAAAAAATGTAGCAGGCTACTCAACAGATTCTGTAATCCAGCACACTTTTTCTATGCTCTTTTATCTCTTAGGACACTCTCGTTATTATGATGAAGTTGTCAAAGATGGCTCCTACTCAAAAAGCCCTATTTTTACAGATGTCTCAAAGCCTTTTTTTGAAGTTAAGGGTAAAAAGTGGGGGATTATAGGACTTGGTGCTATTGGCAGAGGTGTGGCAAAAATTGCTGAGGCTTTTGGTGCAGAAGTTGTTTATTTCTCTACAAGTGGAGTAGCGAGAGAGGAGCCTTATAAATCTGTTTCTCTTAAAGAACTACTCAAAACTTGTGATATTATCACGATTCACGCACCACTCAATGAAAAAACAGAGAATCTGCTTGATTATGAAGAGCTTATCCTCTGTAAAGAGGGTGCTACTATTTTAAATCTTGGTCGTGGTGGTATTATCAACGAAGATGCAGTAGCTCGTATCATTGATGAGAAAAATCTTTCCTTTGGTTTAGATGTTTTAAGAGAAGAGCCGATGCGTGAAAATCATCCACTTTTAAGTGTAAAAAATAGAGAAAATCTCTACATCACTCCACATATAGCTTGGACTTCAGTAGAAGCGAGAGAGAAACTCATTGCGAGCGTAGCGCTAAACATTAAAGAGACACTTTAGCCTTTTATTTATGATTGGTACTTATGGCTGAACTTGCTCTCTTTGTATCTGCATTTCTAGCAGCTACCATTCTTCCCTTCTCTTCAGAAGCTGCATTTGTTGTAGCCCTTAGTAATGATATGCCCCCTTTAACAGCACTTATTGTTGCATCATCAGGAAATATTTTAGCCATTATAGTGAACTACTATTTAGGTTACTTTTTATATGAGAAGACAAAGGATAAACTCCTTGCATCACGAGTGGGAAAAAACTCTTATAAACTTGGGCATAAGTATGGTTATTTTGCACTTTTACTCTCTTGGTTGCCTCTTATTGGTGACCCCTTAACCATAGTTGCTGGACTTGTTAGGTTAGAGTTTGTTTGGTTTGTTATCATCGCCGGTAGTTTGCGTATAGCACGGTACTATTTTTTAACACTTATGGTATAATTTAGTAAAATAAAAAATGGTTGTTTTATGAAGTTACTATTCTCTTTTCTTATACTTATCTTATCCCTTTATGGAGCAGAGAAACCTTTAGAAAAAGTCTCCTTACAACTACAGTGGCTCGATCAGTTTCAGTTTGCTGGGTACTATATGGCAAAGGAAAAAGGCTTTTATAAAGAGAAGGGCTTAGCGCTCACTATAAAACCCTACAGAAGTGGAGTGGACACCTTAGCAGAAGTTTTAGAAGGGCGTAGCACTTTTGGTATAGGAAGAGCAAGTTTAATCTCTGCATCATCTCATGGAAAAAAAATCTCTCTTATAGCAGCAATTTATCAATCTTCACCTTTAGTGATGATAGCGTTAAAATCTTCAAATATTCAAA
>JALSUU010000131.1:4496-8916 GCA_027071075.1 Sulfurimonas sp. | reverse complement strand
GACACGGCTGAACCAAGTGATGCAAACCTCATCATAAACTTTAACCATCCGCAAGATTTTAGTGCGCACTCTATGATAAACTTTTTAACACATACACGAGAGAACTCAGCCTTAACACTGCCTATTGTAGCATATACAGAGTCTGCTGGAACACTTACAAATGAGGATAATATCACTCAGTTTTCTAAACAAGTAGTTTTTAAAAATTCACCCTTGCCTACTATTTTAGATTACCTAAAAGGTTTAGGTTATGAGTAGCAGTGCTATTACAGTTGTCATAATCTCTTTTACATTAGGCACACTTTTAGCACTTTTAACAATTCCAATACTAGTATGGATGGAGCGACGCGTTGCATCACTTATTCAAGATAGAATCGGACCAAACCGTACAAATATTTTTGGCTTTCGTTTAGGTGGAATTGTACAATCGTTTGCAGATGTTGTAAAACTCTTGCTCAAAGAGGAGTACTATCCCGCACATATCACAACAGGGCGCTGGCTCTTTATGTTTGCCCCTATCATTACCTTTGTAGCAGCACTTCTAGCCTTTATGGCTATTCCCTTTGCCGATACACTCAACATCAACGGAGAAATGCTACGGGTGCAACCTCTCCCTATCGACTTTGGTGTTTTTTGGTATATGGCTATTGGGGCGGTAGGTGTTCTTGGTGTTATCTTTGGTGGCTGGATGTCGCACAACAAGTATGCACTTCTCGGTGCCGCGAGGGCTGGGTCTATGGTTATAAGCTACGAGTTGCCGCTTGGACTGAGCATACTCTCCTTTATCATCACCTATAATACCGTGGACTTTAATGTTATGGTGCATTTTCAAACAGGTACAGCTTTAGGCTTTCTCCCTGCTTGGGGTATTTTCATCCAACCCCTTGCATCCATCATCCTTATCATCGCACTCTTTGCGGAGACAAACCGTAACCCTTTTACGGTCGCTGAGGGAGAGAGTGAGATAGTTGCAGGATATATGACGGAGCATACCGCTATGAAATTTGCTATGTACTTTATGGGGGAGTATGTTGCTATGAATACAGCGAGTGCCGTCATCATCACTATGGTTTTTGGAGGGTATCAGCTTCCCTATTTTGCGACAGAGGATTTACTCACGCACTTCTCTACATTTGCAGTTATCATAATGATAGTTTTACCACTTTTTATCTACGGTTTTATAAAGTGGATGCAGAAGAACAACAGAGTAAAAGAGACACTCTCAAGTGATGGGGGCAGAGCCTTTGAGACGCGATTTTTCACTATAGCTTTTATAGTGATGGGAGTTGTTTTAGAGTTTATCTTACTCTATCTTGCCTTTATTTCACAGAGTGATTTAGAAAGAAGCATTTACATTGCAGTTGTTCAAGTAGCCATTTTTGTGATGAAACTGATGCTCTTTAATCTCTTTTTTATCATCATCCGTTGGACACTGCCTCGTTTTCGCTATGACCAAGTACAAACATTGGGGTGGAAGTATCTGCTTCCTCTCTCTTTAGTCAATATTTTCATCACAGCTATTGTAGTTGTAGGAGCTTCCTTATGAGCCAAAATATAAAAGTAACAAAGAGACCAACTTACACGCTCAAACATGCACTCTATCTCCCTGCTATTGCCGCTGGGGTAAAAGTCACCTTTAAACACTTTTTTAAAAACATAAGCGATATCAATGCAGTTGCAACACTTCGTTACCCAGAAGAACAACCTACAGATATTACTCAGAGATACAGAGGTCTGCATCGTTTAACCCACCGCCAAGATGGCAGTGTTGCCTGTGTAGCTTGTTTTATGTGCGCTACGGCTTGTCCCTCAAACTGTATCTTTATTGAAGCAGAGGAGCGAGATGATGGTGTTGATGAAAAGCGACCAAAGAGTTTCTTTTTAGATACCTTAGAGTGTGTCTTTTGTGGTTACTGTGTTGAGGCATGTCCTTGTGATGCTATTCGTATGGATACAGGAATATTTTCCCTTACAGGAAACAAACGAGAGGATTTTGTAATGGATAAAGAGCAACTTTTAAGTCATAAGGGTGTATTTTCAGAGGAGCTTAGTCGTGCTAGATTTTAACACTTTAGAGACCATTGTTTTTTCAATCCTTACTCTTTTTATGGTGGGTGGCAGTTTAGTGATGATTACATCGAAGCAGACTATATTTTCAGCTTTTGGATTTTTACTCGCTATGATAGCTCTTGGTGGAATGTTTGCTCTGCTTAACAACCGTTTTTTAAGTATAGCTCAAATCATGGTAAGTGTTGGAGCTATTGTCATTTTAAGTATGCTCACTATCTTAACAGTGAATGCGAAAGAGGAAAATATGCCAGAGGAGAAAAACAAATTTATACTTATCTCCATAAGTGCAATAATTGTCTCTCCTTTTACATTTTTACTCTATAAAGCACTTACAACACTTCCTGAGCACTTTACAAAGATGCAGACCATTAACTCTAAAGTCATTGGCTCACTGCTCTTTAGTGAGTGGGTACTTCCTTTTGAGATACTCTCCATCTTACTTATGAGTGCTATGCTTGGTGCTATCATCATCGCAAAAGATAAACTCAAAGGAGAAAACTCATGAGTGCAGATCCTTTCTTTTTACTGGTTGCTATACTCTTTAGTATAGGGCTTATCGGTGTTGCAAGTCGTAAAAATCTTTTTGTAGTTTACATGTCTATTGAGTTGATGCTTAGTTCTGTCAACCTGCTTTTAGCGACACTCTCACAGGTTTTAGGTGATGCAAATGCCTCTGTTATTGCACTGCTACTCATTGGTGTTATAGCAGCGGAGGCTGCTCTGTTTTTAGCCATTATCACCCATCTCTACAGAGAGAAGAGAACACTCGATAGTGATAAATTTAAAAACTTAAGTAAGGTGAAGTAATGCTCAATCTCATAGTTACACTCCCCTTTATCTCAAGTCTGCTTATAGCACTCATCTACCTCAGCAACACAAATGCTAAAAGATTTGTCCTCTACACTTCACTAGGGATAGGCTCTTTAGTGATCATAACGACACTCTCACTTATGAGCCTTTATGATATTATTCAAGGTGCCCCGACACTCCATACAAAACTTTTTGAGTGGATACATCTGGGGGATTTTCAGATAGAAGTTGCCTTTATGGCGGATCGTTTAAGCATCATAATGATTAGCTTTATCACCTTTATAGGAACGCTCATTCATATCTATGCAGCGGGGTATATGAAAGATGATGCAGGGTATGGAAAGTTTTTTAGCTACTTCAACCTCTTTATGGGGAGTATGCTGCTACTTGTTTTAGCAGACAATCCTATTATGATGTTTGTGGGGTGGGAGCTTGTAGGGCTGAGTTCGTATCTGCTTATCGGTTTTTATCATCAAGACGCGGCAAATATAAAAGCGGCAAATAAAGCTTTTATACTTAACCGCGTTGGTGATTTTGGTTTCATCATAGCACTTGCAACCCTTTTTATATCTTTAGAGGGGCATGGCTTTAGCTTTGATGCCATCAAAGCAAATATTTCGATCATAGATTACCAAACGCTCACACTAATCGGTCTGCTCCTTTTTGTAGGCGCAATGGGGAAATCGGCACAGATACCTCTGTATGTCTGGCTCCCTGATGCCATGGCAGGTCCAACTCCTGTCTCAGCCCTCATTCACGCAGCGACTATGGTTACTGCGGGTGTCTATATGGTGGCTCGTTTTAGCTTTTTGTATGTGCAGATTCCAGATGTTGGACTCTTTATCGCGGGCATAGGGGCATTTTCAGCGCTCTTTGCAGCCATTATCGCTTCCTATCAGAGTGATATAAAAAAGATTCTCGCATACTCTACTATGAGTCAACTCGGTTATATGTTCATAGCCGTTGGACTAGGGGCTTACTCTAGTGGAATTTTTCATGTCTTTACACATGCCTTTTTTAAAGCCCTCCTCTTTATGGGAGCGGGTGCGGTTATCATCGCTATGCATCATGAGCAGAACATATTTAAGATGGGGGCTTTGAGAAAACAGCTCAAACTTACCTATATCACTATGTTTATAGCTACCCTTGCCATTAGTGGCATCCCGCCTTTTGCCGGATTTTTCTCAAAAGATGCCATCTTGGTAACAGCTTTTGCATCAGGGCACTATATTATCTGGACAATTGGTACACTCACGGCAGGACTTACCGCTTTTTATATGTTTCGTATGCTCTTTAGTGTTTTTCATGCACGAAGCACAACAGAGCATAGAGAGTTGCATCCACTTCCAAAGTGTATGACATATCCGCTCGTCATTCTCGCCATAGGAAGCACCTTTGCAGGATTTATCGGGATCAATGGAGCTTACGGTGGAAGCAATCTTATAGAGCACTTTTTAGAACTTCCCGATATTCCCCTGCATATCTCGCATGGCAGTGAGTATATGCTTGCACTTTTAAATGTCTCCCTAGGACTCTTTGG
>JALSUU010000131.1:0-4396 GCA_027071075.1 Sulfurimonas sp. | reverse complement strand
TCAATGGAGCTTACGGTGGAAGCAATCTTATAGAGCACTTTTTAGAACTTCCCGATATTCCCCTGCATATCTCGCATGGCAGTGAGTATATGCTTGCACTTTTAAATGTCTCCCTAGGACTCTTTGGAATGACACTCGCCTATAAACTCTATGGACACAGAGCTAAAGAGGTAAAAGCAGATACCTTTGTAAAAAGAGTCATTATTAACAAGTTTTATGTAGATGAATTGTATGAGTTTATCATAGTCAAACCACTGCTTGTAGCAAGTAGATTTATAGCAAATAGTATCGATAATAAAATATTTGATGGTTTTATAAACTATAGTATTCTTTTTTATAGAGTTCTAGCAGGACAGTTTATTCGCTTACAAAATGGAAAGGTTCGTTTTTATGCCCTCTATATCCTCCTTGGAGTCTCAATGATGTCACTCTTTTTAATCTACAAACTAGGAGTAACAATATGACGAACCATATCCTCACAAGTATCATATTTTTACCCCTTTTAATCGCTATGGTTTTAGGTGTAGCACGGGCATCTATTAAAGTAATAAAAGTAGCTGCAATCCTTTCATCTTTAACGATACTGCTCTTAGTAATAGCAGTAATTTTAGCCTTTGACCCAAACCAAGGTATGCAATTTACGCAAAATCTAGCATGGATTAAAAATGCTGGTATCACTTATAATATTGGTCTTGATGCACTCTCTTTAATCATCCTCATACTTATCGCTATTTTAATGCCACTGATTTATATCTATATGCTAAAAGACAATAGAAAAGGCTACTGGTACAATATGTTACTCCTACAAACCGGTGTAACAGGTGCTCTGCTCTCTCTTGATCTCATACTTTTTTATCTCTTTTGGGAGACTATGCTTCTGCCGATATTTGTAATGATAGGAAAGTATGGAAATGGTTTACGACAATATAACTCTATGAAAATACTATTAATGACTGTTTTAGGCTCTATGAGTATGCTTTTTTCCATCCTTTATATGGGATATATTTACTTTGAAGCAACGGGAACTTGGAGTTTTGCACTCTCTGATTTGAGTAGTATTGATTTAAGTGCAAAGGCTTCTATTTGGCTTATGGCTGGATTTTTGCTTGCCTTTGCTATAAAGATTCCACTCGTTGGTTTTCACACATGGATGGCACCAGCCTATGGTTCAGCACCAACCCCAGCAGTCATCATTATGTCTGCAATCATGGCAAAACTTGGAGTTTATGGAATCTGGCGCTTTGGATATGGACTTTTTGGTGCAAATCTACACTACTATGCTCCTACCATCATAATTCTAGCACTTATAGGTCTACTCTACTATGCTATCCGTGCCATCACTGAGAACAACTTACGAAAGATGTTTGCCTACTCTTCAGGATCACACCTCTCTCTTATAGCGCTTGGTATATTTTTAACAAATATCTATGCTTGGGGAGGCAGTCTCTACTTTATCGCCACTCACGCAATAGCCTCAGCGGGAATGTTTATGATGATAGGACTCACTTATTATCGTTTTAAAACTGTCAACATTAGTGAACTTGGAGGCATCGCACAAAAAGCACCTCTCTTTACTTTTTTCTTTGCATTTTTTGCACTCTCCATTGCAGGACTACCAGGAACTGGTGGTTTTGTAGCAGAGCTTCTTATCATCATAGGTGCTTTTAAAGAGAACTTTATCATCGGTGTTTTTACAGCAACAACTATGCTGAGTGCTATGATTTATATCTTTTGGATGTTACAAAGAGTACTTTTTGGAGAAGTTACAAATGAGAACTCTGAATACTCAGACTTGAGTTTACGAGAAATCGGAATGCTTTTACCTTTAGTTCTCTTACTTCTCATAACCGGAATAATGCCATCGCTTTTTATTCCCTACTTTGAACCACAACTTTTAGGAGCACTCCAATGATGCAATTTCTCTTCACACTCCCTTTTTTAAGTGTGCTTCTTGGTGCCTTTGTTTTGATGCTTTTCAGTCATAAAAAGAGTATTTCACTCAAAAGTTTTAACTATATTTCTATCTTTTTCTTAACTATTGCTCTCATTTTTGAGTACCTCACTTTAGGAGCAGGAAGCAGTTATCTTTTTGAGTCTATCTTTTCTAAACTCTTCATTCTTGATGACTTTGCAACTCTCTTTGATATGATGTTTACTCTAGGTGCTATTCTTACTTTGCTTATAAATAGTGACTACTTTAAAAGTCGAACTTACTTCACTGGCGAATATTTTTCTCTGCTTCTTTTTAGTGTTTTTGGTATGATGATGCTCTCACATGCACATGAACTTCTCACTGCTTTTATATCACTTGAGATTGCATCACTAAGTGTTTATGCCCTTGTAGGCTACCATAAAAATAAAAAAGTAAGTAGTGAAGCGATGATGAAGTATATGGTTTTAGGCTCACTTACAGGTGCTTTTTTTATTCTTGGAACTGCTATGATTTATGGGGCAGTAGGTTCTACTACACTTGAGAACATCGCTCTATATGTAGATAATTCAAAGATAGAAGATATGACGCTTTTAGTTGTAGGTGCTAGTTTTTTAATGATTACTATTTTATTTAAAATAGGTGCTGTTCCTTTTCACTCTTGGGTAGTTGATGTCTACCATGGTGCACCCTACCCCATCACTATGTTTATGGCATCAACTTTTAAAATCGCCATCTTTGCCATTGCACTGCGTCTCTATATAGTTGACTTTGCTACAATCAACTCTTTTTGGCGAGAGTTACTTCAAGCCGTTACTATCTTGACACTTATTGGTGGTTCATTACTTGCGATTTCTCAAAGCCTAGTCAAAAGAATGCTTGCAGGCTCATCCATAGTACATAGCGGATATCTTCTCATCGGACTCTCCTCTATCGGTTTAGGTTCAGATATCGCTGCACCTGCGGTTATGTTTTATCTTATCGCCTACTTTTTATCTGCAGTGGGATCTTTTGGAATTTTGAGTTTTATTGCCTCTCAGAGTAAAAGACAGATGTCCTATGATGACTTTAAAGGTTTTGCAAGTCGCCGTCCTTATATGGCACTTATGATGACTATTTTTATGCTCTCACTCGCTGGATTCCCTTCAACTATAGGTTTTTTAGGGAAGTTTTATATCTTTACATCAGCCATAGAGTCAGGGCAAATATTACTCGCAGGATTAGGAATACTTACAGCCTTTATCTCTGTGTATTACTACTTTAAACTCATTGCAATGATGTACTTTTTTGAGAGTGAGACAGGCGGTAAAAAAACCTTTCCTATTAATGCAAGTACTATTGTAATCGCTATGATGGCACTTATCGTTGTTTGGGGAGGCATAGGAAGTTCACTTTTTGGCTATCTACCTGGTGCAGATGGCTTTATAGACCTTGCGAAACAGGCAATCACTTCTTTAAAATAATTACAAATTATAATTAGACTTAAATATTTTTTGGTTAGAATATAAGAATTTATTTTTTCACCAAGGAAGGTTTATGTTTGAAAGCATGAGTATTAAGAAACGAATGAACTATCTTATAGCTATGGCTACCATAGCTATATTTGCAGCAACAATTTTTGTTTTTGTATCGATGACTAAAATTGAGGGTGAGTATGAACACCTCAAAAACAGTTCAATGAGTGCAAGTACTCATACCCTTCAGATTGAAAAGAACATGAACTATGTGAGTAGAACGACAAGAGATATTTTACTCGGTGGTAACTATGATAAAGATATTGCAAAACTAAAAGATAAGATTGAAAAAATTAGAAATCACTTTAATGGGCTCGAAAAGATAACAGCAGATGATGCAAATGCACTTGCTTTGGTTCAAGAAGCAAAATCTTCGACTATGCGCTTTTTAAACAACTCTCTTGACATGATGCTCTCTTTAACAAAAGATCAAATTAAAAATGAAACTGCTAAAATGTATAACAAGTATAAAAATGATTTAACACCACTTGCTGAAGACTCTCGAATCTCCTTTAAAAAACTTGTAAAGATAAAAGAGCAAGAGCTTGAGCGTGATTCACAAAGTTTAGAGAGTGAAATCATATTTTATAAGTACCTTGTTTTAGTTGCTGGAATTCTTATGGGCTTAGTTATTCTTTTTATTGCGACTATCATTAGAAAATCCATCACAGATGGTATTGATAAGTTTACAACACTTATTTCTTACGCTTCAAAGGGTGACTTCTCCAAAAAGTGTGAATCAAGTGCACATAATACAGAACTTGGTATCATGGGTGCTAATCTCAGTGCACTGCTGCAACATATTGGAAACCTTATTAGAGAGATTAATCACACTATCACTGAAGCTTCTCAAGGGAAATTTGAGCATCAAATATCTTCTGCGGGAATGGAGGGTGAGTTTGTAACAGCGATTGAGAATGTCTCTAAGAGTGTTGATAATATGCATGAGCAA
>JALSUU010000130.1 GCA_027071075.1 Sulfurimonas sp. | reverse complement strand
TTTAGTGTAGTTACCTTTACAGATATTACCCAAACACTTATAAAACGCATCATGACCCAAAACAAGACAAATATTGATGCAAGAACGGGTGCCTACACAAAACAGTACTTTTTACAAATCAAACAAAGTTTTGAAGAGGCCGCTTCTTTTAATGAAAAGATAATAGCACTTACAGCCATCGATATATCTAGCCAAACAAGCCTTTCCGTTGAAGACATAAAAGAGTTTGCATCAACTCTACAGCAAACAATAAGACAAGATGACATACTAATAAAATGGGAAAATCAAAAGTTTGTTTTAGCTTTTTTAGTTGATGATGCACAAAATGCGAAACAGGTCTCTACAAAAATAAAATCTATGCTTTCAAACTACAAGTTAGCAGGTTTTACTTATGACATTACAACTCTTTCCCAAGAGCCTTCAGAATCTATTTCAAAACTTATAAATAGGCTTAACTCCTAACGATATGCCCCATAAATTGGCTCATATCATCTAATATCTCCGCACCTCTGCGAAAGCCTATACCACAAGCCCCATCACTGTAAAAAACCCCTGCTTGGTAGTAGTTCTGCTCACTATCTTGCACGAAGTCTACATACTCCTGATAAACTGCCTTATAGGAGTCATATATCCCATCAGTCGATTTCACAACTGCGCCCTGCTCTACGATGTCAATATTGGCACCCTCTCGTCCAAACATTCTCTTTTTTACATACTTCTCTTCTATAGGCTCAAAGGAGCTTTTTAAAAGATAAGGCGAATCTGGAAAGAGTTTATAGAGTATTGCTAACATCCCTTTGGATTGGTAGAGCAGAGTATAAGCTGGGTTGAGCATAGCAGTTTGTGATGCAGCTTGAAAGTTTGGCATATCCTCCCAAGGGTAGAGTTTAAACCAAAAGTCATACGCCATTCTTTCTTCACACTCTTCTAAGTATGCAAACTTCGTGATAAGTGAGGCATCCTTTGCCATATTTTGCAGAAGTTTTACTGTTACTTTTTCTTCTTCTATTCCCTCGACGCTTGAAAAAAGGAAAGTCGAATAAAGCCCTTTTTTACTCTTGGCTATTTTCAAAAATTTGTGTGAGATTGCATCATATATCTTGTTAAACTGTTCCCCTTTTAGCGTCTCATTATAGGCTAACATCATGTACTGAATAACAGAACTCTCTAGTAGAAGTGTTGGTGTATCAGCATTAAACTCTATAAGTTTGATAGGTGCATCATCAATGCCTCCACTCAAATCAAAGCGACCATAGAGATGATTATTTCGCTCATTTTTCCAACTATAACAAATCTGCTCTACTAATGATGCAGGAATATCAAGTGCTTCAAAAAGATTGTTCTCTATGACATACTCCGCACCCTTCTCATACATCGCATAGAGTTCATTTGTCGCTTTTTCGTACGCTTGTACCTCTTGGGCAGTAAGCTCTAAAAATGTATCACGAACAACATATTCTCCATCACCATCTTTATGCCACGAAAAACCCATCTGTTCCAAATATTCCTGAGAGATAGCTGCTATATTTACAAACTTTGGCACAATTACAGCCCTTTTCTTTGCACAAACCCACTCACAAAGTTATGCGAACACAACTCCAAATACTCCGAATCATAACCACCCTCTAAAAGTATCAAAACCTCTTGCTCTAATGCACCAAAAAGCTCTCCTAGAGTTCTAAAATTCTCAGGTTTTACATAGATATACTCATCTTGTGTATAGTCCGTTTCTAAGGTATCAAAACCTAATGAGAGTACAACGACATCAAAACTTGCATCAACTGCATCGTTGATTAAACACTCTACCTCTCTTACATACTCCTCTCCTGAGATAGCTGTTTGAAACTCTTTGAGCGTGACAAATTCATTCTCATTTGTAAACTCTGCATCAAAGTAAGGGTAGTTCCTATGTACATTTGCATGTAGGGAGAAGTAAGGCATATCCTTCGTAGCAAACTCCATACTTCCATCGCCTATATGGTAGTCAATATCTATCACAGCAACTCTTTTTCCCATTTGCACTAAATGGTTTGCTCCAAGATAGGCATTGTTAAAAAAGCAGTAACCTCCGTATCTTCTCACTCCCGCATGATGCCCTGGTGGACGGGTAAAAGCAAAAGCATTTTTCTGCTCCACACAGAGATATTTCGCCGCTTCAAGCGCACATTGGGCAGAGTTAAAAGCAGCGGTAATACTCTCTTTTCCTATAGGCGTACCTATCTCCGAGCTGTACATACCTCCTTGAAAGAAGAGAGGAGATTTTTTCATATTTGCACGAAAAAGTGGAGGAACATACTCTGCATCATCCTCTATCTCTTTAGAAATAGCCACTAAAAAGTCCACATAATCATCATCATGAATCTCTCTAACAGCTTCACACCCTAAAGAATCAACAGAGACAACCTCTGCATCATACGCAGATAAAGCACCCTTGAGTACAAGAGAAACTCTTGAAGCTACTTCTAGATGTTTATAACCAGGAAGCCCATCGGAGAGATCTATAGAGGGATTGTGAAGGGTATGGAGTTGTGGGTAAAAGTATTTCATAGAAAGATTATAACAAAAAATATTGCTCAATTGGATATGCTCTCAAAATGCGAAAAAGAATA
>JALSUU010000129.1:19413-30051 GCA_027071075.1 Sulfurimonas sp. | reverse complement strand
TGGTATTTTACCTCTGCTCTATGCAACAGGTGTAGGAAGTGAAATACAGTACCCGTTAGCCGTAGTTATCACGGGAGGAATTATAAGTTCAACTCTTTTAACACTGCTTATTCTTCCATCTACTTACTTGCTTTTTTATTCTAAGAAGATGAAGTAATAGTAATAATTTTGGGAAAAGTTACACCCCTTTGAGGGTGACTTTTCAAATGATCCGATTATGTTGACTAATAGCTCATATAATGATACGATTATACTATTAATCAGCTCATAGGATGTAAATGCAAAATCAAAAGAAATGGATATGGGAACACAAAGAGTATCCAGCCTTCAAATACAGTGTTGAAGAGTTTATACCTAAGCTTACTCTCATTGCAGAAAATATTGGAAGAATAAAAGCTCTCATATCCTTACTCGATGAAAAAGAGCAGGATAGTATAAAGATAGATCTTTTAACGAGTGAAATAGTTTCAACTTCAGCAATAGAAGGGGAACATCTTTCACGAGATAGTGTCAGATCTTCAATAGGAAAAAAACTCGATACTTATTTTGAAGAAGCACAAGATAAATCAACTTATCATACGGATGCTTTAGCAAATATACTCATAGATAGTACTCAAAACAGAGAAGATTTAGATCTACTTCGTTTACATAAGTGGCATATTTCACTCCTTAGTCATACACCAAGTAAGTTTACTAAGATAGAGCTTGGGGCATTTAGAACTTACGATGATATGCAAATAGTTTCAGGCTCTATTGGAAAAGAGAAAGTACATTATGTGGCATTACCTTATAAAAGCATATCAGATGATGTTAATAAGCTCTTAGACTTCATTAACACAAGTGAAGAAAATATTTATATTAAAAGTGCTCTTGCACACTTATGGTTTGTAACGATACACCCTTATGATGATGGTAATGGTCGTATAGCTAGAATTATAGGTGATTATGTAGTCTCTAAAAATTTTGGACTAGAGTATAAATATTTCAATATTTCTACTGCGATTGCAAAGAATCGCAGAAGTTACTATGATAAGTTAGAGAAAACTCAAAACTTATTAGACAACACTAATTTAGAATGCTCTCGATGGATAGAATGGTATCTTGAGATATTTAATGACTCCCTTGAAGAGACATTGAATATTATAAATAAAGTAATCACTAAAACAAAGTTCTGGGATAGGATTAGAGATATTTCTCTTAATCCTCGCCAATTAAAAGTACTTAGAAAATTACTCGATTACAATGACGGTGAATTTAAAGGCGGTTTAACAAGTAAGAAGTATGTATCCATGACAAAAGTCTCCATAGCTACAGCAAAAAGAGATATACAAGAGTTAGTACAGCATGGATGTATTTATCAAATAGAGGGTTCACAGGGGAGAAATGTTAAATATATTATAAATATACGAGAGAAGACCACTTATCAAAATAAGTAATCCTTTTATCGCTTCTTATGCTGACTTAAGTTTTATCTCAGTTTATAAGAGATAGGTACATTCAAGATTAGCTCCTCCTTTGGAGGGGGTAACTTGAATGATAGATTTTCTAAAGTTTTTATAGCTCCACGACTGAGTATCTCACTCTTTGACTCTACGATTTGTATGTTTGATATCTCTGCATCTTTTGAGAGTCTGAACTTTATTTTTACAACACCCTCTTTTCCTCTTTTTCTTGCCCGTCTAGGATAGTGTAAATTCTCTTTTAAGAGTGTTACTATCTCTGATAGATTCTCTTTTAAATACTGCTCTTGTGCTGAAAGGGTTTTTACTTTTGTAAGACTCTTTTTACTCTTCGATAAAGGTTTTTGTGTGCTTTTTGAAGGAGATTTTTGTTTCACTGTAGGTTTTTCTACAACTTGCTCTTTTTGTACTATAGGAGTTGGCTCAGTCTTCTCTTCCACTCTTTTTTTTAGAACTTTTTTCTTTTTTATCACCACTACTGTTTTCTTTTTTTTTACCTTTTTTTTCACTACTTTTTTTGTCTCTATTTTTTTTTGAGGTTTTATAACTTCTTTTGGAGGGGATAAAGGAGCTACTTCTGGACTAAGACAATCAAGCTTTATACAGGTCATCTGCTCTTTTTTTGTAGGTTTCTCCGTAGCGAACTGCTTATAAATAAAAAATAGAGAGAGTAAAATAAGAAGATGCACAAAGAGTGATAAAAAAAAAGAGTTAGAGTGGCGTTTCATAAAATAGATGGTATCAAAATATCTGTTACAGAAGTGTTAAATTGAGGATTTTAAGAGGATACACACACCTTAAGTGTGTGCAGATACGAAGAAAAAAACTAGATAGCTTCTGTATCTTCTTCACCAGTACGGATTCTGATGATTTTTTCGATATCACTAACAAATATCTTCCCATCACCAATCTTACCAGTTCGTGCTACTTCTACGATAGTGCTAGTAACTTTTTCTACCATATCTTCAGAAACAACCATTTCCATTTTGATTTTCGGTAAAAAATCTACAACATACTCAGCACCACGATAAAGCTCTGAGTGTCCTTTTTGACTACCATAACCTTTTACTTCACTTACTGTCATACCAGTAATACCAATCTCTGCTAGTGCATCTTTTACATCTTCAAGTTTGAAGGGTTTAATTATTGCTTCTATTCTTTTCATATTTTATTCCTTATATGTTTAAACTTTTCTCACCGTGAACAGCTTCATCAAGTCCAACTTGCTCAGTCTCTTCATCAACACGACCACCACCAGTAAGTGCTGAAGCGATATAATAAACTACTACTGTACCGATAAGAGTAAACAGACCAATAACTACAACTGATTCAACTTGAACCATAAACTGACCCATTCTGTCTCCAGACTCTTTGAGTGGTCCGTCCCATAATAAATCATTATCTTTTACAGCTAAAAGACCTGTTGCTAAAGAACCCCATAGACCAGCTAAAAAGTGAATACCAAAAGCATCTAAAGAGTCATCATAACCAAGTTTTTTCTTCAATGTAGCAACACCAAAGAATCCAACAACAGAACCAACACCACCAACGATGATAGCACCACTTACATCAACGAAACCAGCAGCTGGAGTAATAGCTACAAGACCTGCAACAACACCTGAAGCAGCACCTAAGAGAGTTGGTTTTTTGAATACAACCCACTCAATTAAAATCCAAGTAACCGCTGCAACTGCAGTAGCTAAAGTAGTAGTTAAGTAAGCAAGACCAGCGATTGCGTTTGCACCAAATGCAGATCCACCATTAAATCCATACCAACCGAACCATAATAATGCTGCACCAAGAGCAGTTAACATTACAGACATAGGTTTCATAGCTACTTTGTTATAACCAACACGCTTACCTACTAAGATAGCAAGTACTAAACCAGCTAAACCACCATTCATATGTACAACAGTACCACCAGCGAAGTCTAAAGCACCTGCATCAAATAATAGTGCACCGTCTCCACCCCATACCATGTGTGTAACAGGAGCATATACAGCGATAGTCCAGATAGCAACGAACACTAACCAAGTTGAGTATTTAATACGCTCAATAACTGCACCAGAAGCGATAGCAACGGTAATAGCAGCGAATGTACCTTGGAATACTACAAATACATACTCAGGATATGTACCACTTAAGTCTTTCCAACTTGTTTCAGATAAGAAAACATTTCCAAATCCACCGATATAGCTCTGAAGTGAACCACCATCACCAAATGCCATTGAGTAACCAGCAGCAATCCAAGCGATAAATGCAACAACAAATGCACCGAGAACCATTGCGTATGTGTTTAAAACATTTTTAGAACGAGTCATACCACCATAAAATAGTGCAAGACCTGCTGGTGTCATAAGGAGAACTAAAGCAGTAGATATCATCATCCATGCCGTATCCCCAGTATCTAGAGTATCTTCAGCTAATGCTAAAGATGGTAAAGCTAGCATTAAAGCTATAAGCCATTTCTTCATGTGAATCCTTTTTGTGAATATTTCAATTGCAAGTATGCCACAAATAGATTTCTAAACTCTATAGATAGTGATTAATTTTTATACACTTCTTTTCTCTTTCACTTTTGTATAAAACTTCACCACACTTAAACATTTTCTTAAGTCTTTATTTGGTATGATATATCCAATATTTTTTTAAACTACTATAGGGTGTTTTAATGGCTAATTTGCTAGATAATGATGATATACAACAGATAAATATAGAAGAGACGCTTCAAAACTCTTACCTTGACTACTCAATGAGTGTTATTGTTGGACGGGCGTTACCAGATGTTAGAGATGGGCTTAAACCTGTTCATAGACGAATTTTATACGCGATGGATAAACTGAACCTCTCTCATGGTGCAAAGTTTAAAAAGTCTGCTCGTATCGTCGGTGATGTTATTGGTCAGTACCACCCGCACGGTGATACTGCAGTATATGATGCACTTGTTCGTATGGCACAAGACTTCTCAATGCGTATGGAGCTTGTAGATGGACAAGGAAACTTCGGTTCGGTTGATGGAGATTCTGCAGCGGCAATGAGATATACTGAAGCGCGTATGACAAAGTATGCAGGGGAACTTCTCAAGGATTTAGAGAAAAACACAGTAAACATGATAGATAACTATGATGGTACTACAAAAGAGCCAGATGTTATGCCTACTCGTGTTCCAAACCTTCTTATAAATGGTTCATCAGGAATCGCAGTTGGTATGGCTACAAATATTCCTCCTCATAACCCTATTGAAATTATGACAGGACTCAAAGCCCTTTTAGCAAATCCTAATATCTCTCTTATTGAGTTAATGGAGTATATCCATGCACCAGACTTTCCTACGGGTGGTATTATCTTTGGTAAGAAAGGTATCATGGATGCTTACGAGAGTGGTCGTGGTCGCATTAAAGTTCGTGCGAAGACCCATATTGAGCAGAGTGCAAAAAAAGAGATTATTGTTATTGATGAGCTTCCATATCAAGTCAATAAATCTCGTCTTATAGAGAATATCGCTAACCTTGTAAAAGATAAGATGATAGATGGTGTTTCACTTATTCGTGATGAGTCTGACCGTGATGGTATGCGTGTAGTTATCGAACTTAAACGAGATGCCATGAGCGAAATCGTTCTAAACAATCTTTTTAAACAGACAAGCATGCAGACTACTTTTGGTATTATCATGCTATCTATATTAAACCAAGAACCAAGAATTTTTGGAATTATTGATATACTAAAGCACTTTATTAATCACCGTAAAACTATTATTATCCGTCGTACTATTTTTGACCTTGAAAAAGCAAAGGCGCGTGCACATATTTTAGAGGGTCTTAAAAAGGCTATAGATATCATTGAAGATGTTATCCGTGTTATTCGTGCATCAAACTCTGAAGAGGAAGCAAAAGAAAATCTTGTTACAGAGTTTGACTTTAGTGAGATTCAATCAGCAAGTATTGTTGCTATGAGACTTGGTCGTTTAACTGGTCTTGAGATAGAGAAGATTGAAAACGAGTTAGCAGAACTTATGAAACTTATCAACTACTTAGAGTCAATTCTAAAAAGTGAAGAGGTACTTCACAGTATCATTAGTGAAGAGTTTGATGAGATTTTAGATACATATACAGGCAAGCGTCGAACTGAAATAGAAGATGATTATGATGACATTGATATTGAAGATTTGATTCCCAATGAACCAATGGTTGTCACTATTACACACCGTGGTTATATCAAGCGTGTGCCATTAGCTGCCTATGAGAAACAGAAGCGTGGTGGAAAAGGCAAAACTGCTGTTACTACTTATGAAGATGACTTTATAGAAAACTTCTTTACTTGTAATACACATGACACTCTTCTTTTTGTAACAGACCGTGGACAACTTCACTGGTTAAAAGTCTATAGAATTCCAGAGGGAAGTAGAACTGCAAAAGGAAAGGCTGTTGTTAATCTTATCAACCTAGTAGCTGATGAAAAAATTCAGTCTATCATTCCTACAACAGATTTTAGTGAAGATAAGGGTCTTGTATTTTTTACGAAAAATGGTGTTGTAAAGAGAACTAATTTAAGTGAATTTAGCAATATTAGAAGTAATGGAGTAAGAGCAATTGTTCTTGATGATGACGATGCACTAATCACTGCAAAAATTGCAAATCAAGATATTCGTTATCTCTTTATAGTGACAAAATATGCACAATGTATTAAGTTTGAGATAGAAAAAACTCGTGAGCAGGGTCGTTCAACTCGTGGTGTTCGTGGTATCAAGTTTAAGCATGAGGGTGATGAAGTTGTTGATGCAAACATCATCGCTACTGATGAGCAACAGATACTTATGATAGCTGAAAAAGGTATTGGTAAAAGAACTGAAGCTGGGGAGTATAGACTTACAAACCGTGGTGGATCTGGTGTTATTGCTATGAAGATGACTGCAAAAACTGGTAAAAATATCGTTGGTTGTCTCATGGTTGATGAAGGCATGGATATGATGGCTCTTACAAAAAGCGGTAAAATGATTCGTGTAGATATGCAAACTATCTCTAAGTCAAGTCGTAATACATCGGGTGTTTATATAGTAAAAGGGGATGATGTAGCAAGTATTTCCCGTTGTCCTAAAGAAGAAATAGATGATGATGATATTGAAGAATCGAGCGATACTTTAATCTTGGAATAGTAATTGCTTCAAACAGCTAATTATTATATAAGGGTTTACCAATGAAATACTCATTACTATTAGCTGCATTTTTAGGCACTCTGGCATTTTCATCTCTTAGTGCAGATGAAAACTCAGATGAAATGAATTCTGAACCAACGGAGATGAATGAGCCTTGCGAATGTCCAAATGACCAAGTAATAGCACCAACTGGATGTGTTTGTGATACTCAAAAAGTTCTACAAGTAAATAAGACTATGGTAGTTAGTGTAGTGGGACAAGGTGTTTCACCGACAACAACTGACTCTCCTGCTCAAGCCTATGCACTTGCAAAGCGTGCAGCAATTGCAGATGCTTATAGACTCATCGCTGAAAAAGTAAAAGGTGTCCGTGTTGATGGTCAAGACCTTATCAAAAATATGATGGTAAAACGCTCAACAGTAAGAACAGCTGTTGCTGCTATGGTAAAAAATGCCAATATCGTTGAGACATCTTTTAAAGATGGTTTATGTGAAGTGGAGATGGAGATAGTAGTATCTTACGCTGCCTTTCAATAAGCCTTCTTCTCGCTTTTTTCTCACTCGCCCTCCATGCGAGTGAGTACCTCATTTCCTACAGATACACCGTTAAGAATGCCATTCTCTATAATGAAACTTTAGATATCTCTCATGCTATGACAAAGTGTAAAGGGAAACCTTATGCATCCATCTCACTTGAGAGTGATGGTAGTTCAGATTTAAAGCGAATTATCAATATAAATAACGAAGAATTTATAGAGTTCATTCATAAACTAGGGCTTAACCTTGAGAGTCGAAGCAAAACTAGCAACTTTGAGTATAGCTCATTTACAATTCTCACCCTCAAAACAACTTGTTTCAAAGTCGATTTTAATGATAATTTTGCTATAATTTCACCTTTAAAATAGGCTCTAATCAGGAACAGTTTGTGAAAATAGCGATAGTAGAAGATGATATTAATATGAGAAAGTCTCTTGAAATCGCTATGAGCGACTATAAAGAGTTTGAAGTCAAGACCTTTAAAAATGCAAAAGATGCAATTAAAGGCTTAAATGAGAGCTTTGATTTAGTCATTACTGACATCAATATGCCTGGTATGGATGGTATAGAACTTGTTAAAGAGTTAGGTGGTCGTTATGAAGTCATCATTATGACTGGAAATGCCACCTTAACAAAAGCCATAGAGTCTATTCATTTAGGGGTAAAAGATTTTCTTCTCAAGCCTTTTGATGTTGATGCACTTATTAATGCAATCAAGCGTGAAGATAAGATACTTAAAGTCAAAAAGAGTGCTCCGAAAAAGAAAACTTCTAAAAGTGGTTTTTTAGGGAACTCTGAGGCACTCTCTAAAGCACTCTCTATCGCAGACAAAGCTTCTAAGACTGATGCGAGTATTTTACTTCTTGGTCAGAGTGGTGTTGGGAAAGAGGTTTTTGCTTCTTATATTCACACAAATTCTCCTAGAGTAAAAAAACCTTTTGTGGCTATTAATATGGCAGCTATTCCTGAAAACCTTATAGAGAGTGAACTTTTTGGTTTTGAGAAAGGTGCCTTTACGGATGCGAGTGAAGCAAAAGCTGGACAGTTTGAACTCGCAAATGGGGGAACACTTTTTTTAGATGAAATTGGGGAGATGCCTTATGGTGTTCAAGCCAAACTTCTTCGTGCTTTACAAGAAAAAGAGGTGCGTAGACTGGGTTCATCCAAAAGTATAAAGATTGATATTCGAGTTATATCCGCTACAAATGCAAATCTTTCGCAAAAAATAAAAGAGGGTGAGTTTAGAGAAGACCTTTATTATAGACTCAACACTATCCCTCTTCATATCCCTCCCCTTTGTGAGAGAAAAGATGAGATTCTTCAGATTGCAGAAGCAGTTTGCCAAGAGAACTGCAGTAAATATGGTTTTGAGAGTAAAGTCTTTTCAACAGAGGCAAAAAGTGAGCTACTTGATTACGCTTGGCCTGGAAATATTAGAGAACTCATTTCAGTTGTAGAGCGTTCAGTTATTTTGAGTGAGACACAAGAGATTCAAAAAGATGAACTCTTTTTAGAAGTTAGAAAATAAATAAATTTAAAATAGGAAAATAGATGAGTGAAAAAAAATATAATGTAGCAATAGTTGGAGCCAATGGTGCAGTGGGCGAAGAGATATTAAATGTTCTTGCTGAAATAGATTTTCCACTAAATAAGTTAGTGCCTCTTGCAAGTGCAAGAAGCCTTGGGAAAACAGTTAACTTTTTAGGTAGTGAACTAGCTATTCAAGAGTTAACGCATGATATATTTGCAAGTGAAGAGATAGAGATAGCTCTTTTTAGTGCAGGTGGTAGTGTAAGTGCAGAGTTTGCACCCTCAGCAGTAAAAGCTGGTGCAGTTGTAATTGACAACACTTCACACTTTAGAATGGATGAGAATACTCCACTTGTAGTACCAGAAGTAAATCCTGAAGATATTGCAAAATGGAAACAGACAGGAATCATTGCAAATCCTAACTGTTCAACTATTCAGATGGTACAAACACTGAAGCCTCTTGATGAAGCTTACGACTTGGTGCGTGTTGATGTTTCTACTTACCAAGCGACAAGTGGTGCTGGTAAAACTGCTATGGAAGAGCTAGTAAACCAAATGCAAGCATTTTTTGCTTTTACTCTTTCCGATGCAGAGCACAAAGTTTTTAACCAACAGATAGCACTCAATGTTATTCCTCAGATTGATGTTTTCACTGAAAATGGATATACAAAAGAGGAGATGAAAATGGTGAATGAGACTTCAAAGATTATGCATAAAGATGTAGCTCTGAGTGCAACTTGTGTACGCGTTCCTACTCTTCGTGGACATGCAGAAGCACTTACACTTACTTTTGATAGTGAAGTTGAAGCGAACGAAGCGCGTGAAGTTTTAAGTCGTGCTCCAAACTTAGTTATTCTTGATAAACCTGAGGAAGCACTCTATCCTATGCCTGCGACATGTGTAGATAAAAATGAGACTTTTGTAGGGCGTATTAGAAATGATGTTTATTCTAAAAACATGTTACATCTCTTTATAGTTGCAGATAACCTTAGAGTGGGTGCTGCAACTAATGCAGTAAGAATCGCTCAAAAATGGGTAGAGATGGAAGGAAATAAATAAAGATGGAAAAGGCATTCGAGGGGACTCTTTGGGCTTCAAGATTTATGATTATTTTGGCTGTTGTTTTCGGCATCATCGGTGCGATAGTTCTTTTTATTGTTGCTTCAGTTGATGTTTACGATACTGTAAAAATGGTCATCTCTACTTATTTAAACCATCTCCATCCAAAACATTTTCATGAAGATGTTGTTGGAGGAGTCATTGGTGCTGTAGATTTATATCTCATCGGTGTTGTAATGATTCTTTTCTCTTTTGGTCTTTATGAACTCTTTATTTCTGATATTGATGTAGCAAAAGAGAATGATGGTGAAGATAATAAAATCTTAGCAATTCACTCACTTGATCAACTTAAAGATAAGATTAGTAAAGTAATCGTAATGGTTTTAGTTGTCGGTTTCTTCCAAAAAGTTGGACACACTGAGTACAATGGAGCCTTAGAGATGCTCTACTTTGCACTCTCAATAACAGCTGTAGCCGTTGGTTTATATTTCCTCGGTAAAGTTGGACACAAACACTAATTAGATTTAATAGACTTTTATAAAATTGCACTAGTGCAATGAGCTTCCTGCTGAAGGAAACCAAGTGTTAACGTAAAGAATGGAATCGGGGTGCCCCTTGAGGGTATACTTCCATTCTTGTGATAAATGAATAGGAAAAGGTTCCCTTCATTTTATGAAATAAAATTAAGGATATGAAATAATGAGAAAAATATTTGTAGATGCATGTTTAGGAAAAGAGACACCTTACACACCTGTATGGATGATGCGACAAGCAGGTCGTTACCTTCCAGAGTATATGGCAGTTCGTGCAGAGGCTGGAAACTTTTTAAACCTCTGCCATGATCCAAAAAAGGCGTGTGAGGTTACACTCCAACCTGTTGATATTGTTGGTGTTGATGCAG
>JALSUU010000129.1:0-19313 GCA_027071075.1 Sulfurimonas sp. | reverse complement strand
GGTCGTTACCTTCCAGAGTATATGGCAGTTCGTGCAGAGGCTGGAAACTTTTTAAACCTCTGCCATGATCCAAAAAAGGCGTGTGAGGTTACACTCCAACCTGTTGATATTGTTGGTGTTGATGCAGCAATACTTTTTAGTGATATTCTTGTTATTCCTGATGAGATGGGAATGGATTTATCATTTGTAAAAGGAGAAGGTCCTAAGTTCTCAGATCCTCTCACTTCACAAGCAGATTTAGATAAACTTATCGGTGGTGATGAAGCCGCTAGTAAACTTACTTATGTTTATGATACTATCAAACTTATTAAAGAACAACTCTCAGAAGATAAGGCACTCATAGGTTTTACTGGAGCACCGTGGACTCTTGCTACTTACATGATAGAGGGTCAAGGAACAAAGACTTATAACATTTGTAAAAAAATGATGTACTCAAACCCTGAATTACTTCATAACATCTTAGCAAAAGTAACAGAAGTTGTAAAACTCTATATGGAGAAGCAGATTCAAGCGGGTATTGATGTTGTTCAAATATTTGACTCATGGGCAGCGGCTATTGAAACTGAAAAATATGATGAATTCTCTTGGAAATATATGGTTGAGATTGCTGAGTATTTAAAAGGGAAGTATCCTCATATTCCTATTATCATGTTTCCAAAAGGTATTCCAACTTTTTACGATAAAGTGTATGGAAATTTTGATGTTTTTGGTGTTGATTGGGCTACTCCTATGGAGTTAGCAAAAGAGAAACTTGGAGATAAATATGTTCTTCAAGGAAATATGGAGCCATGCCGTCTCTACTCAAAAGAAGCGACAACAGAGTCTGTAGAGCATATTCAGAGTGTTATGCAGACATCTCGTCATATCTTTAACTTAGGACATGGAATACTCCCTGATGTGCCTGTAGAGAATGCAAAGCACTTTGTATCTGAGTGCCAGCGTGTCAGTAAAAAATAGTATAATTTTCGGACCTATAAACTCACGCCGTTTTGGCATGAGTTTAGGTATCGACCTCTCCCCCGCCCTCAAACAGTGTAACTTTGACTGTCTCTACTGTGAACTCGCTCCTAGTGCTACAGTTGCTGCTCAAAGCGAAACTATCCAAGTAAAAGAGATTATAGAAGCGTTGCAAAAACATCTCGATGAGAAGATAGATGTTATTACACTCACGGCGAATGGAGAACCTACACTCTACCCGCATCTCAATGAACTTATAGAAGAGATAGACACAATTAAAAAATCAACAGAGACACTCATACTTACAAATAGTGCATCATTAGTCGATGCGGATGTTTTTGACTCCCTTTTAAAACTAGACCAAGTAAAACTCTCTCTTGATGCAGTGAGTAGTGATATCTTTAAAAAGATAGATAGACCCCATGAGAGTATAGATGTTGATGCAGTTGTTCAAAAAGTCATAGAGTTTAGTAAGACTTATAAGGGAAAACTTTTTATAGAAGTTCTTTTTGTTCATGAACTCAACGATACGAAAGAAGAGGTAAAGAAGTTAAACGATGTACTGCTTCAAGCGAATGCTTTACGCATCGACTTAGGAACTATTGACAGACCTCCTGCATATCCTGTTATGGGTGTGAGTTATAAAGAGCTGCATGAACTCTCTATGCTCTTTGATGCTTCTCTTCCTATTCACATCGCATCAAGAGTTCACGCTGAACCAAACAATGCTTTTTATAGCGATGAAGATATACTTAACACCTTAGATAAAAGACCTCTAACAAAAGAGGATGTGGCACTGCTTTTTGATGATAATACACAAAAGAGGCTTGAAAAACTAATAGAAACAAAACAAGTCTCTGTAAAAAAATTACAAAATCTGGAGTTTTACATACCAAGCGAAAATCTAAAAAGAAAAAGAAAAAAATGAATTTTGAACACTTAGAGTTAGAAAACCAATTTATTCCCGCAAAGGTTCCCTCAAAAAAGTTGATGATTATTCTTCATGGACGCGGTGACTCCTCTGATGGATTTCTTGGACTGCCTCCATTTTTAGCCCTTGATGATATGAACTATATCCTCTTTGATGCACCTTTTGAGTACTTTAGCGGTTACTCTTGGTACCAACTGCCACCCGATCAACTCCCGGGAATAGAGTACTCTTCAAAACTACTCACTAGAGATTTAGATGCTCTTTTTGAGAGTCAGTTTAATGCTGAAGAGAGTTTTCTTTTTGGTTTTTCACAAGGTGCACTGCTTACCTTTGAGTTTGGAGCGAGATACCATAAAACACTTGCTGGCTATATTGCTATAAGTGGTTATATTTATGATGCAAAGAAGATTTTAGAGGATAGGAACAAAGAAGTGAATCAAAATAACTGGTTATGTACTCACGGAACTCAAGACCCAGTACTGCCCTTTGAGACATCAAAAGCACAAGTGAAAGTTCTCCAAGATGGCGGATTTAATGTAGAGTTTAAAAGCTATGAGAAAGATCATAGCATAGATAGAGATGAGCTTAGCATGATAGCTGAGTGGATTAAAAATAGATAAAAGAGAAAATAAACAGATGAATGAAGAGAACACTCCCGCCCCTGCTAAAAAATATTATGACTATATCAGTGTAGGCAAAAGAACAAAACAAGATGCTTATTTTGTACAACAACACGATAAGAATAGAATGCTCTTTGAACTAGGTAAAGAGTATCTAGACAAACAGACACTTATAGTTGTAAAAAATAAACGCAGTGCTGATACTCTGGTCTCTTTCTTAAAAGAAAAAGGTATAGAGTCTCTTGCTATACACGGAAACCACCGCCAAGCACAACAAGAAGCAGCTGCGTTAGCCTTTAATGCAAAAGAGATAACAGTTCTCATCACAACAGATAAGATACTTGAAACTTTGAGTTTAGAAAATGTAGAGCGACTTATAAACTATGACTTACCCTTTGACAAAACGGATTACTTTAAGCGTTTGCGTTTAGTAGATGAGATAGGTGCAGCTATCAGCCTCATAGATCCTGAAGATGAAAATATGCTCACAACTATAGAGTTAATGATGCATTGTGAGATGGAAGAAAAAGAGATAGAAAATTTTGAGCATACCCCAAGAAATAATTTTGCAAAAAAGAGTAGAGCTAAAAAACCAAGACATAAAAAGAGTCAAAAAAAGCAAGTAAGCGATAGAGAAGAGGATTAAATAAAAAAAAGCTATCTAAGAATTTATTTTCTTAGATAGCTTTAGGAGTAGAAAGGGTTGTAGAATTAACTACAACCACATCCACCACCACTACTTTGAGTAGATGCAGAGCTTCCTCCACCAGTAGAACAAGCTGACACACCTGGAGGTGTAGTTGGTTGAACACTTTGGTTATCAACCCCACCATTCGCATTGATCTCTTCGATTGTTGCCCAGATAGAAGCAGCAGCTTCTTTGAAGCGTTTTGCAGACTCAGAACTTGGATTAGAGAAAGTAACTGGTTTACCCTCATCTCCACCTGTTCTGATTCCTGGTTCTATTGGAATCTCTGCGATTATCTCAGTATCGAACTCTTTTGCCATAGGCGCAGATGTTCCTTTTCCGAAGATATCATACTCAACACCAGTATCTGGAGCGATAAATCCACTCATATTCTCAATAACTCCAGCGATAGGAATATTCAGTTTTTTGAACATATCTAATGAACGACGAGAGTCATCTAAAGATACTGATTGTGGTGTAGTTACTGTAAGACCAGCTGTAACAGGTACAGACTGAGCAAGAGTAAGTTGTGCATCACCAGTTCCTGGAGGCATATCTATAACTAAACAGTCTAACTCTGACCATAAGATATCACGCAAGAACTGCTCGATAGCTTTCATGATCATAGCACCACGCCAGATGAGTGATTGACCATCTTCCATAAGTGAACCCATAGACATCATCTCAATACCATATGCTTTAATAGGAAGTACTTTATTTCCATTTACTTCAGGTTTTACATCAGCAACACCCATCATACGAGGAACATTTGGACCATAAATATCTGCATCTAAAAGACCCACTTTAAGTCCTTGAGCTGCAAGGGCAATAGCGATATTTACAGAAGTAGTTGATTTACCAACGCCACCTTTACCAGAACTTACCATTAAGAAGTTCTTTACTTGTGGAGCGATATTCTTACCGTGTGAAGATGACTCTTTAGGCATTTGTGGTGCTTGAATGTGGCAGTTTACTGCCGTAGCTCCTGCAGCTTTAAGTGCCTCTGTAGCTTCATCTTTAATTTGCTGTGCAACTTCTGGTGCACTTGAAGTGATATCAACAGTAAAGCTTACTGCTGTACCATCAATATTTATATCTTTTACAAAACCAAAAGTTACAATGTCCTTAGTGAACCCAGGGTACATTACTTTTGAAAGTGCTGATTTTACAATTTCTTCAGTCATTTCTAGTATTTCCTTATAATATTTATTTGATTTGTAGATTATATCTAAATAAGACAAATATTGTCTTATTTAGATAAGTAAGTTGATTTTTTTAAGTTTATGCTACTTCTGCAGCCTCTTCTTTGGCTTTAGACTCATCAATAATTCTTTGGATTCCCTCAGGATTATCCATAATCTCTTGAGTAATTTTGTAAGAACAAAATTTTGGTCCACACATAGAACAGAACTCTGCCTCTTTAAATACATCTTGAGGAAGTGTCTCATCATGGTACTCACGCGCACGGTCACCATCTAAAGAGAGTTCAAACTGCTTTTCCCAGTCAAAAGCATAACGAGCATCACTCATTGCATCATCAACATCTCTCGCACCCTTGCGACCTCTTGCAATATCTGCTGCATGAGCCGCTATTTTATAAGCGATAATTCCCTCACGAACATCATCAGCATTTGGAAGACCTAAATGCTCTTTTGGTGTTACATAGCATAACATAGAAGCACCATGCCATCCACCAACAGCTGCACCAATAGCAGAAGATATATGATCATATCCAGCAGCAATATCAGTTACTAAGGGACCTAAGATATAAAAAGGCGCTTCATGACACAACTCTCTTTGTATCTTCATATTACGCTCAATCTGGTTGATAGGCACATGTCCAGGACCTTCAATCATAACTTGAACATCTCTTTCCCAAGCACGAAGAGTAAGTTCACCAAGAACTTTTAACTCACCAAGTTGTGCATCATCACTCGCATCAGCTAAACAACCAGGACGAAGAGAATCTCCAAGAGACAAAGATACATCATACTTTGCACAAATATCTAAAATATCATCAAAAGCACTGTAGAAAGGATTTTCTCTATGGTAATGCATCATCCATGCAGCCATCAATGAACCTCCACGAGAAACGATACCCATCTTACGCTTTGCAACTTTAGGCATAGTCTCTAAAAGAAAACCAGCATGAATAGTAAAGTAAGATACACCCTGCTTCGCTTGACGCTCTAAAACATCTAACATTACTTCTATAGTAAGATCTTCAATCTTATTTCCAACATCATGAAGTATCTGATAAATAGGCACCGTCCCAATAGGAATAGCAGAAGCACCAATAACTGCCTTACGAATTTCATCTAAATCTCCACCAGTTGAGAGATCCATCGCTGTATCTGCCTTATACTTTTGAGAAACTTTCATCTTCTCAACTTCATCTTCAATATCAGCTGCAATAGCAGATGAACCGATGTTTGCATTTATCTTACACTTGCTAGCAATACCGATTGCCATTGGTTCAAGTGATGCATGGTTTACATTTGCCGGAATAATCATACGCCCACGAGCAACCTCACTACGAACTAATTCAGGAGATAACTCTTCTACCTTAGCGACATATTCCATCTCGCCCGTAATAATGCCTTTCTTTGCATAATACATTTGTGTTCTAACCGCATCATTTTCGCGCTCTTTTAGCCATGAAGATCTCATAGTTTCTCCTACATTTTATTTATAATGTTCGTAATATAATCAAATAAAGTTAATCTAAGATAAAGTCAATTAATTGATAATATTATTTATCTACTATTTTGGATAAAAAAGAGAGCTTAAGCCTTATTTATAGTTTGTATAATTTCATAGATAGAGAGTTCTTTTAAAGCAGCTCCCATCTCCCATGCTACACTTGGCATACCGTATACTGTTGATGTCTTTTTATTTTGCACATATGTTTGTGCACCTGATTCTTTCATATTTTTAAGCCCTTGCGCTCCATCATCTCCCATTCCAGTTAAGATAAAACCTTTTGCATTTGCTTTTGCAGCCTTAGCTACGGAGTTAAAGAGTACATTTACACTTGGCTTATGCGAATTTACTTTAGGAAAGTCTTTGAGTCGTATATAGTATTTCAACCCTCTTTTTTCCACTTCCATATGGAGACCACCAGGTGCAATATAGATAGTGTTATTCATCAGCATATCATCCTCCTGTGCCTCTTTTACAAGACTTGTTGCGCAGAGTTCATTGAGCCTTTTTGCAAGAGAAGAAGAGAACTGTTTTGGAATATGTTGCACTACTACTATAGCACTATGAGGTGATTTTAAATGTGTAAAAATCTCTTCTAAAACTTGAACACCACCGGTAGAAGAACCAATAGCTATAAGTTGAGCACTTGCAACCTCTAAAGCTTTTTCTTGAAGAGATACATTTGGTTCAAGTTCAATATTACTCTTATAGTTAATATTTGCTTTGGCAACTGAACGAATCTTATGAATCAGTTCATCTCTATACATTAAGAAAAGATTATTTATATTGTGTTTTGGTTTTTCAATCACATCTGAAGCACCTAAACGCAGAGCATCAATAAGCATAGTAGCACCACTTCCAACTAAGGTTGAACATATAATGACAGGTGTTGGTCTTTGAGAATTTATCTTTTTTAAAAATGTAAGCCCATCCATTTTAGGCATCTCAATATCGAGTATAAATAGATCAGGAAGTCCAACTTTTGCAAAAATTTCTAATGCATCAATAGGATTAGCAGCAGTTCCAATAAGTTCTACATCATCCATCTCTTTGAGAATTGATGTAAATCCATTTCTAACACTTATAGAATCATCTATCACAAATACTTTTGTCATTAAAGGAAAAGCACCTCACTACCATCATCTTCCTCTGTAGTTATACCTTCTTGGGAGTTGTATGATGATTTTAAAAAATCTATTGAGTTTTTCAAAGAGTCCTGAAAAAGATAAACATCACTAAAAATACGATCTACAAAATATTGTTCAATATATGTGTTTACATCTAAGAGTATCGCATGTAAATATTCTATAGACTCTTCATTTTTCATAAGAACCTCTACACTCAGCGTATCTATAAACTCCGAGAACTCTTTAAAAATGGGTGAGATATGTTGTGTGTATCTACAGGATAAAAATACATCTGCAACATCAAGCATATTTAGAGCAAGTACTTCCAACTCCTCTGCACCAAACGCTCCGTTCTCAAACTTTTTAGCCAACTCTTCAAGATCTTGAGATAAAAACATCACTTCACCCTCGTATGTATCGAGAAATTCTTCTTTTACTAATGTGTCTGCCATTCTATCTCCTTCTATTAATTCTCGTATAATTTGAACAAGTCCAAATTATACTCAGACACTAAAGCTTTGCCTGTCGGCAAGAAAGAAGTCATTTTGACTCCTTAAGAACTTTAAATATAGAAGATTCCACTTGTTCAAGGGTATCTATATTTAATCCATTTAAGTTTTCTGTTTGACTTATTATAAGATAACTACCTATCTTCATATTTTCAAGTATATTTTGAATAACTGTTTTACGCGTGGCATCGTTAAAGTAAATCAGTACATTTCGTAAAAATACTATATCAAATTTTCCAAAGTTAGGGTTAGGTTCGAGTAAATTATTTGTTTGAAATTTGACATTTTTTGCTAAATCTCTGTTTATGAGGAACATACCCTCATACTTACCCTTTCCCTTGAGACAGTACTTCTGTCGTAACTCTTTTGGAATTTTTTCTGACCAAGTGAGTTGATAGAGTCTCATACGCGCTTTTTTTACCACATGACTATTTATATCACTGCCAAGTACTTCCCACTTGTTTGGAGGGAGTACAGTGTCACAGACCATAGCTATAGAGTAAGCCTCTGCACCTACCGATGATGCGGCACTCCAGATTTTCACCTTTGTAGCACCATCATACTCTACAAGATAATTTTTTAAAAACTTAAAATGATCCACTTCTCTGAAAAAATAGGTCTCATTTGTAGTGATGAGATTGAGCATCTCTATTTTCTCAGTAAAGTTTTCTAAACATAAATCATAATACTGACTAAATGATTCTAACTTATAATGAAGCATACGCTTATAAAATCTCGACTCTAAAAGCTTTTGTTTATGCTCACTTAAAGTTATACCTATCTCTTCAAAGATTAGTTTTACAAACTTGTCGTACTCTTCTTCACTTATATTTGTCATCTTATTTACCAATCTCTTTTAAGATTGCACTGCCAAGGTTGAGCATATTTATCTTCGCAATAATATCTGATGCTCCCATCTCTAAGAGTTCTGATTCCATCGCATTATTGGACATATTTGTATGTACAAGTATTGGGGTGTCCGCATAAAAACTATTCTCTTTTATCCGTAGTATAACCTCTCGACCACCCATATTCGGCATCTCTAAGTCAGTGATAAAAAGATCAACTTTTTCATTTGAATGTGAAGATATATAGTCAGTTAAAAATATGCCATCGTTAAATATTTTATAGCTAACACCTAAAACTTCAAAAAGATCTTCCACTAACTTACGAACAAATCTACTATCATCCGCAAAGAGAATAAGTTTCCCTTTTAATTTATTGAGTGCATCTTGATTAAAAAGATATTGCTGTTTTTGCTCTATAGTATCAAAGACATCAAGAAGCATTTTATCCCCATCATAGATGGTGCACATCTGCTCTTCACCCTCGATAAGTACCTTTGAGATAAAAGTAGATTTTAGATTACTTTGTGAATTATCACTCATATTTTTTGCTTCAATGATGCAGATAGAAGAGACTTGCTTGACCACTATACCCATCTTATGCCCACCATAATTTGCAAGGATTATAAGCTCATATTCATCATCATTCAAGAGTTTATTTCCATACCATGCATCAAAATAAACTAGAGAGGTCATACTATCTCGTATATCTGCAGTTGCAAAAATAAGATTTGTTTTATCGCTATTATAAGATATATCTAAGTTCTTTTTATCAAAGACAATTACCTCTTCAATTTTAGAGACATTCATAGCATACCATTCAAGGTTTGATCCTTTAAAAACAAGGTATTGATTTAAATCATTTGAGTTTGTTGAGACAAGTGTATAGAGATCGAGTTCATCTTCTTCTTCATCTATGTCATCTAAATAATCATATGCCATTAGCTCTCCTTGAGTTGAGAGATTTCTGCTAAGTTAAAAATCTCTTCACAGTTTAAGATAGCGATATAGGAGTCATTATATTTTGCCATTGATCGTATAAATCGCTGTTCAATTTTAAATCCAAAATCAAGAGACTCTTTTATATCATCATTCACGATGCTATTTACATCATGTACCTCATCAATTACAAGTGCAATATTTTTAATAATGATGAGAGAAGTTTTCGGTCCTATAGTTGCTGAACCAAAGTGAAACCGTTCCAAAAGATCAATAACAGTCACAATACTGCCACGAATATTTGTCACACCTTTGACATAAGGTTGCATCATAGGAACCTTTGTCAGAGGCTGATACTCTATCATTTCATTCACATGCTCTACATCAAAAGCATAAATATCTCCACCCGCTTTAAAAAAAAGATACTGCTGTGCATCACCTATAACAAAGATATCATCATCATCTTCATTATAGAACTCTTCTAATAAAGTTTCATCATCAATCATTTACAACCCTTCCCTACTCTTTAGCTCTATAAGCCTTGGAATATCAAATATTAGAGCAATCTCTCCACTTCCTAAAATAGAACCACCACTAATACCTGGTAGATACTGAAAGACCTCTCCTAAAGATTTAATAACTGTCTGGTACTCTCCAAGAAGTTCATCTACAAGAAGTCCTACATATTTATTTCCAAAGTAGACTATGACAATATTTTTTCTTCTGCTAACACTCTCTTCTTCATGAAGTATTTTGCGAACATTTAAAAGGGGTAACATCTCACCTCGAAGATTTATAAACTCGTTTGAACCCATATTAGCTTCTTCCTCTTCACTTAACTCTACACACTCTTTTATATTTTCTAGTGGGATAATATACTTTGTAGTCCCTACTTGCACTAAAAAACCATCAATGATAGCAAGTGTAAGAGGAAGACGAATCGTTATCTTACTCCCTTTTCCAAGCGTTGAAGCGATATCAATAGTGCCACGAAGATCTTCAATATTTCTTCTGACAACATCCATACCTACACCACGCCCTGAGATATCAGAGACTTTCTCCGCTGTTGAGAGACCTGCTTCAAAGATGAGTTTGTAAATCTCTTCATCTGTAAGTTTTGCAGAAGGATTTACTTGTCCGTTTTCTATAGCCTTTGATAGAATGCGTTCTTTATCCAAACCTTTTCCATCATCCTCAATCTCTATCACTATACTTCCAGAGTCTGGATAAGCACGAAGATCAACCCTACCCCTTGCAGACTTCCCTTTTGCAACTCTCTCCTCAGGAAGTTCTACACCATGGTCAATAGAGTTTCGTAACATATGCACAAGAGGATCAGAGATGCGTTCAACTACTGTTTTATCAAGTTCCGTATCTCCACCCGTTATAACAAACTCTACATCTTTACCAATTTTTTTAGAGGTATCATTTACAATACGGCGGAACTTATTAAAAGAGTCCCCAACCTGAATCATACGAATATCCATAATACCATCACGAACATACTCAAGTAACTCTTTCATACTATGAGCAGCCTCTAAGAGTTCAGACCCCTCATTGTTATCATCTTTTTCATTATCAACCAGAGAAAGAATTTTAGAATTAGCGATAACTATCTCACTCATATAGTTTATCAGAAGGTCTATTTTATTAGAATCAACGCGTAAAGAAGTAGTGGCTTTTTTCTGTTTTTCTGGCTTTTCTTCTCTCTTACTCTCTACTTCTTTTTCTTGAATAACTTCTACAGTAACAGGAGTTATTTCCTCTCTCTCTTGAGGAAAGTAAGATGCTTCAACAAAAGAGGCTTCAATAAGTTCACTTTTGAGTTTCTCCTCTTGACGCTCTTCAAGAAGTGCATCATACGCATTTTCAGTATCTATCTGAAAAATTACTAGACTCACATCATCTTTTATAAACTCAAAAACCTCATGTAAAGCTTCTTCGTTTGTATCGCCTAAAAAGAGGAGTTCATACCCTATATAGGGGTGGGTAGGATTTAAATCTTCAAGAAGAGGGATATTATAAGTGATAGGATGGTTTTTGATGATTTTTCCCATCTTATTTAAAAAGTTAAAGATGGAGTTTATACTCATACCTGTAGTAAAAAAGTCTTTCTTAAAACGAATGGAGATATGCCAACTCTCCTCTTTTTCTACACTGTTGGAAAGTTCTACAACTTCTTCTTTAGGTGCAGGTTTTCCCTCAATATATGCAACAAGTTGCGCTTTAAGATTAGATCCAACTACTTTTTGCGCATCATCTAGTTCTGTTTCAGTCACAGCAGCTTGAATAAGTTTTTCCATATGATCTCTACAAAGAAGGAAAAGCCCTATCATATCTTTATTTACGGCAACACTACCTTGACGAATCATATCAAAAAGGTTCTCACCAGTATGCGCAAATGCTACAACATCATCAAATCCGAACATACCAGCACTACCCTTTATAGTATGCACAGCTCTAAATATAGCACCAATAGCTTCTTCATCTATCATCCCATTTTGCATCTCTACAAGGGCATTTTCCATAAACTGAAGTTGATCATCACAATCTTCTAAAAATATCTCTAACTCTTCTTCCATCACACGAGTCCTAAAGCATTTTCACAAGAAGATGATGCAATCTGTTCATGCACACTCTCACTTATGTTCTCAAATTTCACATCTTTTCCTAAGGCTTCCGCTGATTTTAGAAATGATATAAGTAGTTGTATTCCAACGATATCTATTTTAGTAATACCCTTCATATTAAGGATAATCTTATCTTCTTTTAAGAGTTCTAAAAAAATATTTTTGAGTTTTTCAACTTCATAAATAGTAATTTCACTTATATTTTCTAAAGCCATACTCTAGCCTAATAATTTATCTAAAACTAATAAAAACTTCTCTTTGTTAAATGGTTTTACTAACCACGCCTTTACACCCATCTCTTTTGCCTTGGCTTGTAGTTCAGGTTTTGTCTCTGTTGTAAGCATAACTACTGGAACAAACTTATACTTCTCCATCTTACGCAACTCAGCTATCATCTCCATACCAGACATGATCGGCATATTTATATCAGAAAAAATAAAATCTATTTCATTGTTTTTAAGGGCTTCTAAACCCTCTTGTCCATTATTTGCTAACACTGCTTCAAAACCAGCTTCTATAACTGCTTTTTGCGTTACATTTCGTATAAGTCTTGCATCATCAACTATTAATATTTTTTTTGCCATTATTGCTCTTTTAAAATCATAAATTCTTATGAATTGTATACTAAGTGTTCTAAGTTAAACCTAAACCCTATAAGTTATGCAACTTCTTTATACTTTTTTATGAGAGTGAATGCATCCGAAAGGGTTTGAAACTTTTTTGTACTCTCTTCATACTCTAAAGATGAGAGATCAGGATGGTAGGTTTTTGCAAGTTTTTTATATGTTTTTTTAATCTCTTTGAGTGAGTCTGATTTATCTACTTTTAAAATCTTAAAAGCTCTATCCACATCACTTAAGGGTGTCTCTTCTTCTATGAGTGATAGAAAAAGTTCTAATGCTTTGGCATTATATTGCATATTTACACTCACACCACGCATACTCTTTTTTGTAAAAAACTCTTGGAGAGATTGTTTATGTTGATTTGTAGTGACAGTTACTTCATAGAGATTAAAACTTAAACTCTTCAAACGAATATACCCAGAGAAATATTGGAGTAAAAAGAGATTACAGTTATCATTTTTACTATCAAGGATGAGTTGACACACTTGGTTATCATAAAAAGTTGCAGAGATAGTCACAGCCTGATCTTTTTTAGGTAAAAAGTGAATATGTATGGGCTTATCTATTCTCTTTATAAGTTCAAATTTTAACTCTTTTTTAAAGTTTTTTGTCTCTTTTTTATACTCAGAGTATAACCATTTCATTAAAAACTTTCGCTTATGATTATTCTCAGTTGAGAGAGGGATTAAGAGAATATTTTCTTTGACATACTTCGCACTAAAATTAAGATCAATAAACTCTTTTAACTGCTTATAAGCGTCAATGTCACCATCAACTTTAAAAACAGTATACTCACTCCCTAAAAGTACTTGCACTCATATCCTTTTTTTACAAAGAATAAAGCAAGATATATACCATTTTTATAGTATAGTTTTACAGAAGTAAATCAAAAGGTAGAAGTATGAGTAAAAAAGTCTCTTTAGTCCTAGGGAGTGGTGGTGCTAGGGGTTTAGCACATGTTGGTGTTATTCGTTGGCTTGAAGAGCATGGTTACACGATAGAGTCTATCTCAGGGTGTTCTATGGGTGCTCTTATTGGTGGATACTATGCTGCTGGAAAACTTGATGCTTACATAGAATGGCTTAGTAGTTCTGATATGCTTGATCTTATTAAACTTCTTGACATCAAAGGTTCTGGTGGCGTTGTATCAGGAAGGCATTTAATGAAAAAACTTGAGAATCTCATGGATGGAGATAAGCAGATAGAAGATTTAAACATAAAGTTTACTGCTGTCACTACTGATATTGATGCACAAAAAGAGATCTGGTTTAGTAGTGGATCACTTATACATGCTATTCGTGCTTCTATCTCTATTCCTCTCTTTTTTACTCCCTATGAGTATGAGGGAATGCTGCTTGTAGATGGTGGTGTTCTCAACCCAGTACCCATCGCACCTACTTTTAATGATATGACAGACCTCACTATCGCGGTAAATCTTGGAGGAGATAGAGTAGGAGAAGGGTATATTATAAACCAAGTTGTAGATAGAAGTTTAGGGGGTCGCGTCAAAGAGTACTTCTCTAAATTTACCCTCCCCGATGCAATCTCTATGGAGAACGGTATGTATACTATAGCAAATAAATCTTTTGAGACGATGCAAGAGAGCATAGCCCGTATGAAACTTGCTACTTATCCACCCGACATAGAGATAGATATACCGAAAAACCTTTGTGCTACATTTGATTTTAACAAATCTGAAAAAATCATAGAATTTGGGTACAATGAGTGCGCGAAAATTTTTAAAGATAGGAAGCTATAAGATATGATAGAAAACCCTTTTGAATCAGGACATGTAAAAAACTACTTACTCTTTTATGCAAGTATAGTAGTCATAATGGTACTCTTTTTTATAGCGAGTACTCTTTTTAATGATATAGAGACGCATGAAAAAAAAGTATTTAACACAATTCCTAAAGAGAAAAAAATTGATGAGAGTAGTCAAAAAGTAGAGAAAGAGCCTAAAGAGAAAAAGTTTAAACTTTTAGATAATCCTTACTAAAAGTTTACTTCTTCGTTACTATATAAAGTTGTTCATGCCCTAATCTTTTTAAGATATCCATAACACTTACAAAATCTTGAAAGCGTGACTCTTTATCACTTCTTAAAATAACCGTCTGATCTTTGCTAATAGTCGAGAGTTTTGACTCTAATGTTTTAAGGTCAACTTTTTCTTTTTCAAAGTACATCTCACCTTTAGCATTTACATAGACAGTTATCTCTTTTTTAACATCTTTTTTATCTGTTGCTTTTGCCTCAGGAAGTGCTACGGGAATAACTCCCTGTTTTATAAATGTTGCTGTTGTTAGAACCATAACTAGTAAAACAAGCATAATGTCGATAAAGGGAATTACATTTATCTCATCAAACTTTTTTGGTGCTTTTTTACACTTTGCCATTGTCTCTACTGCTCTTTTGTATCTTGCATCACATCATACTTTGTAAGCAGTTTTTCAACCTTACGCAGTAAAATGGTATACGCCACAATAGCAGGCATAGCGACAACAAGTCCCATAGCAGTTGCTTTGAGTGCAAGTGCTAAACCCATCATGATTTTCTTTGCATCAACTGCTCCAACATCACCAAGAGTATAAAAAGTAATCATGATTCCCGTAACAGTTCCAAGCAGTCCAACATAGGGTGCATTTGTCCCAATAGTACTTATAACTGTTATGTTGTTTGTCAAATCAATCTCTAAGTTATCTCTATGAGCATAATCCTCAACACGAACACTTTTATAAAACATCATACGCTCTATAAAAAGCCACAAAGTCACAATACTCATCAAAACAAGTATCCCCATTACACCATAATCTAGGGCACTCTCTGCATACTCCATTATATTTGCTGTCTCCATTATCTACCTTTTTCGCTTTTAAATTGTAACTCTATTTTTGTTCCGACACCTAAAGAGGAGTGAAACTTTAGCTCAATGCTATTTGCATCGCAAAATCTTTTTACCATACTCAGACCTATTCCAAAACCTTGCACACTGCTATTTTGCTGGTAATAATTGTCAAATATATGAAGCAGTTGCACCTCATCCATCCCTATTCCATAATCTTCTATTATAAGGGTTTCATTTCTGGTACTAATATCTAAGAGCTTTGAATCTTGTGAGTATTTTACCCCATTATCAATCAGATTGTCAACTACTTTTTCTAAGCCCTTTTTATCACTCAAAACCTCTACTCGTTCTAAAGAGAGATTAAAAGTATAAGAGGGGTAGAGTTGTTGTAAAAATGCCACCCGCTGCTCTACTAACTCATCTAAAAAGAAATCCTCTTTTTTCACATCCGCACTCTGCATCTTAATGAGATAATCAAGTTCATTGTAACGCTCTTGAAGCATATCACAGGCTACAGTAATGCGATTGAGTCTTTTCATACTCTTTGCATCATCAGTAGATTTGTACAGCATGCCTATATTTGTTTTGATGGTACTTATAGGAAGATTGAGTTCATGGAGTGTCTCTTTAGAGAGGTTTTGAAGGTCTTTTACATACTCCAAAAGTGGATCAACTGCGAGTTTAGAGATAAAAATAGCAGAGAGAATAATAAAACAGAGTCCTATTATACTTAAGACAAAAATATTTTCTACTTTGAGAATAATCAAAAAGTAATACACAAGAGAGATAAAAACAACAACCGTCACTACATAGTAGATAAAAATATTTACTCTAAGGTTATTGAACAAGTCTGTACCCTACCCCACGAATATTTTCTATCTTCATCTCAGGGAGTAAAGTTTTAAGTCTGTTTATATAAACACGAATTGCCCCATCACTTCCACCCGCTGATGCACTCCAGAGTGTGTCAAAAATAAGTTCTTTTGGAACAGTCTCACCAAGGTGTTGCATCAAAAGAACGACAAGTGCATACTCTTTTTGTGAGAGTTCTAGTACTTCGTTTTTATAGAGTATGGTTTTATGCGTTTTATCATGAGAGAGTAAGCCTGCGAGTTCTTGTGCTTCTTGCGTAGAGCGAGAAAGAACTGCTTTCATTCGCCACAATAACTCATCATTATCAAAAGGTTTTTTGATGTAATCATCAGCACCACTCAAAAAGCCCTGCTCTATCATAAACTTATCTTTATGTGATGTCAAAAAGATTGCTGGAGTTGTGTCATCTGCACCACGAAGCTCTTTTAAGAGTGAGACTCCATCAAGAAGCGGTACATTTATATCTAAGAGATAGATATCAAACTTTGCATCAAATGTTGCATCAAGTGCCTCTTGACCATTTAAGAAATGCACAACCTCATAGTTCTCCTCTTCAAGCAGATCTTCAAGAGTCTCACCGAGGAGTGCATCATCTTCTAGTAAAAGAACTCTAATCGACACTCTCAATAGCCCAAGAGAGAGTCTCACCTGCGTACATTGGTACTACACCTGAGTAATTCGCTGGTACAACAAAAGGTCTCTCTTCTAAGGTAATCTCTTTAAACTCTGGACAGATACCGTAGATATTTTGTGCATTATCACTTACAAATGCTTGTAAATTATCTAACTTTCCAAATTGGTCAAAAATCTCACATAAAAGTTGAAGAGCAATAGGTGCAGTAAATACACCAGCAGCACAGCCACAAGACTCTTTTTTATGTTGAGGATGTGGTGCAGAGTCTGAACCAAACATCACCTTAGGGTGTGCTTCAAGAGCCACACTTAAAAGTGCATCCAAATCCTCTGGTCTCTTTGCAATAGGTTTACAAAAGAGGTGTGGTTGCATCATCCCACCCACAACATCATCAAGGGTTAAAAGAAGATGATGCACAGTGATAGTAGCATAAAGGTTTTCATACTTATCTAACATATCAACAGCAGCTTTTGTTGTGATATGCTCCATAATAATTTTAAGATTTGGAAAGTTTGATGCAAGAAGTTCATAAATAGACATAAACTCCGCTTCTCTGTCCATAACAAAACCATCCGTCTCACCATGAACACAAAGAGGAATCTCTAACTCACTCATAGCCTCTAAAGTTGTTCGCATCTCTTCTATATCAAAAGAGCTAACACCACCCTCAGAGTTTGTAGTGATTCCAGCAGGATAAAGCTTAATAGCTGTAACCTCATCTGCAATATCCACTAAAAATGCCTTATCATAGTGCTTATAAAAAAGTGTCATGTAAGGTTCAAAGTAGTCGTTTGGAACCGCTGCCATAATACGCTCTTTATAAGCGATAACCTCTTCTTTGTTAGCAACAGGAGGAACAAGGTTTGGCATAACAAGAGCACCACTAAAAGTGTAAGCTGAGAGCGGTGCAACATTTTCAAGCATCACTGCATCACGAAGATGCAGGTGCATATCAAGTGGCATTAAGAGAGTATGTGTTTTCATTTGTGTCCTTAAAAATAGTATTTATTTTTACGGCAAAATTATATCTAAATTTCGCTATCATATTGATAAACTATAAAGACTCTTTTGCTGCTTTAATCAGTGCATTTATTTTCGTCTCATACAAAGTAGCTGTTTCTTGTTCAGTAGATTCAAAACGAGTAACAAGAACAGGTGTAGTGTTTGATGCGCGAACAAGCCCCCATCCCTTCTCAAAGTTAATACGAACACCATCAACATCGATAATATCTTTGATAGTTGGAAAATCTGCTGGAGGATTTTTCAGTAACTCTTTTACTCTATCTATGATCTTAAACTTTTCGGCTTCTGTAGTTTCTACTTTTAGCTCTTCTGTTGAGTAGACTACAGGGAGTTTTGCTAACTCTGCATCAAGGTCAATACCTGCATAGACTAACTCTAACATTCTAAGAGTTGCGTAAATCGCGTCATCGTATCCAAAGTAACGGTGTTTGAAGAAAACATGTCCACTTACTTCACATGCTAAGTCTGCATTTGTCTCTCGCATCTTTACTTTTAAGTTTGAGTGTCCTGTTTTGTACATGATAGCTGTAGCACCACGACGCTCTAACTCATCATACATTACTTGAGAACATTTCACCTCACCAATTACAGTAGGTTTATCCATTTTCAGAGAGTATAAAAGAGCCATCATATCACCCTTGATGTTGTTCTTGTGTGTAAGAACTGCTATTCTATCTGCATCACCATCGTAGGCAAAAGCAATATCGCCATCAGTTGCTAGAAGTTTTTTAACATCTTCAAGATTATGCTCGACTGAAGGGTCTGGGTGATGGTTAGGGAAAGTTCCATCAGGATCTACATAGAGTCCTTTTGTTTTAAGTTCTAAACGAGAAAAAATATCTTCAGTAACTACGCCCGCTACACCGTTTCCACAATCATAAACTATCTTAGTATCCATACCTTTGAGATGAGAAAAAGCATTTACAATGTACTCAACATAACGACTCACTGCATCGATCTCTGTAACATCACGCTCAACTTCTGCTGGCATATCCATAGCCTCACACTCACGACCAAGTGCGTAAATATCATCACTAAAAAATGGTGCTTTATCTACTGTTATCTTAAAACCATTGTACTCACTTGGATTGTGTGAGCCTGTTATCATCACTGATGCAGAGGGAGTGATACCATCCCACTCTTGGTAGTTTGTAAAGTAGTTTACCGGCGTTGGAACAAGCCCCATTCCAAGCACTTTTTTTCCACCAGCATTGAGTCCTCGAGTAAGATACTCAAAAAGAATTGGAGAGTGACTTCTTGCATCATACCCAACAGCCACATACTCACCCTCTATCTTTGATGCAAGTGCATACCCAATACGAACAACACTCTCCTCATTTAACTCTTTTTCATAAATCCCACGAAT
>JALSUU010000128.1 GCA_027071075.1 Sulfurimonas sp. | reverse complement strand
CCATGCTAAACATAACTAACGAGAACCTACAAAAACAATTAGGACGATTTTACTATCTAAATAGAGACAAGGGTGCAGATATCTACTTTACATTAAACACCTATAAAAAACAAAACACCCCGTACCCAAGTCGTAAAGAGCCATTTGTAGACAAAATTAAGTCTTATTATTTTGATATTGACAAGGGAAATATAGAACAGAAAAAAGCTGAAATCATAAACCTACTAGGACATCCCTCTTATATCATCGAGTCCTCAACACTAAAATTCCAATTCATTTATAAATTTAAAGAGGGACTAATCGTAAAAGATGAAGAGGATAGAATAAAATTTAAAAAGCTACTCAAGGGACTCTGCTATCATTTTAAAATAGATAAAACTTTCGACACAGCTAGAAACTTTCGTCTAGCAGGTTATATGAATAAAAAACCTAATAATAATAATTTTAAAGTCACAATTCAAAAATATAATTATACATACACTTTTCAAGAGTTCGAAGAACTCGCAAAAAATTACATCATAGAAGAACCCAAACCAAAAAATCCATCTAAAATAGATGCACAACCGAGGCAAAAACCTCTTAAAGTTAAAGAGCCGAAGATTAACCCAAATGGATGTAAATTTGATAAATATAAGGATATTAAAAAAGTCCCCAACCGAAAATATAAAGAGTTACTAAATAAATATAACGGAGACAAATCCACAGCAGATTTAGGGTTTGCAAAATGGTTAAGAACAGCAAAACAAATCACAGAGGAAAATGACATCACAGAAAGAATATTTAAAGCTAGAGGGTACCAAGAACTGATGCAAAAGCATGGTTATCAGATTGAATATTACATTGATAATATTTTAGACAAAAGTTTATAACTTTTAAAGACAGTGAAAGATTTCACTACATTACATCCTATAATAAAAGAGAAGTACTTAAGAGAGGCAAGTTTAGACATCTGTTGCACAGAAGTCACTTGAATTTATTAAACATAAATTAGAAAAAAAGGATGATAATTATGGAAGAACCAAATTATATGGACATAAAAAAGATAGTTGATTTTACAATCAAACAATTAGCAGTAGAGATTGAAAAATCTTATGAAGAAGATTCAATCACAATTTATTTAGAAAAATATGAGTGTCAAAATATTAAAGAATTAATATATTTATTACTATGTGAGATGAAGCCATCAGACTTAAATATAAGTCTAAATATGAGACAAAAAATCAAAGATATTTCAAATGAAGTTACTAACAGCGAATCAGAGACAGAACAACTAAATTTAAAAATTATAAATATGATTCAAGATAAAAATGAGTTGATGGAAAAAGTTAAAGAATATGAGGATTTACTTCCTACCTATCATAGAAAAACACAAGAGCTGACTCAGCATATAAATAACTTAACCACACAGCTAAAGTCTAAATCTACTTCAAAAGATTATATAGGTAAATAATTATGAAATATGTAAGAGTAAGATTTACAGACAAGGAATATAGCAAGATTAAAAAAATGGCGAATTCTTCAAATGTAGCAATAAGTCGATTGGTATATAATGAAGTACTAAAAAAAGATTCAAATGATATTATTAAAAAATTCTATTATTTCAATAAAATAATTAATCTACTTCAAACCATCTCAAAACAGCTCACAAAGGGAAAATATCAAGAACAAAACACAACTATATTTTCCTACCTTTACCTCATAGAAAAGAAATTAATGAAAAAGCTATGATTATAAAAGTAAGCTCAGGTGGTGGTAATCTTGCCAATTACCTTTTATATGGAAATAAGAATAGTAGAGACACAAGTAAAATAACAATATTAGATGGGACTGCTCAACTTACCGATAAAATTTCCAAGTCCATGGACTGTAAAGACAAACATTTTCACTTCATAATTAGTGCTAATGGGCAAAGAACAGATGCCGATATGCAGGCGATTTATGAAGATTTTAAACAAGAACTTCTATATTCATACTCCCAAGAAGAGGTTAATATGCTCGCTGTACTGCACCAAGATACGAATAATTCACATATTCATATACAAATCCCCAAGAGGAATCTTTTAACAGGGACAAAGCTTGACATGTATTTTCATAAACGGGATTTAAATAGATTTTCTACCCTAACTGAGTACTTAAATTTAAAACATGAAGAGAAACCACCATCTATCCCCTCAAAAGCCAATCCTACAAAAAATTGGAAATACAATCCGCAAGCTATTCAAACAAAGGCAGAGAAACAATCATTTGAAAATATGCTTCTTGATAAGCTGTATGACAATAGAGATGCATTTAATTCACATGATGAGCTTATGAAGTACATCCAAGAAGATTTAAAAATCAAGGTTCTAAAATCTGGCTATGATTACAAAAAAGATAACTTCTATATCACAATCAACCATGATGATAAAAAGAAGTCTCAGAGGGTATTTAGTCCCCTATTTAATGATGGAAAATCCAAGTACATTACTAATGAACTAGGAAAAAAAGAATATATAAAATCAAAGTTCAGTAGTACTCCTCTTGAAAAACAACTCCAATATAAAAAGAAAAATACTCTTGAATCTTTACGAGCAAAGTTAGACAAACTCCAAGAAATAGAAAAAGAACGCATTGATAAAAGGTTAGGAAGAACTAAAAAGTTAAGTACAAAAAATCAAAACACCCTTATGAATGTTATAAAAAAAGAACCACTACCCCCATCTTCACAAATAACACCACCGCCACCATTGAATAATTATGAAGATTTAAAAAAAGAATCAAAAATCGAAGATGATGCACAACAGTACAGCCTACTGCAAAAGCTCCAAAAAATCAACTTATCAGAGATTGCTGTTAAAGGATATGGCTTTAAATTTACACAAAGAAGTGAGATATCCGACATTATAGAAGATACTAAGACAAAGAAAAAGCTTCTAGTCTATAAAGATGAAGATGGATATAAATATATCAACCCTCACAATAAAAAAGAGAGAGGAGACATAGGAAACTTTTTACAAAAGAGTGCACAAGTTGGAATGTATGGGGCGATGCTTGATTTAATTAACCCACTCAAAGCCTATCTATCAATATTTAAAGATTTAATTAAAATCAGTGAACTTGTTTTAAAATTGACACTTGATTCTTTTTTAGAAAAAGATTTTATGAAAAGTAGTGAACTAAGTTCAGACAAAAAACCAACTAAGACACGAGCACCATCTATCAAGGGTGCAGATTTAAAACCTTTTTAAGTGAAATATTTTCACTTCATACTTATAAGATATAATACTGTAAAAATAATTTATGGGTATATTATGATTTTAAAAGATGATGCATTTGATGATTTAGAAAATTTTGTTGACAATTCATGGAGAGAGATTGAGTATATAGTTGTTCACTTTGACATTAGTAAAGATAAAACAAAAGTTCTAAAATACTTTGCACCTATATTTACAGATGAATCAGTATCTAAAAAAGATTTATCAAAAATATTTTATTACTTTCTTGGCTTTGTAGTTTATGATAAAAATAAATTTACTCAAAACAAATCAGATATATTTTCAATAGTAAAAGAAGTCATCTCAAGAAGGCTCTCTGAAGAAAACTCTAAAAGGGTAATCTCTTATATTGAAGATATAGATTATAAAAACTATGATACATTTCAAAGAGATAGTGAAGCATCATTTATACCTATATTGTCAGATGCTCTTCATGGTGTAAAAATCATAAATAGCCTAGAGAGTAAGTTTATCAAGTACGATATTCACTTCTTAACTAAAAAACAAAAGATAGACATAATAAAAAAATCTGAAGAGTTCGATGCAGAACTGTTTAAAGATGTACCTAAGAAAGATAAAGACCTATACCTTGAGAACTTATTTAATCCAAAAAAATATGAATTTCTTATCTCTCATGAGGCTTCAAAAAATATTCGTAAAGATTTAAAGTCGCTAAAATTAACTGAAATTTTAGATTCTTTTTTCTTTGAATATGAAGATGAAATACAGTCACTAATATTTACTAAAAATTTTTTTACAGATTCTCTTAAAAATAAAATATTTTCCATAATATGTGATTCTTTAGATATAAATTTTGAAAACTCTATACATAAAAATGCACCGTTATATTATCAAGAAATAGTGAGAGAAATTAAATTTATTAATCTATATGAGATAGAAGATACATATGTTATTGACTATAATCGAAACTCACATCTATTAGATAAATTATATGAAAAAATGAATCAAGATAAATTAAGTACTTTAAAATTTTATGTAAATGATGAACATAAATATTTCCAATCACTTTGTGAAGCATTTGCTAAAACGAAGAATAATCAAAGGGATGATATTAATAAGGATGTCTATCATGCACTTATCAATCATCTAAAAATGATTACTGATAATAATATATATGAAAATTTAGGAGTTAAAAACAATCTAAATGGTTTTAAAACTTTTATATACGAATTACTTTTTGATTCTCAAAATGTAGGTAATTCTTATGCAAGTAAGCAATTGAATAATGCTATGAATATCTCAAGTGAAGTAGCTGATATGATTCAAGAAGAGATAGAGAGTCGAGCAAGAAATTATTTTGATTATGATGAAGTCATGGCAGATGATGATGTATTTGATTACGAAAGAAATAATATTAAAAGTACGATTGAAGACAACTATTTGGATATTGAGGATTTTAAAAGTGAGAAAATAATAAATTCACTAGATTCAGATGAATATAAACCTCTTACAAAACGAGAAAAAGAAAGATTAAAACAGAGAAAAAAACGAGCACTTCAAAATAGAGCCAAAGAAAAAACTTTTAATTATGAAGAGAGAGCAAAAGAGCTTAGTAAATCCAAAAGTCCTATGCAAAAATTCAATATAAAAATAAATAATAAGGCTACTGACTAGCCTAAATTATCATCAAAAACTACAATTATATAGAGCTAAATATATAAAAAAACATCCCTACTTTTTTTCAAAAAAAATCATCAAAATAGAAATTCGATATTATCCCTGAAATCATGCTATTAAAGGCTATTCCAGCGATATAAAAGTAAAATTTTAAACAATTATATAGTCTATTTTTCTTGACACTTATAGCTACTCCCTTACATTCTATCCTATCTGCTTACTCGGAATAATTCATCATCTTAAAAAAAAGGATGTTGAATGAAATCAGCACAAAATATACAAAAAACAACTTTAGTTGGTGTTAATACACTTAAAATGGAACAATCAGTTTTAGATACAAAAGGGTATAACCTTTCATATATAAATAGAGAACGAATAATTGACAAGTATCCAATGATGGCATTTGCCATTATAGATAGTGATAATAATGTACTCAGTGGAACTGAAGATGTTGAAATTTGTAAAGACAAAGGTATTGAAAAAATATCAGTTCTTGTTATGGATAAAAAAACTCCAAAAAAGGAACTACGAAAATTAGAGATTGAACTACAACAATCTCACAGATATATAACTCCTCTTGAAATGAGTATTTTAACTTGGGAGCATTGTCTGCTATCACAAGGAGATTCAGAATCATACACTCTATCAGAATCTGAAAGATTAAATGTTAGCCGTAGAATCATTCAAATAAAAAGAGAGGTTGGACAAAAATTTAGTTTATTTAACGATGAGTTTAAATCTATCATTAATACTATCAACCTGAGAGAAAAAATTCCTCAAAATTTATTAATAGCTCTAACAGACTCCAACGATAAGGAAAAAGAAGTTGTTGTTTCTAAAATCAAAGAGATTGGTATTGATAAAATCACTATCAAGGATTTAAAAACAATTATTGCTCCAGTAATAACAAGGTTAAAACTAGATGTTAGAAATAGAAAACTAAACAAAAATCTAGAAAAATCAAAAGAGACTCTCGACACAAAATTTAAAGAGGAGGATTTTAAAAAACTAAATGACATTATCTCAGAGCATGATGAAATAATTTCACTTCGTGATGTGAAAAAATTATTTCAATATGAGATTAAGAAGTATTTTAAACTTAAAATCAATCAGGATGAAAAGTCTGAAGTAGAAGTTATAAAATCAGAGTGTTCAGTTAACTTCCAAGAAGAAATTGAATTAATCAAATCACTAGTAAAAAAGGACTAACCCATGAAAAACACTAAAATTGATAATACATTAAATCAAGTATCTTATAGCAAAACTTTATTCTCAAAAGTTTTTATTTTTATCATTTATCGTATTCCAAATATGATAAATAGTCTCATTAGTTATATGGGAGGTAAATTTAAAATGAGGAAAGAGTTACAAGAAGTTTTTCAAATTCTTTCACAGAAAAATACATACACTACATTTATTGATGGTTTTTTTGGAATGGGAGGCTCACTCAAAGCTCTCTCGGATGCACTCCTCAAACATGGTGTAAAAAAAATTATCGTTAATGATATCAATCCTTGTATTATAAATATGCACAAGTGTATAAGAAATAATCGAGATGAGATGGTAAATTATTTTCTTGAAACAATTAGAAAGGATGTAGTTATCCCTCATGGTAAGTTACATATATCTGTTGAGGATTTTATCGAGTTTAAAAAAATCTTAGTTCAAAGATTTTACACTCTTCAAGATAAAAGAGAATACGGAGTTGAAACAAGTACACTTTTTATAATGCTGTCAGCTTTTAACTTTTCAGGAGTAGTAACCTTTAAAAAAGATGGAATCATCAATTTTTCAAATGCCATCTATGACCACAAAGATATTAATGATTTACTGTTTAATACTATAAAGAGAATTGATACATTTAGTGAACTTTATAATAAATTTGATATGGAGTTCTACAATACTGATTATTTTCAGCTACATCACCGTTTTAAAGGTCTTAAAAACACTCTTTGGAACATTGACACAGTTTAATCTCAAAGAGGACTATTCAGAGTATATAGAGGAAGATATGAAGAATTTAACAAATCATGGAATCGTTGGCTGTGAATGTGACTACTCACAATTTGATTTTAACCATATTGGAGTATTAGACACTCTTGAAGATATTGATTTTATCTACAATAACAATACCCATCCAATTTTACATCACTACATTAATAAATTTGACTTGCACTACAAAGAATTTATTCGTAGTGAATTAATCACTGGAGATAAAGATACTGAAGTTAAACAAGTTACTGAACTGATTTTATATAAAAACAACTTCAAAACTCAGACTGAATCTCATACACAAAAAAACAATACTGACTATCAACCATTAAGAAAAACAGCTTAACTTTCACAGTTAAGTGTTTTTCACTGCATTCATATATTAAAAATCTATCCCTACTTTTTATAAAAAACCAAACCTCCTAAACCATCACAAACAAGGCTTTTACAAGAGTTTTTTTATCCTTAAAACTTGACACTTAAATCTTCATATACTTCTACACTAAATTTTCTATATTTGAGAAAATGACACATCTTAAAACAAAGGCTTAAAATGACTGAAAAAAGATGGTTATCCCCTGATGAATTCGAAGAAGAATTTGGTATGAGTAAAAGTACTCAATCTAAATATAGAATGGATAAAAAACTTCCATATGTAAAATTTGGTGGTTTTGTAAAATATGATAGGAAAAAAATAGACGAATTATTTGAAGCACATCATCACGATGTTGCGGCATAATTAGATTAAAAAATAAAGGAAACTGATAATGACAGATTTAAATACAATTTTAGAAATGAATAATTTTACTTTGAATGATTGCGAGGAAGCTTCCATTAGTTGTAGCTTTGATAACGAGGCTGAAGTATATACTACACTTGAAAAAATAAATCAAAGAAGCTTTATCCCTGTTTCTACTGTTGTAGAATATGATTCAAACTACCAATCGGTAGAATCTTGTTTTTTCTTTTCTATTGATAATTTCGATAATGAAACAATTACAGATACCATTCTTGCTATACAATCAGTTTAAAATTTATCTCATACAACAATACTCATTCTTTTCAAAAAAGTGTCACCCAAAGTGTCACCCATTAAAAACTTAAATGATTTAAACAATTTTAATTTTCTTTGAAAGTTCGTTGTAGAGGTTGTTTGTAAGTGGTGGGTCCTATGTGACTCGAACACATGACCACTCCGTTATGAGCGGAGGGCTCTAACCAACTGAGCTAAAGACCCACTTATACAAAAAGAAAAAGTTTCTCTTGGTTTGTAGGTCGAAAGTATACAGAGCTGTAGCTTAGAAAATGCTTACTGAATGAGACTTATTTAGTATTTATCATCCAAATTGAAAATATATTTAAATATCCCCAAAAAGAGTAAAGTGAAGTTTCTGTTATGCCTTGCTCTTTAAGTTCTAAAATCAGTGGTTTATAGAGTTCTAACCACTTCTCTCTTGCCTTTGCATCGATTGCAAATGGAGCATGACGCCCTACCATTTGTGGGGCACCTCTATTTTGATTGAAGTATGCTGGTCCTCCACAGATTTGAATCATAAAGTCTGATGAGTGTATTTTTGCTTTTTCAAACTCCTCTGCATCTTGAGGAAACAAAAAATATATATCACTCTTTTTTATTGCATCGTAATGATCTGAGATTAATTTTCTTAAGCCCTCTTCGCCCATCTCTATTAAAAACTCTGGTATTGGTTTTGTTACTGGAGGTCTTACTCCAAATGCTGCGTACGATATTTCTAAATTCAAATGTTTTCCTTTGGTGGTTTTATTTTATATACTACTGAGTATAGGAGTGGGACATAGAGCAGATTTAACACTGTTGCCCATGCTATACCAAAGCCTAATGATACCGCCATAGGTTGGAGTATCATCGCCTGTCCTGATGCAAAAAAGATGAGCGTTAAAAGTCCTAAAACTGTTGTCAAAGATGTTAATAAAATCGGTCTTAGTCTTGTTTTTGCTCTACTCATCAACTCTTCTGTATTTTCTGCTTTTTTGATAAAGTCAACCATTATGAGTCCATCATTAACAACCACACCTGCAAGTCCTACTATTCCTATCATACCAAGCATAGTCATATTCAGACCCATTACCCAGTGACCTATGTAAACACCAAGTAAAACAAGTGGAATTGTACTGATAACGATTAAAGGTTTTTTTATAGAGTCAAAAAGCCAAACAAGTGTAATAAAAATCAAGAAAATCGCCATCAAAAATGACTGCATCATCTCTCTTTTATTTTTATTGTTCTCTTTCTCTTCACCTTTTATCTCTACATCTATCCCATCTTTTTTGACTTTATCTAAAGCACTCTGCATCTTTTCAATAACCTCAGCAGAAGTCACCATATCTTTATGGATAGAAGCATAAAAACTTCTAATCCTTTTACCATCCTCTTTTTTAATAGTTACATAACTCTGAACATAAACAAAATCACATATATCTTTTAAAGCTACATACTCATTTGATGCAGGAACTTGAAGTTCTATACTATTTAAAGAGTTGATATCTTTGTTTATATTACTTTCTAGCTTAATACGGATTAAACCTTGTGAGTTAAAAAGTTTTCCATATTCACCTTTTAGATAGTAAGCACGAAGAGATGCCGATATACTCTCTTCACTAAAACCTAACTCCTGTCCATATTTATTTACCCTAAGTTTTAACTCTCTCTCGCCTAAGTTTGCATCATCGGAGATATTAAAGACACCCTTTACTTTTGATAATTCTGATTCAAGATACTTAAGGGATGGCACGACATCTTTCCCTTTTTTAGAACTAAGTGCCATTTCCACATCATTTGCTACTACCCCAGCACCTGGTACTTTTACAACTAACTCTTCAAAAACCAAATTCCCTTGACTATCTTTTAACTTATGCGTATCTTTTAAAAGTTTTTCTATAGTTTTCCCGATTACTTTAGCATCATCTTTTCTGATTTTATCTCCAGTACTCCTCTCAACAGAGAGAATAGGACTAATATATCTGTCAAAAAAGTTTACAGGGACATGCTCATTTAAATCTATAAATATATGAAACATATTTTCGCCAAGTTCCGCTCTATTTTTAGAGTCCATTTTAAAACCGATTACAGATGTAATGGAAGAGACATTATCTTTATCTAACTTTTCTAAAAGAATATTTTCTAGCTTTGTAACTACTTTTTCAGTATCTTCAAGTTCATTATTTATATTTACTTTTCCATATACATAGACTTGTGTAGTATCAAAGTCAGGAAAAAGTTGAAACTTAGAGTTTTTCACCATTACAAATGTTGCACCTAAAATAGTTACCACAATTAAAAAGAGAGAGAGGTATCTTCTTCTAAACAAGAAGTGTAAAATCCTACTATACAAGGCATACATCTTTTTCCAAAACTTCTTCGTAAAACTTTCGTTTTGAGATACCTTTAAAAAATCATAGGCATGCAGAGGTAAAAAATAGAATGCTTCAAAGAGAGAAGAGAGAAGTAAAACTGTAATCATAATAGGAATAATCTTTATAAACATCCCCATATCACCTGTCATCAAAAGCATAGGTAAAAATGCGAAAACTGTCGTAAGTGTAGCTGTAAGAACAGCTGGAAACATCTCCGCTGCACCTGCTATTGCCGCCTCTTTTCTCTCCATTCCCTCCTCTAAGTGTCTATAAATATTTTCAGCAACTACAATAGCCTCATCAACAAGCATACCAAGGGCTATAAGTGCTCCTAAAAGAGAGAGCATATTCATACTATCTCCCATCACTTCAGTAGCTATAAGCCCTATCATAAAGCTCACTGGTATTCCAAGAGCCACAACAAAAGCAATACCACGATTTATAAAGAGTAACATTGCTAAAAAGACAAGCATCAATCCAAAAATGATGTTAGAAAAAACAGTATTTAAACGGTTTTTAATCCAGACAGAAGTATCAGTATAGATACTGAAATTAATATCGGGGTTATCAAGACGCTCCTGTTTAAGTAACTCTCTTATCTTTTTCACTAGCGTGATAGCATTTCCATCCTTACTCTTTGCAACATTTAACGAGATATTGCGTACGCCATTATAGTGAGAGAGTTCTATCTCATCACTCAGTTTAAAATTCACATCTGCTATATCACCAATGCGAACTCTTGCATTAGCAACTTTTATGATTGTATTTGCTACATCTTTGCTTGTTTTTTCACCATTGTAAGTTGAGATATAAAGATGATGCGCTTTCTCTTTGATAGTCCCTACTGGGAAGATTGAGCTTATGTTTCTTAGCGCATTTACTACAAGTGAGGGTTGCAGTCCATAGGCTTTTATTTTCTCATTGTTAAGTGATATAACTAGCTCTTCATCTGCATCGCCACGAATAGTAATATCACTCAACTCTTTATAAATACTCAGTTTACTTTTTAAATCATCTGCTTTTTCTAAAAGTATTCTTTTATCTACATTTCCAGAAACAGCCACTAAAACAAGAGGAAAAGAGTGTGTTTTTATCTTTGCAATCGGTTCACTCATATCAGCAGGTAAATCTTTTTTGACTGAAGAGAGTACATCTTTTACATCATTTAAAACATTTATATTGTCAGAACCTGTTTTAATATCAGCAGATATTTTAAAAGAGCCATTTTTAATACTCGTTTTTATCTCTTCAAGTTCAGTGATATTTTGCAGATTATCCTCTATGGTTTTTACCACCATCTTATCTAAGACATCAGCAGAAGTTCCTATATAACCACCACTAATAGAGATTTTATCTAGCTGTGTAGGAGGAAATATCTCTTTAGGTATGTTAATATATGCAAAAATAGAGAGCATAAATATAAATATAAGAAGTATATGGTTTAAGAGTGGTTTTTCTATTGAAAACTGTATAAATTTACGAATCATTGAGCGTCCTAAAAAAGTGTATCTAGTATTTGGTTTTTAAACTTTATCTCTTCTACTGATGCACGAATAATTTTATTTTCCTCTTTAAGAGTGTCATACTCGCGTTTGAGTTTAGCAATATCTCGACTTTTAAAATATATTTGTTGCGTGATATAAATCTTTGGAAATGCAAACATCGTAATAAAAGTTAATGTTAAAAAAATATAGATAAAGTAACTAACATCTAATCTTCTTTTAGGAATAAGAACAACATCTATCTCCTCTAAGAGTTCACTTTTTTCACTCATTTTTTACCCATTTGAAAGATTCTCATCTTTGCACTTCGACTACGAACATTCTCTTTAAGTTCATCATCTTGTGCCATAAGGGGTTTTTTTGTAAGTATTTTTCCAAGAGAGTGATTGTTCCCACATTCACATCGAAAAGCCTCACTAGGGCAGATACAAGACTTACTCCACTTTGCAAATTCTTGTTTTACTATTCTATCTTCTAAAGAGTGAAAAGAGATAATAGCTATCTTGGCCGCGTTTAAATTTGCATCACGCAAAGAGTGAAGAAGTGATTTTAACTCACCAAGTTCATCATTTACTTCTATACGAATAGCCTGCATCAAAAGAGTAGCCGGATGGATTTTTTTTCCTCTTGGCATCTCACTTTTAAGCGTATCACTTAACTCTTTTGCAGAGCTAAATGGGCGATTTTGCACTATCTTACTTGCAATCTTTTTATAGTTTCTTAGCTCTCCGTACTCTAAAAGAATATGCTCAAGCTCAGACTGTGAGTACTCATTTACCACTGATGATGCAGATAAAGGAGCTTCTTTGTCCATTCGCATATCAAGTGTTTGGCTCTCATAGGAAAAACCTCTCTCTTTTTGATCAAGCTGGAGGGAAGAGACACCGATATCAGCAAGTAAACCTTTTATCTCACTTGCATCAACCTCTTCTAAAATCTCTTTTATAACATTTGAAAAACGCCCTTTACGGATGCTTACTCTATCACCATACTTTGCAAGTCGCTCACGGGAGAAGTCAATAGCAGTCTGGTCTTGGTCTATAGCTATAAGCGTAATATTAGGATTTTTTTCAAGAATCATAGAGGAGTGCCCACCATATCCCATAGTACAATCGATGACAATACCACTTTCAATATCAGAAAATGCCTCAACTACTTCACGATACAATACAGGGATATGGGGAATATTTTGCACAAAAGACCTCTAAAGTTAATTTAAATAGATTATACATTAACTTATCTAACAAATAATTTACATTTAAATTTAGATAGGGTATCATAAATAAAAAAAGAAGGTCTCTTATGTTTGCCCAATACCAATATGAAATAATAGCCGGAATAATTTTTACAGTAGTAGTCATAATAGTTTTTTTAGTTGCTAAGGGTAAAGATAAAAGCTCTGTAGCTGACAAAGAAGAACAAGAGAGTGAAAAAAAATCTGAAATGCTCAATGCTAGGGCGGAAGATTTACTGAATCCCAAAGAAGAGGCTCTTCAAGAAAAAGCAGTTGTAGAAGAGAGTGAAGAAGAAGTACTTAATGGTTCAGAAGAGGGAGATTTTGGAGTAGAAGCTCCACAAGAGCAGATAGAAGAAGTCGCACCTCAAAGAACAATAAAAAGAAGAGATGTACCAAAGCATGATAAGATAACGAAACAAAACTTTTCAGAGTTTTCGGGAGAAAGAGTTCTCGTAGCTGAAGATAACCTCATCAACCAAAAAGTTTTAATGGGTCTACTCGCTGGAAGTGGCATCGATATAGTTATAGCAAATGATGGTCAAGAAGCATTAGATATTCTTGAAAATGATACAAACTTTCTTATGGTTCTTATGGACGCACATATGCCTAGAGTAGATGGCTTTGAAGCGACACGCATCATCCGTGCAAATCCTAAGTATGATCATATTTTAGTAGTGGCACTTAGTGGAGATACTGCAGCGGATGATATTAAAAAAATGCGTGATGCAGGTATGGCTGAACAGTTAGAAAAACCACTACGAATGGATGCCCTCTATGATATACTCTATGCCTATACGGGTATGAATGATGCACCAACTGCAGATGAGAGTACACAAAAAGAGGATTTTGTAGAAGTTGTTATGACTAAAAATCTTGATGGAGATAAGGGCTTAGAGACTTGTGGTGGAGATATAGCTTTTTATCATGAGATTCTTGATGAATTTATACAAGACTACGATAACTCAAATAGAAAACTTGAAAACCTTTTAGAAAATGGCGAACTAGAACATGCTGGTAGAGTACTTTTAGACATTATAGGAATCACTGCAAATATTGGTGCAAAACCACTTCATGATGTCTCTAGTATGATAAAATCTTCACTCTCAGACACAGAGGGAAAAAGTTATCTTAACTTCATTCCTGCCTATCAAACACACTTGAAAAATTTAATAGCAGATATAAAAGCTTACAAATAAAGTATGCAAAACAATAGATATGACCTTATTGTCATAGGAAGCGGTGCAGCAGGGATAATCTCTGCTATAGTAGCCGCAAGAGCTGATAAAAATGTCATACTCCTAGAAAAGCTCTCAAATATATCCTCAAAACTTAAAGCTACTGGTGGTGGCAGATGTAATCTTACAAATACCCTTAGTAATGAAGAATTTATGTCTCGTTTTGGACGCGATGGTCGTTTTATGCAAGATGCTCTCTCTCTTTTTGACCATAGTGAACTCATCAAATTTCTTCAAGAGATTGGTATTGAAACACATGCACCTGATGGTTTCCGTGTCTTTCCGACAAGTCACTCCTCTGCCACTATTATCTCTGGACTCTCTGAGGAGATGCAAAGATTAGGCATCACTGTAGTTTGTAATCAAAGAGTAGAGAGACTCCTTCAAGTGGGTGAAAACATAGACGCTGTTAGGACACAAGATAGTACTTACTACGCTCCAAATGTCATAGTAGCCACAGGTGGTCTAGGCTATCCAACACTTGGTGCTGAGGGAGATGGATATAGACTTACAGAAGAGTTAGGACATAAGGTAACAGAACTAAGTCCTGCAATGATGCCACTTAAAACAAAAGAGTCTTGGGTCGCTGAGTGTCGTGCAGACACAATCGCAAAAGTTGAGTTACGCGTGGACTTAAAAAAGCATAAAAAGCTTCGTGCCAAAGGAGACTTGATATTTACAAAGTCAGGTATCAGGGGTCCTGTTGTTCTTGACTTTGCAAGGGAAGTGACTCCACTTTTAAAAAAATATGATGCTGTTCCTCTTCTGCTCAACCTCACAAAAGGGATGAATGAGGAGCAGATAAGTAAACACCTCAAAAAAACAGCTCTGAAAAATCCAACTCTTAATATTGTAGACTTAACAGCTACCCTACTCCCAAAACCTCTTAGTTTGGAGTTATGTAAATTAGCAGAAGTAAATCAAAATGTAACACTTTCTAAACTCTCAGGAAAAAGCAGAGAGAGACTTATCCAACTTTTAGCATGGACACCCTTAACAGTTGTAGGACATGATGGTTTTAAAATGGCGATGATTACTCGTGGTGGCATTACTCTTAAAGAGATCAATCCTAAAACTATGCAGAGTAAACTTGTAAATGGTTTGTACTTTTGTGGAGAGATTATGAACCTTGATGGACCTTGTGGTGGGTATAATCTTCAATGGAGCTTTGCTAGTGGCTATCTCGCTGGAAAACTACTCTCTTAATAAAAGTAGCGTATAGAAGCAAAACCATACGCTGCTGTCTCTTCTACCATTTGCACTTCTTTTGCATCAACTATACCACCAAGTGCAAAAACTTTTATCTTACTTGATACAATAATTCTTTTTAAATCTTCTATGCCCTTAGGTTCACCCTTATTTGGTGTTGCAAAGATAGGACTATAAGTAACATAATCAGCGCCCAAATGCTCTGCTTGTAAAACTTCTTCTAAGCTATGTGTACTGATAATCACTTTTAAACCTAAGTTTTTTGCTTTTTCTATTTTATCAAACTCTAAAGAAGTCAAATGCACACCATAGGCAGAGTATCTTTTTGCCAAATCTACATCACTATGTAAAAAAGATTTAATACTTTCAAACTGCTTACAGACCTCTACAAAATGCTCGGCTACCTCTTCATAGTGAGGATTCGCTTTATCCCTATAAAGGGCATAGTTTGGGAGATGTTTTACAAACTGAGAGTGTAACTTTTCTCTAAAAACAGCAGGAGTATCTGAGTAAAACTCGCGTGAAGTTATGAGGTACTTTTGTAACATTTAACGGAGTAGTGGATTTAAAAAATCAACAGGAGATACATCTAAAGAGCCTTTATAGATATTATCCAATGTTTTGAGATGATTATATAAACGATTTAAAAGATAAAGCTCTGAAGCTCTGTACTTTTGACGCGAAGTTTCTACATACTCTAACAAAAATTCTAAACTTTTTGCTTCACTCTCAAACTCTATTGTAGCTATAATAGCTTTAATCTCATCATACTCATCCCCACAAGAGGATAAAAAATCATAACTCAAATCCATACTTTTAAGGTTATCTAGTGCTTTTGAAAAAGCAAAGTGATTATAGAGCATACACCCAACAAAGTACTCTATATCAGAGGGTTCAAATTCACTATACTGTCTCTCTTCATCACTAAAATGTTCATGCCAAATTGTTACTACTTTTTCTATTTTTTCGTTCATTTTCTCTCTTTGTACCAATAGACTTCTTTCATAACCTAGATATATCTCAGAGGGAAGAAAAAAAGATGAGATTGTGTAAAATCTTTTTCTTAGCGTAGCCGTAGCTACGGTAATAACAAGTTTTATGCAAGGTCGCTTTTTTTATCCCTCCCTACGGGCACTTTATAGAGAGTTTTACTCAGCGTTAGATAACCTCCACCGTAGCTACGGCTACGCTGAAGAACATCTGCCTTGATTAAAACTCTCTATAAAGTGCTGAGATATATCTAGGTTATGAAAGAAGTCTAATGGTATTTTACGCTTATTATATCCTTTTTATTTGAAAATGATATAATAAAACATGGTAAATTTTAATACACATAAAACTCTCAATATTATTCTTCCAAATACGAATACAGCTCTTAAAGAGATACTCCAAAGTGCATCAAAAGAGGAGATGGAAGTTTTAACAAAAGGAAAAGATTTAAACTCTATTATGAACTCCATCCTTAAACAAAGTTCTAAAGAAGCAGGAAATAACAAACTTCTTTTAGACCTAGTTAAAAACACTCCTACTCTCAAAGGTTTAGGAAATGTTGATACTAACATTAAAGAGTTACTCACTACACTCAAACAAGAAAAAAATCCATTGCCATTAGAAAAACAACTCAAAACATTTTTAAGTGATATAAAAGATATGACTCAAAAGGGTTTACAAGCGAAACTTGAAAACTCAGGAGTTTTTTTAGAAAGTAAAATTAAAAATCTACAAACACCACAACTACAACTCAAAACAGAACTCCAAGAACTTTCAGTGCAATTAGAAAAAAGTTCACTACCTAATGTAAAAGTTTTAAATACTCAGATAAAAGAGTTACTTACTAGTGACCTATTTAAGAGTATCTCAAATAGTGACTTATTAAAAACCACACTTCTTAACTTAGAAAATGTAGTAAAAATGAGTAGTAGTGTTTCAAAACTTTTAAATACCCTCCAAGAAAGAATAAACTCTCCACTTGATAAAACGCTTCAGCCAAAGGATATACTTTTTTCTAAAGAGATTAAAGATATTACTCAAACACTCAAACAGAGTTCTAAAGTGGAGCAATTGAGTTTACAAACAAAAGATATATTCTCCCAAGACTTTAAAGCAGTTCTTCTAAAAGCACATGATGAGATATCCAATATGCCAAACAAAAATGTTGATATTTTAAAAGCTATAGATAAGTTAACACTGCAAATAGATTATCAACAACTACTCTCACACCTTTCAAATGCTACTTCACTCTATATACCCTACTCGTGGGATATGTTAGAAGAGGGAAATATCACCATAAAAAAAGCAAAAGATGATAAATTTTTTACAGATATTGAGCTGCAACTCAAAGAGTATGGATTACTCAAACTTCGACTTGGTATGTTTGAAAAAAAACAGCTCAATATAAATATAAGCACAGAAAATAAAAAATTTAAAGAGATACTTCAAAAGAGTATTCCAGAGTTAAAACAAGCCCTTTTTGCAGTTGGCGTTACTCCAAATAGTATTCGTTTTATAGAAGATAACGATAAGCTCAATTCTGCATACAGTGATGCAAACCAAACACTCAATGCAGGTTTTGAGGCAAAAGTATGAAACAAAAAGCAGTCGCACTCAAGTATGATGCAAAAGTCAGTTCCGCACCAAAAGTAACAGCAAAAGGAGAGGGGTTTAAGGCTGAGAGTATCATTAAAATCGCAAAACTTAACGACATCCCCATCCAAAAAGATGAAGATTTAGTAGAGATATTATCGCAGATTGAACTTGATGCAGAGATACCACCTGAGATGTATAGTGCTATAGTAGAAGTTTTTAGTTTTATTTATAAATCTACAAAAAAATAAAAAATTATTTTAACTCACTCCAATTATCACCAATATTTAGACTCGCTTTAAGTGGAATAGTTAACTCCATAATCCCTTCCATTATCGTTCTAAACTTCTCAGCTAAAACATCTGCTTGCTCTGCATCAACCTCAAAGATAAGTTCATCATGGATTTGCAGTAGCATTTTTGCATTTAATTGTTCTTCTTTTATAACTGCATGGATTTTATTCATACTTAGTTTTATTAAATCTGATGCACTTCCTTGAAAAACAGAGTTTACACTCTCACGCTCATAAGCTGCTCGAAACATTGGTGTAGCATTGTCATAGTCAAAGTATCGGCGTCTTTTGATAAGTGTCTCAATATAGCCTTTCTCTTTAGAACTATCTACGATAGAGCGAAAGTATGTTTTTACAGTAGGAAATGATGCAAAGTATTTTTCTATAATCTCTTTTGCCTCTTTCGTTGGTATACCAAGGGTATCACTCAACTTTTTCTGACCCATACCATAGAGCAGTCCAAAGTTGACAGTCTTAGCAATACCTCTCTTACTTGGCGCATCCTCCTCACCAAAAAGGGCAATAGCCGTTTGCAAGTGAATATCTTTGTCATGTTTAAAGGCATCAACAAGTACGCTATCTTGTGAGAAGTGTGCAAGTAGACGCAACTCTATCTGAGAGTAATCAATACCGATAAGTTTTTTACCCTCTCCAGCTACAAATGCCTCACGAATCTTCGCACCAAGTGGTGTACGCGTTGGTATATTTTGCAGATTTGGATTTTTTGAGCTGAGTCGTCCTGTTGCTGTTCCTGTTTGTACAAAAGAGGTATGAATACGACTTTCTCTGTCTTCATTTGCTAGTTTTAAGAGTGGTTCTATATAAGTTGAGAAGAGTTTATATACTTCTCTGTACTCTAAAAGTTTGGGGATTATTTCATGTGCATCATAGAGTCCATTGAGTACTTTTTCATCTGTTGAATACCCTGTTTTTGTCTTTTTTCCAACTGGTAGACCCAAAGTTTCAAACAAAATCACACCCAACTGTTTTGTAGAGTTAATGTTAAACTCTGAACCTGCAAGGGTGTGGATAGATGTAGTTAAAGTAGCAAGTGTCTCTTTTACCTCAACTAAAAACTTCTCTAAAAATGCTCTATCTACAGCTATTCCCTCTTTCTCCATCTTTAAAAGTGTTTGTATAAAAGGGAACTCTACCTCTTTTGCTTCATCTATTAAGTGCGTTGCACTTTGAAGTTCTAGTTTTTCTAAGAAAAGATTGTAAAGTTTTGCTGTCACATAGGCATCTTCTGCTGCATATTTACAAGCATCTTCAAGCTCTACACCTGCAAAAGTTTCTCCCTTTTTTACAGTATCTTTAAAGGCTACCATTGTATGCCCTAAAAGCTTATCACTCAGTTTATCAAGTGCTAAAGCAGACTCAGGGTTGATAAGCCACGCAAGTATCATACTATCTGCATAGACTTCTAAACTATCATCTTCTAAAAAACGCGTTACAAAGTGCATATCAAACTTAATGTTATGCCCCACTACTTTGGAGTGAAATATCTTTTTTATAGCACTCTTTGCATCATCTATACTTATCTGCTCAGGTACACCAAGGTAAAAGTGAGCAAAAGGAACATAATACGCCTCCTCTTCGTTGACACAAAAACTAAACCCAACAAGCTTATCTTTTTCATAATCAAGTCCCGTAGTCTCCGTATCAAAAGCAACAACAGTATCTTCACTAAACTTGGAGAGAATGGCATCTAACTCTTTTACATCAGTGAGTAGTGTCGCTTTAAATGATAACTGCACACCATAATCTTCCTCTATCTCAGGAGCGTTCGCTTGTGCCACACTCTTCTTTTGTGTATCACTCACTTGGTTTTTCGCGTGAATCACTCTCAAAATTGCATTTTGCTCATACTGAACTAACTCATCATAAATATTTAAAAAAGGATTCTCAACATCCATCTTATACTCTTCAAAATCGATACTGTCAAATACATCTTGTTTGAGAGTCACTAACTCTTTGGACATATAGGCTTGTTCTTTTGACTCAAGTAGCTTTTTTTGCATAGCTCCTTTCACCTCTTGAACATGTGCATAGATATTATCTAAATCACCATACTCTTTAAGCAGTTTTTCGGCACCAACTTTTCCAATACCTTTGACACCCGGAACATTATCTGCACTATCTCCAAGTATAGACTGATAATCTATAAACTGTTTTGGAGTCACCCCATACTTCTCAAAACAGGCTTTTTCATCTACACTTTTTCGCTTAATTGCATCAACGATTACAACCCTACTATCATCTATAAGTTGATATAAATCTTTATCATGTGAGACAACTCGTACTGTGTAACCTTTCTCTGTAGCTAAACGCGTTACTGTAGCTATCATATCATCCGCTTCATATCCACTCATTCCAAGAGTTTTATAGCCCATCTTATCTATCCACTCTATTGCAACGGGGAGTTGCATAGTCAGTTCTGGTGGTGGTGCTGAACGATTTGCCTTATAGTTGGGATCTATCTCATTACGAAAGGTATCCCCTTTTGTATCAATAGCAAAGATAATATAATCACTATCGTGCTCTTTTTGCAAGGTTGCGATAAAGTTTGTAAATCCAGTAAGAAGTCCAGTAGGGAAGCCATCTTTGTTTTTAAGATGTTGTGGAAGGGCGTAAAAGCTTCGAAAGAAGAAGCCAAAAGTATCGATAATAGTAACGGTTTTGCTCATGAAATTCAGCCTATAATTATTTTAGGGGAATTATAGCTGAGATTTCTAAAAATCTGCCTCTCTTAAGCATTTTCCAAAGCATCTAAAATATCATCAAGCATATCTTCAAGCACTTCATAGTCATATCCAGCATCACGCGCTTTACGAAGTCCAAAGTTTATAGATGCATCTGCAAAAGGTTTATTTATTGGGACTATTGTTTTAACGATGTTAAGTGCTGTTGCATACTCTTTCACATCATCAGGTGCTGCGGCTGGATTATCTGAGTACTTTATCATATCTACAAACTCTTCATCAAAGCCCCAGTGCTCAAACACAGCAGCAGTCACTTCTGAGCTTGTAACATCTACATAGGATTTTTCTACCTGAGCAATGTTGTTTGTCATATCTATCTCCGAAGCGAAACTTACATCTTCATCTTCTTGAATAATATCACTTGAGATTAATATTTTACCCGTCTCTTGTAAAAATGCTGCAAGATAGAGTTTATCTGCTTTTTCTTTGTCGATGGTGTTATACCAACTCAAAATGAGTTTGGCTTGTTTGGCAGAAACATCAGCAAAGTCATCACTTGTTACACCATAAGGTTTCATATCGACATTTAAAAGTTTACGAACAGAGTTTCCTATGGCGATAGAACGCGTCATACTCATACCAAAAAGACTGACAGCCTGAGATACATTACGAATCTCTTTTCCAAAGCCATACAGAGGAGAGTTAGCACTTTTTAAGATATTTGCAACAATCATAGGATCAGGTTCAATAACCTTCGCTAAATCATGAATACCTGCTTCAGGATCAGCAAATACCTTGTTAATATCCAGAATAGTTTTCGATAATGGTGGTAAAGATTTTATACTCTCTATAATTGAACTTTTCATATGATGCAGTGTCCTGAAATAATTTTTTATTATTATACCTAAAAATTGTACCCAAATAAAAATCTATAAGAATTTTCTTCTAAAATAAAATCAGCCTTATTATGAAGATATTCCAAAGTAAGAGGAAATTCAAAAGAGTTGAGTACAACTGTAGAGAGTACGCCACCCACTGTTGTCTCTCCTGTATTGTATTTTGTCTTATCAAAGGCTAAAATATCATAATAACGATACCTTATATAAAGAGATTCCCTTTGCAAAGAGAGTGGAAAAGTAAAAAAGTAAGCACTGAAGTTAAACACTTTTGCAAGATTTATCTCTGCGTAAGAAGCGCGTTTCACATAACCCGTACTCGCTATACTTGCCATTGTTATGGCAGAGGGATCCATATCTTGAAAAAAGCTCAAGTTACTCACTTTTACCCCTCTCTCTCCTTCCCCACTTTTTGCATCTGTCTCTGAGTACTTGAGTTGAAATCCTGCATAAAGATCTTCATATAAATCATGTGTAAAACTATAACTTCCACCAAATATCTTGTCTCCACGCTCACTCACACCATACAACTCTAAACTATTTGCAGCATTAGCATACATACTAATTCCATACTGCTCATAGTGAGAAAGATGAACAGTTGTACTCATAGGTTTACGGCTCAATGCATCATAATCCTGATAATAATACGCATTTAAGGCTATCTTATAATAAGCTGATTCATAAAGAGGGAGTGATGCCGAAGCTGTAACGCCACTACTGCGAGTATCTTCTTTCTGTGCATTATCTATTACTCCATAGAGACTAAATCCATACTCCAAAAGATATAAAGAAGAGGAGTATCCTATTCCAGCTAAAGAGATATTACTCTCATCTCGGCTTACAAATACATTTGCAGCATTTTGAGTCAATGGATCCGCAAAGTTAAATGTCAAGTCTCCAACTACACCAGCAGTCGTACTATATCCTAATGAAGCATCTGTCCCACTATAGTGCATCTCTAAAAAGGAGTTATAGCTACTATTTAGATCTAACTCTTCTACTGCTGCACTTTTTGTATACTCTCCATAGTAAGGTTTCTCTTCAAAAAAATGTTTTACATCATAAGGTTTTCCTTGAACTTCTGATATATCAGTGATAACATAGTAGTAATCTTTATCGCTAATAGCAGCGAGTAGAACTTCTTTATCATTCACTAAACGAGCTTCTACAATATTATCAGCACTACTTGCACGAGAGAGTGTATGGTTCTTATATCTATAAAGTGTTGCACCATAAAAAGAGTTTGCTACAAAGTAGATAGCACCCTTAGAGTCTACATCACTCACAACACCATAAAAACCTTGGTAGGAGAAGAGTGGTGTTCTATTTTTATAAAGTGTTCTTCTTTTTCCCTCTTGTTTAAAGTAGTAAAGATTATCTTTAGCATCGACTATAACAGAAGAGTTTACAACTCCATAGAAGCTATCTCCAACATAAAGATGTGGCTCAGAGTAAGAAGATGCAACATCAAAGTAAACTGCACGATTATCACTTAAGTAGGCTTGAATAACTTTAGAGTCACTCCCCTCTTTGATAAATCCTCCACTTGAAAAAAGTCCTTGACTTATTTTCATTGGAGATGTTTTTGCACTCGCTTGTGTATAGTACTCATCATCTACCTTAATTACTTTGCCAGATAACCAACTCTCTCTTCTTTTTGTCAGTTCTTGACTCTTTTTATCGAGAACTAGTAACTCAGGGGCTCTCTTTGCACTCTCATTCGTTAGAAAGAATATACTCTCTTTTGAGTTTGAGAGTGGATAAAAGTATTGAGATGATGCAATAGTTTCACCACTTGCTACTTTCATTTTTGAAGCAATAGTTTTTTGCTCTTTCGCAAATGAAGCTAAACTCTCTTCAAAATTAACTCCAATACTTTCATACATTGCATCATTTGTAAAAAATGGCCAAGCCCAATATGTAGAGTTGTTTTTAAAAAAACTATTTGTCTTTTTTAAACCATAGTTTTGTGCCAAATAAAGATTATAAAAACCACCTTGTATGTAGTAACTCTCTCCATAAGGAAACTCAACTCGACTATTGTACATATTTGCAGGAGTGATTTTTCCAGCTTTTGCTTGAAGTGCTGTTTGTGCGGCAAATCGTCCACTATAGAGTCGCCCACCATTACCATGCCAAGACTCATTTAAAACTGCATTTCCCTCTAAAACAAAAGGGTTGAGTAAGCTGTTTGGAATTGTTACAAAAGAAGGAAGTAAAAATGCACCATTTCCAAAAAGAAAATGAAAAGATTGAGAAACAAGACTCCCCTTTACATTTGCCTGATAATTATGTGCAGTTTCATGATATAAAAGCGTGTTTAACCAAGATTTAGAACAGAAATAGTCAACATTTAAAGCTCCACCCACATAGTTTATCTGTCTATTATTTGGAAACTGTGTTGAAAATCCATTTGCTACTTGATTATTGTCTGAAATCAGTCCGACATAAAGTGTTTCATCTAACTTCCAATCAAAATAGTTTTCATAATCTCTATTTAAAGGAGTCTCAATCTCTGCACTCTGTTTGGCAAAAAAAATGTTATCGTGAGTATAAATAAGTTCGATATCTTGGTTTTGCAGTTGATGTTTAAAGTAAGATTTGTCTTGTGGAACTACAGAGTCTCCACTAAAAGGTATAGAAGTCGCATACAGAGATGCAGTTAAAACTAATAAAATCAATTTCAAAATATTCATATATTACCTATGCCTTTACTTTCTCGCCACTATTTTAGCATAAATATTTGGAATAAATTAAAATATTTTGGATTTGATTTTATTAGAGTAAGGGTGGAGCGGGTGAAGGGATTCGAACCCTCGACAGCCTGCTTGGAAGGCAGGAACTCTAGCCACTGAGTTACACCCGCATGGTGTATAAAATGGTGCCGACACGAGGATTTGAACCCCGGGCCTGCTGATTACAAATCAGCTGCTCTAGCCAACTGAGCTATGTCGGCATTATAGTTTCTTCTTTTTGAATTAGTTGTGCTTAAGTTTTTAACGAAGCATACAGATAGTATGTGAGTTGAAAAATTAAGTGCAAATAATCAAAAAGAAGTGGCGCGGTGGACGAGATTCGAACTCGCGACCCTCTGCGTGACAGGCAGATATTCTAACCAACTGAACTACCACCGCGTATATAATTAAAAAGTTCTGTGTATTTTGATTTAGTTGTGCTAAAGATTTTGGCGAATCATACTTTCGTATGTGAGCTAAAAGCTTTCGTGCAAATAAACAAAATATGGTGGGCATTACAAGACTCGAACTTGTGACATCTACCTTGTAAGGGTAGCGCTCTACCAACTGAGCTAAACGCCCTAAATAATGCTTTTTGCTTTCCTAGATTAAAAGAAAAATCATCAATTTAGATTTTAAAATTTTCGAAACACCAAAATGGCGACCCCTAAAGGATTTGAACCTCTGTTACTACCATGAAGTGATAGTGTCCTTGGCCACTAGACGAAAGGGTCATTATCTTTCATTAAAACAAAAGGTTATGTTAACAAGATGTTTTTGATTTAGTTGTGCCTTAGGTTTTAGCGAAACATAGTAAACTATGTGAGCTGAAAGCTTCGATGCAAATAAACAAAATGGTGGGCATTACAAGACTCGAACTTGTGACATCTACCTTGTAAGGGTAGCGCTCTACCAACTGAGCTAAACGCCCATCTAAACTAAAGTATTTTTTGACTTAGTCGTGCATAAGATTTTAGCGAAGCATACATCAAGTATGTGAGCTGAAAGCTTTTGTGCGAATAAACAAAAAAATGGCGCGGTGGACGAGATTCGAACTCGCGACCCTCTGCGTGACAGGCAGATATTCTAACCAACTGAACTACCACCGCAATTTTTTTCTTTATTAAGAAAAAATTAAATATTTTTTAGTTTAAAAATGGTGTCCTGTGATGGATTCGAACCATCGGCCACATCATTAAAAGTGACGTGCTCTACCAGCTGAGCTAACAAGACTTATTGCCTCTTATTGTTAAGAGGTCGAAATTATAGGCAAATCGTTTTCATATGTCAAGGGTTTTACAAAGAAATTTAAAAAAAAGTTTTTTTATCTATTAAAAGAAGCATCTTTATCGCATATAAGGCACTTTGCTCTTGCACATAATTTCTATCACCTTGAAATTGTAATCGCTCCTCATAGTGAACTTCATGCATTCTTGCACTTATATAGACAGTTCCTACAGGTTTTTCTTCAGTTCCTCCTCCATCACCAGCTATACCACTGATAGAAAGCGTATAGTCTGCACTACTTACATTCATAGCACCCTCACTCATCTCATCTACAACTTCAGCACTCACAGCACCATTTGCTACTAGTGTTTCATGTGATACGGCGAGCCAGTTCTCTTTGAGTGCATTTGAGTATGTCACAAGAGAACCATCTAAAATATTTGATGCACCATTATGTTTTGTAAAATAGTATGAGAGCAGTCCACCTGTACAACTCTCAGCGAAACTCACTTTCTTCTTTAACTCTGTTAATCTCTCTATAATATGCGCGAGAATATTTGAAGAGGTAATCAGTTTGTTTGGTAGTAACTTTTTAGCACCATTAATAAAGTTAGATATATCTCCATATCTTTTAGAGAGCACATCCACTTGTAACCATCCCTCTACTAAACTTGTTACTTCAAACTCTACCTCATAGGTTTGAGCTATTGGTTGGAGCATGACTACTAAACTTTTCTTTGCTTCTTCAAAGACATGTATAGTTGCTAGGGTCTCTTTGGTTTGAAGGAGTATTTGTGGCATTTTTTGGTTTTCATCTATTTGAATTACATTGACTGCTGCCTCATTATATTCTAAAAGATAAGAGCGTTCTTCAAAAAGAGAGGCTTTTTGAGGCATCAACATTCCCTCTTTAAGCACTTGATTATCACTTGTAGCAGTTGAGATTAACTTTCCAATAGTAGAAAAATTCTTTTTATTTGTAACTATAATAAGTTTATCATTAGAGTTTAGTTGTTCTTCTATATATAAGAAAAGGGAGTTATCACTACTTCCAAAAAATGTAATAGTATCTATAAACTCATTTTCACTCTCTATAGAACGAAGAATATACTCCTTCAATACTCTATTATAAATAAACTTATTTCCAATAAATATAAGATGTAATTTCATAATCTCTTGCAACCTTTTAGGTGGTATTTTTCTGTCTCATTGTACCTTTTATAAGATTTTAAATAGATAAAAGATATAATGCAAAAAATATCATACACTTTATGAGGCTCAAATGGATTACAAAGATACACTACTATTACCTACTACAAGTTTCGCAATGCGCGGAAACTTAATCAACAATGAACCAAAGAGATATGCTGCATGGGATGAGAAAAAGACCTATGAGAGAATGAAAGCAAACCGTAAGGGTGCGCCTAAGTTCACTCTTCATGATGGACCTCCTTATGCAAATGGTCATATTCATATAGGTCATGCACTGAACAAAGTCCTTAAAGATATCATCATTAAACACAACTACTTTAACGGTAAATCTGTGCGTTTTACTCCGGGTTGGGATTGTCATGGACTACCAATCGAGCAACAAGTTGAGAAAAAACTTGGTGGAAAGAAGAAAAAAGAACTTTTAGAAACAGCAGAGATTCGTAAACTCTGTCGTGAACACGCTGCAAAATTTGTAGATATTCAGAGAGATGAGTTTAAAACACTTGGAATCATAGCTGACTGGGAAAAGCCTTATGTTACTATGGACTATAAGTTTGAAGCAAATATCTACCGTACACTCTGCTCCGTTGCTAAAAAAGGACTTCTTATAGAGAGAAGTAAACCTGTTTTTTGGTCATGGGCTGAGAGAACTGCACTTGCTGAAGCAGAAGTGGAGTATGAAGATAAAGAGTCTCACTCTATCTTTATCGCTTTTGAGTTAAACGATGATGCAAAAGCAAAGCTTAACATTACAGGAAAAGCTGCTCCAGTTATCTGGACAACTACACCATGGACTATTCCTGCAAATACTGGTATCTCTATGAATCCAGAGGAGGAGTATGTACTTACTGACACTGGTTTTATTGTCGCTAAAAAACTACTTAACACACTTATAGAAGATGAAGTTCTCAGTGGAAAAGCTGTACAGACTTTTGCTGCAAAAGATTTTGATAACCTTGAAGCCATCAACCCTTTAAATGGTAAAAAATCTCGCATCGTCTTAGGTGAGCATGTTCTTATGGATAGTGGTACAGGGTGCGTTCATACTGCTCCTGGTCATGGTGAGGATGATTACCGTGTTGGACTTGTGTATGACTTAGATGTTGTTATGCCGGTAGATGAGACAGGTTGTTTTGACAACACTATCGTTCGTGATAACCTCATTCCTAATGCCGAAGAGTTTTTAGGTCGCCATATCTTTAAGTCAAATGATGACATCATAGAACTTATGGGTGATGCAGTACTGAAAGTAAGTAAATTTACACACTCTTACCCACACTGTTGGAGAAGCCATACTCCACTTATCTTTAGAGCAACGCGTCAGTGGTTTATCAGTGTTGATGAAAAACCTGAGGGAGAGGATAAAACACTTAGAAATATCGCTCTTGATGAGATAGAAAAAACTCTTTTTGTACCTGAAAGTGGTCGTAATCGTCTTACTTCTATGGTCGCAAATCGTCCTGACTGGTGTATCTCTCGTCAGCGTGATTGGGGTGTACCTATAGCATTTTTCAGAGTAAAAGCTACGGGTGAGGTTCTGCTTGATGAAAAAGTACTTAACTTTACAGCGATGGTCTTTGAGATGCAAGGAAGTGATGCATGGTATTCACTCCCAACTGAGCACCTTCTTTATCCTGGTTCTGGATACAAGGCTGATGAAGTTGAAAAAGTTACAGACATTTTAGATGTTTGGTTCGATAGTGGTTCAACTTGGAACTCTGTCTTAAAGTCTCGTAACTACGATGCAGGTGAGTATCAGGCTGACTTGTATGTAGAGGGTTCAGACCAGCATCGTGGTTGGTTCCAATCTTCACTCTTTTTATCTTCTGCAGTTGAGCATAAAGCTCCCTACAAAGGTGTATTAACACATGGATTTACTGTTGATGACAAGGGCGAGAAGATGTCTAAGTCTAAGGGAAATGTTATCGCTCCTGAGAAAGTTTTAAAAGAGTATGGTAGTGAGATACTTCGTTTATGGGTTGCATCATCTGATTACCAAGGCGATCTCAAAATCTCTCAAGGTATCTTAAAACAGATCTCTGAAAACTATAGAAAACTGAGAAATACTTTTAGAATCATGCTTGCAAATATCAGCGACATAGAGACACTTACTCCTTACGCCGAGATGGGTGAACTTGACAAGTGGATACTTGATGTAGCTTCTACAGTATTTGCAGATGTTCATACATCATTCTCAGAGTACAACTTTGTAAACGGTATGAGTACGCTTAATAACTTCATCGCTAATGAGTTGAGTGGTATGTATATAGATATGACAAAAGACAACCTCTACTGTAATGCACAAGATTCACAAAGAAGAAGAGCAAGTCAAAGTGCTATGGCACTCATCACAAAATCACTCCTTCTCTTAATGGCACCGATTCTTACATATACTTGTGATGAGATTGTAGAAAATGCTCCAAAAGTAGTAACAAATGGTGCTGAGACTATTTTTGATATGGTCTATGAAGATATACAAACTGCTGAGGGAAAATTTGATGCAGAGTATATGGTAAAAGCGCGTGAAGGTTTCGGTTCGGTTGTAGATGGACTCAAAAAAGAGAAAGTTATCAAATCAACCTTAGAGTTAGTGATTCACACAGAGTCCAAAGTAGCACTTGCTATGAACGCTACTGATGCAGAGGATTGGTTCGTTGTGAGTGGTCTATTTGAAGATAAACCTGAAGAAGAGATTCTTGGTAGTTTTAAAGTAGATGAAGATACTTTTGTTATCTCAAAAGCAACTGCACACAAATGCCCAAGATGTTGGAAATTCCAAGCTATAGAGCCAGAGTGTACTTGTGCTAGATGTGAAGAGGTAGTAAGTGCCTAACTTCGCAGAACCAGTCTCGGTTACATTTATCGGAGTAACTATTGCTCTGATATTTGTTGGTGTTGGGATTGGGATATTTTTGGTAAAGAAGTTTAAGTAACTTCTTGACTTGAATTTCTC
>JALSUU010000127.1 GCA_027071075.1 Sulfurimonas sp. | reverse complement strand
GATGCAGAGGCAAAGGTAGTGATTACTGCTGATGGTGCTTATAGAAAAAGTAAACCATATATGCTGAAGCCTGTTGTTGATGCAGCTTTAGAAGGAAATACGCCTGTTGAAAAAGTTTTAGTTGTTGAGAGAAACAATGAAGAAGTGACTTACAAAGCAGGGCGTGATTACTCTTATAATGAGTTAATCAAAAATAAATCAGCAAAATGTGAAGCTGAAATTATGGACTCAGAAGATCCACTCTTTTTACTTTATACTTCAGGAAGTACTGGAAAACCAAAGGGTGTGCAGCATAACTCGGCAGGATATATTCTCTGGGCGCAGATGACTATGGAGTGGGTATTTGATGTAAAAGAGAATGATACTTACTGGTGTACGGCTGATATTGGTTGGATTACTGGACATACTTACATCGTTTATGGTCCACTTGCAATGGGTGCTACGACTGTAATGTTTGAGGGTGTTATCACTTATCCGGATGCAGGTCGTCCTTGGGAAATGGTAGAAAAACATAGAATCAATCAGTTCTACACTGCACCAACTGCTATTCGTGTTCTCCATAAAATGGGTGAAGATGAGCCTAAAAAATATGATATAAGTTCTCTTAAAGTGCTTGGAACAGTTGGTGAGCCAATCGATCCACCTGCGTGGAAATGGTACTATGAAGAGGTAGGCTCAAGTAAGTGTGCTATCGTTGATACTTACTGGCAGACAGAGACTGGTGGACATATTGTCTCTCCACTTCCTGGTGCTACACCTATCAAGCCTGCTTGTGCTACGCTTCCACTTCCGGGAATTATCGCTGAAATTTTAGATCCTGCAACGGGTGAAAAGATGGAAGCTGGTGAGACTGGTTATATGTGTATCACAAAACCTTGGCCATCACAGATTCGTGGTGTTTGGGGTGATGAAGAGCGTTATGTGAAATCATACTTTGGTGATGTGAAAAAAGATGGCAAAGCTGTTTACTTTACAGGTGATGGTGCAAGATATGATGAAGATGGTTATATCACGATTACAGGTCGTACGGATGATGTTATCAATGTAAGTGGTCATAGAATGGGAACTGCTGAAGTTGAAGCGGCTATCAAAAAACATGCAAATGTTGCAGAAGTAGCAGTTGTTGGAAAACCACATGAACTTAAAGGTGAGGGTATCTTTGCTTACATCGTACTTAAAAGCGATGATGGTGTAGCAGATGAGGTTGAAGAGGCAAAAACTATTAATAGTGTCATCAAAAAAGAGATAGGAAATATCGCTATTTGTGATGATATGATTTTTGCTCCAGGACTTCCAAAAACGCGTTCAGGAAAAATTATGCGTCGTATTTTAAGAACTATTGCAAAAGGTGAGAAGATAACACAAGATATCTCTACATTAGAAGATCCATCGATTGTTGCTATACTTGAAGAGACTGTGAACGGTTAAGTATTGCAATTTTTACTTTAGTCTGTTATAATTTATATGCGAGTACAACTTATTTAAAGTCTATGGAGCGGTAAAAGCTTTATAAAGGTCGGGGGAAGTCATGATCCTTCGGCCTTTTTTTTTACCCTCCTAGACTTTAAACTAAGGGAGATTTAATGAATAAGCTCGTACTCGCAATACTGCTTATGTGCATGCTTGCACCTATGTTACATTAGTGACATGGTCAAGGGAGATTCCTCCCTTGTCTCCCTATATATTATCAAATAAAGAGAATTATTATGGAATTATGCGTAGCCCTTGATTTACCTACCCAAGAAGAAAATTTAGAACTAATAGAAAAAATAAAAGAGCATGATGTTTGGCTGAAAGTTGGTCTTCGTAGTTACATCCGTGATGGTGAAGCGTTTTTACTCGCTATCAAAAAAATCAACCCAGACTTTAAAATATTTTTAGATCTCAAACTTTATGATATCCCAAACACAATGGCTGATGCAGCAGAGTCTATCATGGGACTTGGTGTAGATATGTTTAATGTACATGCAAGTGCAGGAAGAAGAGCTATGAGTAGTGTCATGCAAAGACTTGAGAAGTATGAAGAGCGTCCTCTAGTTTTAGCTGTCACTGCGCTTACATCATTCTCCGAGGATGAGTTTAGTGCTGTATATGAAAAAGATATTGCACTTAAAGCAGATCAGTTTGCAAAAGATGCACAGGAGAGTGGACTTGATGGTGTCGTCTGTTCTGCATATGAGTCTGCATCAATAAAAAATATTACAAATAAAGAGTTTATGACTCTGACTCCTGGAATAAGACCTTTTGGTGAAGATAGTGGGGATCAAAAAAGAGTCGCTGATGTAGCGTTTGCAAAAGAGCAGTTGGTTGATTTTATAGTAGTTGGGCGTCCAATTTATCAGGCACAAAACCCTTCCGAAGTAGTATCTAAAATTTTAGATCTCATTTAAGCTAACTATAATGATACTATAACTATAATTGCACTCTTCAAAAGGAGAATTGGGTGAGTGGCTGAAACCACATCCCTGCTAAGGATGCGTATGGGTAACTGTACCGAGAGTTCGAATCTCTCATTCTCCACCACTTGAAGACTTCGAAAATCACATAAATCAATTTTAAATACAAAAAAAGAAGTATACTTTTGAAAAATATAACCCCCTTGATAGAGAGTAGTTGGAAAGAAATTTTAAAGTTAGAATTTCAAAAAGAGTATTTCTCCTCACTTAAAACTTTTTTAGAAGCTGAACAAAAAGAGTTTAAAACTTTTCCTTTAAATAAAAATATTTTCACAGCCTACAACACTACAAAGTTTAATGATGTAAAGGTAGTAATCCTTGGGCAAGATCCTTATCATGGGGAGAATCAAGCCCATGGTCTCGCTTTTTCTGTTTTAGAAGGTACAAAATTTCCTCCCTCTTTGGTAAATATTTTCAAAGAGTTAGTAGAAGATATGGGTTGTTCTACGCCAACTACAGGAAATTTATTACCATGGGCGAAGCAGGGAGTCTTTTTACTCAACACCGTTTTAACCGTACGCGAGAGTAGTGCAGGGTCTCATCGCTCTCAAGGGTGGGAGGAGTTCACTGATGCAACAATTAAAGCCATAAATGATAACTTAGAAAATGTAGTCTTTATTTTATGGGGGAAACCTGCACAGAGTAAAGAGAAGTTACTCAATGCATCGAAACATTTAATACTAAAAGCACCGCACCCTTCACCCCTCTCATCCTATAGAGGTTTTTTTGGTTCTAAACCTTTCTCTCTCACAAATGAGTATCTTAAGGCACATAATAAAAAGCCCATAGATTGGTGTCTTAGTGGACAATAAACTCTGCTATCACGGGTAGGTGGTCTGAGTAGCCTTTTCCTTTGTGAATGTGTGGTCTTTTTCTACTCATCTGCCATCTGTAGATACTTTTTCCCTTAAAGAGGTATTTTTTATCGTAGTTTCTGATAGTATGATGTTTGTAGGAGATACCTTTTTTTGTTAAAAGTGAGGGTGAGATTAAAATATTGTCAAGTGCCTCTTTTTTTCCTCTAAATATATAGGAATAGCGTTTCTCTTTCTCTGCATCGTACCAAAGATTGTAAAACTCACCTTTGCCAAGTTGCGTATAATAGGCTGTTTTTGTATGCTCTTTCGTGCCTAAGATATCGTTGATTCCAGTGATTCCGTTTGTATCGTTGAGTCTTCTTTTGCGTTTAAAAGTGAGATACTCTTCATAGTGGGAGTTAAAGTCTCCAAGCACAATAATATTTTTGTCTAAACCAAGTTCATTTACTCGTTTAAGTACTTTTTTTGCAGAGACTATACGCATACTTTCTGGTCCAGACTTCGCTTTCCAGTGGTTTACTAAAAGATAAAGTTCTTTGTTCTTGATTGTAAACTTTGCCTCAAGAATATTTCTATATCTATAAGAGGATTGGACTGCTATTTCATGGGTAGAGACAAAGGGAATTTTACTTAAAATAGCCACTTTGATAGTGGTCTGTTTGTAGTTGGCTATTTTAAAGTACTGATAGTAGAGACCACTTCTTTTGAGTTCAAAGCGTAAATCTTTGAGGGCTTGGAGAGACTCTATCTCTTCTAAGGCTATGATATCTGCATCAATCTCTTTGATAACCTTAGCTATGTTTTTAAGTTTAATGGTGTAGTTCTTTGCATTCCACTGTGAGCGTGTATTTGGTATGTACTCTGTGTATTCATGCCCACTTTTTTGCAGATCAAAAAGATTCTCTACATTATAGGTTGCTATTTTCAAAGTTTGCTCCCCAAAAAGAATGTTTACAAGAAGGAGCAGTATAGCAACTATTTTCACTAGAGTATGCCATTAAGACGGAGAAGTTTTGTTGTATCTGGGTCTCTTCCCATAAGTTCAAAAAAGAGTTCTTGCATACTTTTTGCACCACCATTTTTAAGAATGATGTCGGCATACTTTTGAGCAGTTTTGGAGTGAAATATCCCCTCATCTATGACAGAGTAAAATACATCAGCACTCAAAACTTCTGCCCATTTGTAACTATAGTATCCAGCAGCATAGCCACCTGCAAAGATATGTGCAAAACCATTTTGAAACTTATTATACTCAGGTGTTTTTATGAGTGCTGTCTCTTCTCTAATACTATTAAGAGTATCTTGTACCTCTTGTTCTGTATAAACACCATTATGTATCTTCATATCAAAGATAGAAAACTCCAACTGTCTAAGCATCCCCATAGCAGAGAGAAAGTTTTTACTCTTGACAAGCTTATCTATCATAGCATCAGAGATAATCTCTCCTGTTTCATAATGCGAGGCAAACATTTTTAAAACGGCTGGCTCATAGGCAAAGTTTTCTAAAAACTGTGATGGAAACTCTACTGCATCCCACTCTACACCATTGACACCACTTACTTCATTCTCTTTTACATCAGAGAGAAGATGATGAATAGCATGACCCATCTCATGAAAGAGTGTGACAACATCATCATGTCGTAAAAGAGAGGGATTTGTATCTGATGATGCAGGAAAATTACAGACTACAAAAGCAGAAGCGAGTTGCTCCTCTCCTTCTAGGTTTATGCAATGTGCCTGCCAGTTGTGCATCCATGCACCACCACGCTTAGAGTCTCTTGCTTCAAGGTCTAAGTAGATACGCGATTTTACTTTACCATCTTTAGATATATCATACGAGAAAGCTTTTTCATGCCATAGTTTCTCTTCTACTTGTGAAAACTGTATTCCAAAGAGTTTATTTAAAAAGTCAAACATTCCATGAACAACACTTCTCTGCTCAAAGTAGGGGCGGTACTCTTCTTCATCAATAGCATACTGCTCTTTTTTGAGTATCTCACTATAGTAAGCTGTATCAAAACTTCTAAGTGGCTCAGGAGTCATTTTTTGAAGGGTTTTTAGCTCCTCTTTTGCTTGATTTTTTGAGTCTTTTAGTAGAGACTCTAAAAAGTTTAGAACACTCTTTTCATCTTCTGCCATTTTACTTTTTAGTGAATACTCTACATAGTTTTTAAAGCCTAAAAGTTTACTCATTTCATCTTTGAGTGCTAAGGTTTCTTCTATGATTTTTGCATTTTCAGGCGCGCGCGTTACATAGGCTTTGTAGAGTGCTTCTCTTATTTTCGCATTTTTACCATAGGTCATATAGGCTATATAAGAGGGCATTTGTAGAGTAAACTTATACTTTTCTACTCCATCCTCTTCAAACTTTGCAGCCTCTAAATCACTCTGAGGTATTCCCTCTACATCTGCTATATCCGTGATGATATACTCATAGGCATTGGTTGCATCAAGAAGGTTTTGTGAGAAGTTATTTGAGAGTTCACTCTTTCTTAGGTTAATCTCTTCAAGCCTCTTTTTTACTGCATCATCTAAGTGCGCACCACTCTGCTCAAAATGCTCTATATTTAAGGCTAAAACTCTTTTTTGCTCATAGTTTAGTCTCTCTGCTTCACTTGCAAGTATCTCTTTGTAAGCATTGTAAATTTCTACATTTTGAGAAAGTTTTGTTGAGTACTCTGTGATAATTGGCAGAGAGTCTGTGTAGACTTTTTGTGTTGCATCGGAGTTGTTTACAGCATTTAAGTGTGAGAGTGGTGTAAAAAAATGTTCTAACTCCTCTTCCATCATCTCAAGGGGTTTTACAAAGTTTTTGTAAGTTTTTTGCTTCTCTTGGAGTAACTCTTGGATTGTTTCATTATTTGTAGTGAGTTTTGTTTGTAACTCCTCTATAAAAGTCTCTAAGTTACAGTTAAATTCTAAAAATTGTGGCATATATTATTTCCTTTTTTAATCTTCTTCATCTCTTTTTTGGAGGATGGCTCCGTAGTCATTTATTAAAATATCATCATATTTGTTTGCATACTTTATAAGTCTATCTATAGCAGTTTTTCCCTCTTTGAGTGTTAGCGAAGAGTCTACAATAAGATAAGAGAGATAGATGCTATTTTCATTGATGGAAAACTGCAAATAGGAGAGTTTATCATTTTCACCTAATAGATAATCATAAAGAGCGTCTATATCTTTATTTGGAATGGCACAGAGTTTAGAGTCTCCTATGATGATACCATTTTCATAGTAGTTTATGTCGATTCTCGCAGAACCTTCATCTATTCGCCAAGAGGATTGTGAGCGCCTTGAGAGAGTGACATTTATATCTAAGGATGTAAGTATCTCTTCTAAAAGTTTTGTAGGTCCTGTTGGCTTGTATCCTTTGCGTCTCTGTCTGGCAACCTCTAGTTTTACACCGCACTCAGGGCAGTAATCATTTTGGATTCTCTGCTCTTCTATAAGGTTTTTACAAGAGGGACATCTTATGATAGCTCTACTCTCTTGTGATTTAAAAGTATGGAGTGCTTCTTTAAGATAAAAGTAGGGAAGGGCAAAACCAAGGTTATTTGCATTTTGGATGATAAAGGTATTTACTCCTACCACTTCTCCCTTTTCATTGAGTAGCGGTCCCCCACTATTTCCAGGGTTGATAGCCGCATCGAGTTGAATGTACTCTAAATCATCTTGCAGCCTTGATGCACGAGAGACGATGCCCTCAGTCGCTGTGTAGTTGAGTCCATAAGGATGCCCAACTGCCACGATGACATCTCCATCATCGACCATATCTGTAGCTAATTGTAGCTTTTGAGAAGGATGCTCAAAACTGTACTCTATAAAGGCAAGATCAAGATAGGGGTCATCATAGATTACTTTGGCAATGGTTCGCTCTACTTTTTTTCCACTAATGACTACCTCTTTTAAGCCACTTGCTACATGGGAATTTGTGATGATTAAATCATCGATAATAAAGCCTGTCCCACTCCCATAAGGAGTCATTATCTGCATAATGTTTTCTATATGTTTTTCAAGTATAACTTGTGTATTCATCTTTTATAGCTCCTCAAAATCTAAATTTTTTAAGAGTGTGTAGTAGGAGTAACTAAACTCATCTAAGGAGGCAAAGTTTAACTCATCTGTAAAAAGTGTAAGGTTTTTATACTTCTCCTGATGTTTGGAAACGATATCTTGTAGTTTTGAGATAATAGCGCGTTTGTTTAAGCTCTCTTTCTCTGCATCGTAGAGCTTTCCACACTTTAGTGATGCAAAATAAGGAGCATTTTGAATCATGACAAGGGTATGAAAAAGCTCTTTTATAACACTATTGATGCCATAGTTATAAAGCGAGTAAAAGGCGATATATTGATAAATGGTCGGTATAACTTGTGGATAGCGATTGTTTTTATACCATTTTATTTTATTTTGAGACTCATTTATGAAGGTGACTAACTCTTCATAAGAGGATTTTTCAATAGGGTTAAAAGTATACTTTGCATCATAAAAGTTACGGCTAAACTCCTCAAGTGTAAGCATTTTAAGTTCTTCTACATACTTTCTTAACTCTTCATTTCTAGACTCTAAGGTTACCTGATCGTTTGAGAAGTAGGCTTGAATCTTTTTTGAGAGTTTTTGATAGATTTTATACTTTGGAACAAGTAAATAGTCTATTTTGAGGAGTATGTTGAGGTATAAAAAAGATTGCATGCCACTGTTATCATTTGAGGGAAGTGTAACAACTTTTGCTTCAATTTCCTCTATGAGTTTTTGTAAATAGTCATACTTTATCTGTAGTTCATTTGTATCTAATGCTTGAAGATGCTCTATATCTTCTAGTGGAATCTCTGGAAATTCACTTACAATATGTTCTTTGTCAAAGTCTGAGTTAAGTGCTAACTCTCGCAGTGGAAAAAATATCTTTTGTGGGGAGAGTGTAATGTTATCAAGATAGAGTTTGAGTTTTATATACTCATCATCACTAAAGTAGTTTGCGTAAGTCAGTTGATAATTTCTTTCTAGTACATAGCGTTTTAAAGCTACAGAAGTATGTTTCTTTTTTACTAAAATAACTTCTGCATAGAGATTCTCTTGCGTTATTCTTCCTTGTACGCGTGAAGAACCTTGATAAATTTCAAACTCAAGCGCATCATCTGTTTTATTCATTGTGATGTTTTCATTACTTTTTTCATCACTAAAGTTTATAAGAGATTCAAAGAAGTACGCATAAGCATCGAGAGTATTTTTCTGCTCAAATGCTTGATAGGACTTGTTAAAGAGTTCCTCTTCTTGTGGATTTATAGAGGCATTTGTACCTCTACCAAAACTTACACTGCAAGTTGATGTTGTTTGAAAAAAATTTAACCAGCTCATTTGCCTACTTTATATTTATTTTAGGAGTAGGTATATTAGCATAAAGTTTACAAATGTCATGAGTGTAAAGGCTCTTTTGTAGAAGAGTAGGGGAGATTTTACAATGAGTGGTGCATCTTGTACAAAATATGGCTTTACTTTTTCTGGATGTTTCAACTCATAAAACATTTCAGAGTAGTGTGCATATCTCTGCTCTTTATCAATAGCAATGGCACGAAGTATGACACTGTCAAGCCAATCTGGAATATTTTTGTTGTAATAACTCGCTGGTTTTGCCTCTTTAAAAGTTGGGTTTTGAAAAGGCTCTATCTCTCCATAAGGGTA
>JALSUU010000126.1 GCA_027071075.1 Sulfurimonas sp. | reverse complement strand
CTGTTGAGAGATTTTATGGTGAAGTTCGTAAAAGCACTGCGAACAGATTATTTGAGACTATTGAATATCAAGAAGCTGTTATTGATGAAGAAGTTGCTAGATGGATGGCTAACCCTGAAAAAATGCAAAAACTCGCTGGATATGATTGGATTTTAGAACAGTTTAGAATATCGTGTATTTAATGGGGAATGGTATCAGTAGATATATCAGAGAGTTGATAAGTAAGGAGATAGAGAAATGCTCACAATTTTAGAAATGATGGGAATAGCAATCCTTATAATAACAGTTATCCTGTTACCTATGTATATAGTGGTTGAAATCAACATGCAAAACCTGATAAAAGCAGAAAAAGAAAGACAAGAAATGTTATAGCTCTCATAGGGCTATAACTTATTATATTGCGTAATAAGTATCGTAAATATGGTAAGTCTAAAGTGTGACAAATTTCAATAATAAAAGTTCATATAGCAATGATAAAATCGGCGAGTATTAAAAATATTAGTATAAGTTTCAGTTATTTAAAAAGTGTTGTAAAGTAAGTGTTTTAGGGGGTTGTAAGTAATAAGTGGTGGACCCTCAGAGATTCGAACTCTGGGAGGTGTAACCCTCGCCGGTTTTCAAGACCGGTGCATTCGACCAACTCTGCCAAAGATCCACATGTAGTATTATAACATAAATTAAACTGGAGGTGCCACCCAGATTTGAACTGGGGATAGCAGCTTTGCAGGCTGCGGCCTTACCACTTGGCGATGGCACCAGTCATCTATTCATATCAATGGTGCCCGGGGCCGGACTCGAACCGGCACAGTATTGCTACCGGGGGATTTTAAGTCCCCTGCGTCTACCAATTTCGCCACCCGGGCATAGTGAATGAATATCACAGTTTATATTTAATAAATTAAATGGAGCGGGAGACGAGGTTCGAACTCGCGACCCCAACCTTGGCAAGGTTATGCTCTACCACTGAGCTACTCCCGCATCCATGACTCTTACTAGAGTTACTTAGTAAGTGAGCCGGAATTATAACTGCTTTTATTTTGTTTGTAAAGGGTTTTTGTGAGAAATTTCAAAAAAAGTAAAAAAAGATGATATAATCCCATTTATAATTTAAGTAAGTAAACTATATATAGGAAATTTAAATGAGAAGTGATACTATAAAAAAAGGCTTTGATAAAGCGCCACACCGTTCTTTACTTCGTGCAACGGGTCTAAAAGATGAAGATTTCGACAAACCATTTATCGGAATAGCAAACAGCTATATCGACATTATTCCTGGACACTTTTTTCTTCATGAATATGGAGAGATTGTAAAAGAGGCTATTCGGGAAGCAGGTGGAGTACCATTTGTATTTAACACTATTGGTGTTGATGATGGTATTGCTATGGGACATGATGGTATGCTCTACTCTTTACCATCTCGTGAAATTATTGCAGATAGTATTGAAACGGTTATGAATGCACATAAGCTTGATGCAATGATATGTATACCTAACTGTGACAAGATTGTTCCAGGTATGATTATGGGGTCACTTCGTGTGAATGTTCCTACTATCTTTGTTTCAGGTGGACCAATGCCAGCTGGACATAAAAAAGATGGAACACCTATTGACCTTGCTACTGCTTTTGAAGCTGTTGGTCAGTTTAATGATGGTCAGATGAGTGAAGAAGAACTTCATGAGATTGAGTGTGAAGCTTGTCCAAGTGGTGGAAGTTGTTCTGGTATGTTTACTGCAAACTCTATGAATACACTTTGTGAAGCAATGGGTATAGCACTTCCAGGAAATGGTACAGTTCTAGCAATGACACCTGAGAGAATTGAGATGGTAAAAACCGCAGCGAAAAGAATTGTAGAGTTAGCAAAGATGGAAAACAATGAAAAGTACAACTTCAAAAATATCTTAAATGAAAAAGCTGTTCACAATGCATTTGTAGTTGATATGGCTATGGGTGGTAGTTCAAACACTGTTTTACACATGTTAGCAATTGCAAAAGAAGCTGATGTTGACTTTAAAATTGAGAACATTAATAAGATAGCTGATAAGGTGGCACACATCGCAAAAATATCTCCATCATTAACAACTGTACATATGAAAGATATTGATGATGCAGGTGGAGTAAATGCTGTTATGAAAGAGGTAAGCCGTAGAGGTGGTCTTCTTGAACTTGATGCACTGATGATTACAGGTGAGACTTTAGAAGATAGAATTAAAGATGCATATATTAAAGATACTTCTATTATTCATACAAATGAAGATGCTTTTTCTCAAGTTGGGGGTCTCTCTATTTTATTTGGTAACTTAGCACTTGAGGGAGCAGTTGTAAAGACTGCAGGAATTGCACCAAATATGAGACAGTTCAAGGGAACTGCTATCTGTTTTAACTCACAACCTGAAGCTATCAGTGGAATTATGGGTAAAAAAGTAAAAGCGGGTGATGTTGTAGTGATAAGATATGAAGGTCCAAAAGGTGGTCCGGGTATGCAAGAGATGTTAGCACCTACTGCACTTATCCAAGGAATGGGTCTTGGTGAATCGGTCGCACTCATTACTGATGGTCGTTTTTCTGGTGCTACAAAAGGTGCTTCTATCGGTCATGTCTCTCCAGAAGCTGCTGAGGGTGGACTTATCGCACTTATAGAAGATGGTGATGAGATAGAGTTAGATACTGATGCACACCTATTACAACTCAATGTAAGTGAAGATGAATTAGCAAAAAGAAAAGCTGCTTGGAAACCTTATAAGAATGAAGTAAAATCAAAATGGTTAAAACGCTACCAACTTTTAGTTTCAAATGCATCAAATGGTGCGGTTTTAAAAACTGAATTATAATATTAAAATGAGGAATAAATATTGAGCGCAATAGCAATAAAACACAACGATGAAATAGTAGACTTAGTAACTGCAGAAGAGCGAGGTATAGAGGGTGAAGAGATAGAGTTAGATAACTCTCCTGAAGCACTTGATGTACTGCGTCACTCAACTGCACACCTTATGGCACAAGCGATAAAATCGCTCTACCCTGATGCAGAGTTTTTTGTTGGTCCAACTGTGAAAGAGGGTTTTTACTATGACTTTAAAACAGAGACTGAGATTGGTGAGGGTGACCTTAAAAAGATAGAGAAGCAGATGCTCTCATTTGCTAAGAAAAAGTATAAAATAGAGAAGTATGAAATCTCTATGGATGAAGCCAAAGAGAAGTTTAAAGATGACCATCTTAAACTTGCTGTTATGGATAGGATTCCTGATGAGACTGTAAGTATTTATAAACAAGGAGAGTTTGAAGATCTTTGTCGTGGTCCTCACTTACCTTCTATCGGGCTGATTCGTTACTTCAAACTCACTAAGATTGCAGGGGCATATCTTGGTGGTGATTCTAAAAATGAGATGCTAACTCGTATATATGGTATAGCATTTGCGACAAAAGATGCACTTAAAGAGCATATGACTATGTTAGCTGAAGCTGAAAAGCGTGATCACCGTAAGCTTGGAAACGAGATGAAACTCTTTACTTTCCGTGAAGAAGTTGGTGCAGGTTTTCCTATCTGGCTTCCTGCTGGTGGTCGTCTTCGTGCGCGTTTAGAGTCACTTCTTTTTAAAGCACACCGTAAGCGTGGGTACGAACCTGTTCGTGGTCCTGAAATGTTACGCAGTGATCTATGGAAAACATCTGGACACTATCAAAACTATGGTGAAAATATGTACTTCACAGAGATTGATGATGTAGAGTTTGGTGTAAAACCTATGAACTGTGTTGGTCATATAAAAGTATATGAAGATGAGCTTCACTCATACCGTGATCTTCCTATTAAATATTTTGAGTATGGTGTTGTGCATCGTCACGAGATGACTGGAGCATTGCACGGTCTCTTTAGAGTGCGTGAATTTACACAAGATGATGCACATATTTTCTGTACAGTAGATCAAATTGAAGAGCAAATCATTGAAGTTGTCGACTTTGTTGATAAAATTATGTCAACTTTCGAGTTTGATTATAAAATGATGATATCAACAAAACCTGAAAAAGCAGTTGGTGATGCAGAGGTTTGGGAAAAATCTGAAGCAGCACTTATTGCAGCGATGGAAGCGCATAACTTAGCATATGAGATTGATGAGGGTGGTGGCGCTTTTTATGGTCCAAAAATTGATATCAAGATTCTTGATGCAATTGGTCGTGAGTGGCAATGTGGAACGATTCAACTAGATAACAACCTGCCTGCTCGTTTTGAGTTAGAATATAATGGCGAAGGTAATGAAAAAATCCAACCTGTTATGATTCACCGTGCCATTTTAGGTTCATTTGAGAGATTTATCGGTATCCTTACTGAACACTATGCGGGGGAGTTTCCTATGTTTATTGCTCCTACACAAGTTGCAATTGTTCCTGTTGCTTCTGCGCATAAAGAATATGCTAAGGAATTATCCGATAAACTTATCGATATCAATGCCGATAGTGAAATCTATTCAAAGAATGATTCTCTTAACAAGCGTATTAGAACAGCAGAAAAAACGCGTGTTCCTATGATAGTTGTTATCGGAGATGAAGAGATAGAAAATAAAACTGTCTCTATTCGCGATAGAAGAACTCGTGAGCAATATACTGTAAGTGAAAGTGAATTCTTGACACTTATACAAACTAAAATAAATGAGGTAAATTTTTGAGTCAAAAGAAAAACCGCGTCATCATGAATGACGATATCCGTGCAACAGAGTTAAGATGTAATGTAGATGGTGGTGAATCATTAGGTGTAGTTTCTATTGATGAAGCTATGGAAAAAGCAAACGAGATGGATTTAGACTTAGTTCTTATTGCACCAGATGCCAAGCCCCCTGTTGCAAAGATTATGGATTACGGTAAATACAAGTACCAAGAAGAGAAAAAACTTAAAGAGCAACGCAAAAATCAAGTAAAGATTGTCGTAAAAGAGATTAAACTCTCAGTAAAAATCGCTGAAAATGACATGAACTATAAGGTAAAACATGCAAGAGAATTTTTAGAAAAAGGTTTTCATGTAAAGTTTAGAGTATTTTTACGCGGTCGTGAGATGGCACATCCTGAAGCTGGAAAAGAAGTTCTTCTTCGTGTTTGGCCAATGGTTGAAGATATCGGTGTTATGGAAAAACCACCAAAATTTGAGGGTCGTTACTTCAATATGTATGTAACACCTCAAAAGTAGTTTTTTCATAAGTACAGATGAAATGAATATATTTTTCATCTGTACCACTTTTATAATATAGCTTTAAATTATTTAGAGTGAAAATAGTGCAAGTTTAATGAAAAGCGAAATCTTTCTTTGTACGAATATTCTGTTTTAATGTGAAAATATTTTTATAATAAATATTTTCAATCTCATACTCTTTTGTAGATTTTGGTAGCTTTATTCTAAACTCATCGCCAATCTCTTTTCCAATCAAAGCTTTTGCTAATGGGGAGTGTATAGATATAAGCCCATTTTCCGGTTCACTTTCTAAAACACCACACAAAGTATAAGTCTCTTCTTCATCTGTATCAATGTTTATCACATCTACACTACTTCCAAAGGAAACTTTTTTATGTTCATGTACTGAAGGGTCTATGATTTTAGAATTTTGTATCATTTTATTAAGATAAAAAAGTCTTTTATCTATAAAACGGAGTTTCTCTTTGGCAGCATGATAGTCAGCGTTTTCACTTCTATCTCCTTGGGCTGCTGCTACAAGTTTTTCATGAGCCACCTTAGGCTTTTCTTCTTCTAGTAGATACTTAAACTCTTCTACTAAAATGTCGTAGCCCTCAAGGCTCATAGGTTCTAGCACTCTGCGACCTTAATTCTCGAAACCAATGATATAATAGGTCTCTTTTTTATCAAGCTTTTTAACTTTCACTTTAAACTTTTCACTAAAGTGCTGTATTTTTTCATGAGCTTCTGCAATCATTTCAGGGCTAGGAGAGTCAATCTTAATCTTAAAACAATCATTTGAATTTGAGAGTGCTACATATGATTTATCAACTTTTAGGTGTTCATGAAGATCCATGATATGTTTTTTAATTTTATCAAAACCAAGAGTATGGTTTTCAATATCCTCAAGTTGTTTTAGTAGCGCGGGATTTGGTACATAACCTAATTGTGTTAACATTGCTTCTCTTAGCATAAGATATTTTCCTTTTTTATTATTTAATAAAAATAATAACAGTTTTTTGTAAATATTCAGTATGAATTTATATCTAAAGACTATAATTATAAAATAAGTAATTTAAATAAAGGTTTTATAATGACTGAAGAGATACTAAAAAAAATCAAACAACTTCCACCACTTCCTGAGTCTGCTATGCAGATTGAAGCGGTCTATCAAGATCCAGATAGCAGCTTTAATGATATGGTTAAAATTTTAGAAAAAGATCCTCTTTTAACAGCAGATATTTTAAAAGCTGCAAACTCCCCACTCTATGGTTTTTCTCGTGAGATAAATGCAATTAGCCAAGCGGTTGGTCTCTTTGGTATGGGGACTGTTCGTGGTTTTGCTCTTGCATCAATTGTAAAAAAAAGTTTTGCACTTGACTTATCACCATATGGTATCTCTAATGATATGTTTTCTCTGCTCTCTAAAAAACAACATGGACTTATGACTGCATGGTGCTTAAGAAAAGAAAACCGTTTACTCGGCGTACTCTCTCCTGCTGCTTTTCTTGTTGAGATTGGAAAAGTTCTTATCGCACAGCAAATTATGACAGATGGAAAAGAAGCAGAGTTTAAAGCTGCCTTAACAGAACTTGGTGATGTTGAAGAGGCTGAGAGAGAAATCATTGGAGTAGATACGCCTGAAGTAAGTGCTACTATCTTTGCACAATGGAAATTTGAAGAAGGTCTTGTTGATGTTATTAGAAACTGTCAAAACCCTGAACAAGCTGCAGAAGAAGATCAACGCCCTGCACAGATTCTTCATGTTGTTCGTGTAGCTGTTCCTATTAATGGTGTTGTTACAGATGAGAGTATAGCAGCAGCTAAAGAGTTAATTGAAAAGTACTCTTTAGATATGGAAAGCTTTGATACTGCTGTAGAAAACGCAAAATAATACTATAATTGAAATCTTTACTTATTAGACTCACACTTGGTGTGAGTGAACAAGACATCACTACAGATGAAGCAAAATTTGTAACTACTTGGCTTCAAAAAAAATACCTCACAAAAAAAGAAAATATTTACAAATTTAACTCAAAATATCGTGCAGGAACATTAGGTTTAGTGCAAAAAGAGACAGCCTATTTACATGTTATCGGTGAAAATGTTCGTGATTTACTTATTGAAGAGTTAGGAGATGCAAGAGAGGGCGACTTAATAATTGCCCAAAGACTCCTTGGTAAACGAGGCACTCCCTCTGCAAAAATTGCTGAAGTAGTAGGAAGAGAACAGAGCTACTCTATCGCCTATATCATTACAAAAGATTCACATAAATCACTCGTTGACTTAAAAACTGAGTATCCAATAGGTGCAGAACTTACACCCAAAGAGTTAAGCACTTACGAAATTGGCGATGTATTTAAAATAGACAATCAAGAGAACAGAGTCTTAGAAAAACTTGGAAACATTAAAGATCCTCTCGTAGATGAAAAAATAGTTCTTGCACAATTTAACAAGCACGATGAGTTTGATGAAGAGGTATTAAAAATTGCAAAATCATTTAAACCTGTTCATGCTTCAGACTATCCAAAGCGAAAAGATTTAAGAGATTTAGATTTTTCGACTATTGACCCTGTCACTGCAAAAGATTATGATGATGCAATTTGCTGGGATGATGCAAACTCTACACTTTATGTTGCCATAGCTGATGTGAGTGAGTATGTAAAACCTTTTGGTGCTTTAGATAATGAAGCAATATATAGGAGTTTTTCTATCTACTTACCGCATCGTTCTATTCCTATGTTACCACGACAACTGAGCGAAACACTTTGTTCATTGCAACCGCATGTAGATAGACTTGCGTATGTATTTGAGATGAAACTGGACTTAGACTCTTTAGAAGTTGTCACATCATCAGTCTATGAAGCGATTATTTACTCAAAGAGAAGATTTAATTATGAAGAGATTGATAGCTACTTTGAGGGGAAACTTCACGCTAAAAATAGTGAAGAAGAGAGGATATTTGATGCACTTACAAAACTCAGAGTTGTTACAGATGCCCTCAAAGAAAAAAGACTCAAAATAGGATATGATTTTCGCTCTACAGAGATAGATATGACTCTTGATGCAGACTCAAACCTACTGGCTACAACAGAAGCTGAGGAGACTCCTTCACATGCGCTTATAGAAGATTGTATGCTTTTAGCAAATAAAGAAGCTGCAAAGTGTTTTGAGAGAGGAATATTTCGCATTCATGAGCCACCAAGTCAAAATAAGTTGCAGATACTCTACCAAGAGTTAGCGGGAATTGGAATGCAGATAGATATAAAAAATACACTCAAAGAGACTATCTCAAACATTCAAGCCCAAGCTCGTGATATGGGACTGGAATCAGAGGTCGATACTCTCATCATTCGTTCACAGATGCAAGCAAGATATGCACCGCTAAACTCTGGACACTTTGGACTTGGGTTTGAGGAGTATACACACTTTACTTCACCTATCCGCCGTTACTCTGATCTTATCGTGCATAGACTTTTAAAAGCTATCAACAGAGGCGACACAGAGGAAGGTTCGTATGTACTTCGTAATATTGAAGCACTCAGTATGACCATTAGTGAAAAAGAGAGAGAAGCTTCTACTATTGAGAGTGAGTTTATGGCTCGAAAATATACACGATGGGCTGAGTTACACATAGGCGAAGAGTTTAAAGCCCGTATCTCCGCTACAGAGGTAGAAGTAAAAGCAGAACTCAAAGATGAGATTCAAGGGGCTAGGCTCCTCATTACTTCCTCCTCGGATGTCGTACTTTTTGAAGATGTGATAGTACAAATCCAAAAAGTAGATATAGCCCGTGCAAAAATTTATGCCATAGTTGTTGGGAAAGTGGATGTATAAGAGTGAGTTAGACAACCATATAAGAAACA
>JALSUU010000125.1 GCA_027071075.1 Sulfurimonas sp. | reverse complement strand
TTGAGTATTCTCTGATTTGCTTCTTTTGCATCATTTACATTTATACCAACCTTGATGCCATCTTTATTTTCTAAGAGTATATACTTCGACTTTTCATTCTCTACTAAAGCTTTAAAAGATGCAAAGTCTTTAAATTTTTTCCCATTGACACTATCTATCATCCAAAGAAAAAAGTTATGATCCCCTCTATTTATCGTATCCGCAAGTACTTTTAGTAGTACTACAACCTCTTTTCTCTCTTTTGTCTCCCACTTACTCGCCACTTCGTTAAAACGGCTTGAACGACTTGATGCAAGAAGATTACGAGTAAGTGGAGTAAATACATAGCCACCATAGATAAAATATCTCGGCATAGTATCATGCTCAAGCGTATTGACAAGAAGATCATCATCCGCAACATTTTCTAAGGGAATCACAACATCCATCTCTTTACCATCTCGAAGCACACGAAAAACGACACTCTCCCCTATCTGCTTTTGATCTACATAGTACATAAGTGAGGTAAACTGCTCAGGCATAAACTCTACTGTTCCATCATTTTCTATATTGTGAGAGTCTATACTGAGTAAAATATCACCCTCCTCAAGTACACGAGAGATAGAAGAGGTGTTTGAGATATCCATAACCATAACACCACTCATACTTTCTTTCATCTTATACATATCTCGCAAAGTCTTGTTTTCAAGCTTTTGTGTCCCTATGCCTAGATTTGCAAAACCATCACACTTGCCATCTTTTATATCTTTTAAAAAATGTTTGACAATCTCAGCAGGAACCAAATAGCCAATATTTTGACTCTTTGTAATCTGTTGCATCACTACACCCACAATCTTGCCATCATTTATAGCAGGTCCGCCACTATTTCCAGGGTTTACAGCAGCATCAATCTGAATCGCTAAAAATATCTCTCTTGAGTGGGCGTAACGGTTATGTTCTATACGAGAGACTATACCCGTACTTACACTCAGACTATTACCACCTACAGGAAAACCATAGACTGTTATCTCCTGCTGAATATGTGGCAAATCACCAAGTTCAAGACTCTTTGTCCCCTTAAAAAAACTCTCATCCTTCACTTTGAGGAGTGCTAAATCAACCTGATGTGAAATAAACTCTACCTCAGCGACATATCTTTTCGTCTCTCCATAGCGCTTTACTTCTATATAGGTCTCATTTGCAACCACATGTGCGTTTGTTAAGATACGATTACCTAAAATAATACTACCTGAACCATGAGAACGACGAATACTAGAGTTCCACGGAATAAGATAGTTAGGTATTTTAGAGACTGTATATATCTTTACAATAGAGTCTTTTACACTCATATCAGCCAGTAGAGAACTTACAAAAAGAAGTAGTAAAAGAAGTTTTTTCATACTCTATAGTTTTCCATTTTTATCAGTTTTCACTATGTAGGCATCTTTACTATAACTCTCTAATGATGTTTCATACCCAACAAGCATAAAACCATCTTCTGTTTTTATTATGGACTTAAAGGCATCATCTTTATCTAAACCATATTTTCTCTCCCACATAACATTTCCATTTTTTGAGAGTTTTAAAATATAAGCATCACTACTATAGCTTTTTGTATTTTTCGTATAGCCAGCTATCACATAACCATCACTCTCTTCTACTATCCCAAAGCCCTCTTCATCCTCTCGTGAACCATAATGCCCCTGCCACTCTTTTTGACCATTTGCATTCATCTTTACAACATAGACCTCTTTTTGATTGCGTATATCACTATCTGTCATTCCAACTAAGATATACCCACCATCTTGTGTCTGTATGATTTGGTTTGCCACTTCATCATAAGAGAAACCAAAAGCGTTATGCCAGACTCTATTTCCATCTTTATCTAACTTTATAACATAGGCATCTTTACCACCATGTCCCCAACTCTTTGTATATCCTGCAACTACATACCCATCAGATACATTGATGATAGAGTTCGCCTCATCTGCCTTAGAGCCACCATATCGCTTGATGCCATTGCGTACACCATCACTATTTATGGCATTAAGATAAATATTTGTCTCAGAGTTAAAAAACTTTACATGGTTCTCAAACCCTGCAAGTAAAAAGTTTGTAGGACTTATCTGCACCATATCATAGGCTCTATAGTAATCATCTTTATCTGAGTAAAACCCTTTCTGCCAAGAGAGCTCTCCCGACTTACTTATCTTCGCCATGTAGAGACTCTCTACACCATTTCCAAAACTCTTCGTATGTCCCGCTAAAACATAGGCATCATTAGTTTCCACTACTTTAGAAGCCACATCTTCTAAGTCACCACCAAGGGCTAAGGAGAAGCGTTTATTTCCAAACTGATCTATTTTTATAACATAAGCATCACTTCTTCCATGCCCAAAACTGTCAGTATATCCAGCAAGCAGATATCCACCTTCTGTTGCTATTACACTTGATGCAACATCATCATATCTACCACCAAAAGTCTGCTCAAATGTTTTTTTATTTTTAGGAGCCGTGTTAAATACTTGTAGTGCTTCCTCTTGAACATACCCATGTAGGGTTAAATCTTTATAGACATAGTCCACTCTACACCATCTTTTTGATTTTCTATTTGTAAGACATCTTTTTTTGATAAGGGTTCCCTTATCTGAAGAAACAGTAGCAATAAGATTAGA
>JALSUU010000124.1 GCA_027071075.1 Sulfurimonas sp. | reverse complement strand
ATCTCTTTAGGTCTAGATATTTTTCTATTCTTTACACCAATACCGAGTAAAAAACCTACAACTATTAGCATCACAAACGCTAAAGGTGAGACCATACCAACCCATTTGAAAAAACTTATCTGCTCCATACCTTTATCGCTCATTATTCCAAATAAAATAAGATTAGGAGGTGTCCCTATAGGCGTTATAATACCTCCCACACTTGCCCCATAAGCAATAGCAAGAGCAAAACGCATCTTTAGTTGTATCTCATCTGTTAAAAAAAGAGCTATTGAGATGAGCAGTAGTGTTGTAGTTGTGTTTGAGAGAATCGAGCTTAGGACTCCTGAAGTAAGGACTAAAGAGAAGATGATGCCTCTTGCAGTATTTGGAAAAAAAGAGAGAATTTTATCTGCTATATAACGATGCAAATTTGTCTTTTCAACACCAATGGCTAAAATAAATCCACCTAAAAAGAGATATATAATAGGATGCGCATAATTAACAGTCGTAGCTTTTGTTTGCAAGATATCTAAGCTTGGAAAAAGAATAATAGGAAGAAGAGAGACAACCCCTAAAGGAAGTCCTTCATTTGTCCAAAGAGTTACTAAGAAGGCAACACTTCCAACTAATAAAGACTGAGTGTGTGTAAAGATCAGACTACTTAAAAGATAAAAAATTATACCTAAAATAAAAGCGAGAGCAATCTTAAAAATTTGTGGTAAGTGTTTTTTTATAATCATCTTCATGAAGAGAGTAAATCCCTTAAACTCTCTTGAGGAGATTTTCCCTCTAACATTTCATAGACCTCTTTTGCAATTGGTAAGTAGAGTTTGTTTGTACTAGAGAGTTCATGTAAAGCGTAGGTAGTTCCTATCCCTTCAGCAACCTCCCCTAACTCTTCTAAAATCTCCGCTTGAGATTTGCCTTGTGCTATACCTAAACCTACACGAAAGTTACGACTCATAGATGAGGATGCTGTTAAAAAGAGATCTCCTGCTCCACCTAGACCTACAAAAGTGTCTACTCTTGCTCCATGATGCACTCCAAATCGCTCCATCTCTACTAAACCACGAGAGATTAAGGCTGCTGCTGCATTTTTTCCAAGAGCTAATCCTTCACATATTCCAGCCGCTATTGCTATAACATTTTTATAAGCTCCCGATACCTCTGCACCAATAACATCTGTTGAAGTATATGCTTTGATGAATGAGGGAAAAAGTTTGGCAAAAGAGTTTGACAACTCTTCATTTGAAGAATTTACAACCAAAGCAGTTGGAAGAGATTGTTGTACTTCTACAGCAAAAGAGGGACCTGAGAGAAAAGCTATATTTTCTTTTGGAACATATGCATCGTAAATCTCATTTAAAAAACGACCACTACTTGCTTCTATGCCCTTTGATGCAACAAGAATTTTCTGAGCACTAAATACAAAATGCTCTTTTAACCATGAAGAAACCTGCTGTGCAGGTACTGTTATAACTAAATACTCACACTGTAAAATCTCTTCTAAAGAGACAAAGTTCTCTAAATCGCGAGGTGTCCGTGAGTGTATAAAGACTTCATTTTTTTCACTCAGAGCAAATGCTAAAGCACTTCCCCATTTACCAGCTCCAATGACTCCAATTGACATATCTCTTACTCCCTATCTTATTTTCAAATGCTTTTATATCTTCTTCAAAACCAACAACTACTAAGACATCATCCTCTTCTATCACATGCCGTTTTGCTTTTGAAGAGTAGATAAACTCACTACTCATATCTTTATGCATCACTGATAGAACAATGATACCATTATAGTGACTCCAGTCAATATTTACAATTTCTTCATCTTTAATATGACTCTCTTTACCTATTTTAATCTGCGCAATTTTCAAATCACTTTTTTCATACAGTATATCATGCAAAACTTGATTTGATATAGGACTCTCTAACATATTGGTAATGATATCTGCGGTTGTTTCCACTAAAGGTATAACCTTATTAGCCCCTGCCATTAAAAGTTTATTAGCATTTTCTTTATGTGATGCAACGGCTATGATAGTTAAATCTTTATAAGTAGATCTGAGTGAAATCACTAAAAATATATTTTCGGCTGTATCTTCTAAAATACAAAAAGCTATAGAGTTATCAATATCAACACTCTGTTCTATATTATCCCAATCTTCACTCAGATCAAAATGCTCTATATTATACTCTTCATTTTCCATATCTTTCTCATCAAGAGAATAAATAGTGACACTACTATACTCATTTTTTACATTTTTTACTATCTCTTTTGTATAATTATTATAGCCAAAGATTAAGGCACTATTATTAGGCATTTTTCACCTTTTTATGAAGATATAACTCAAACTCTTTTATAAAATGTTTATTTCCTATAACAAGTAAAAAATCTCCATTTTCAATAAATGTTTCATCTAATGGATTAAAATAAAAATGTCCTGTATCTTTTTTTGAAATTCCGAGTAATACTATTCTAAATTTTTTGTTTCCAAGTTCGCCAACTGTTGAAAAATTATCAATTATTCTTTGTGTTACAGCTAACTCTCGAATATGAACATTAGAATCTTCACTTCTAAGTTCATGAACCACCTCAAACGCAACAGGTTTTCCAACTAACTCTTTTGTTATGAGTCCGATTAATTCTTGAGGATAAACAATAGTATCAATTCCTGCATATTGAAGCTTTTTACGATTAGATTCTTCTATAAGTAAAGAGAGTATAGGCACATCTTTATGGAGTGATCGAATAGTTAATGCACTATAAACATTTGCGACATCACTCTCTCGTAAACATAAAACGCCTTTCACTTGAGTTTGCATATTTATACGGAGTTTTTTATAGCTTTCTACTTGTCCTGGATCATAATTGAGTGCTGTAAATCCATCTTTTTTAGCCTCTTCTACTCTACCCTCATCCTCATCTAAAATGATAACAGAGTTATAGCGTTTAATAAGTTTAGCCACAACATCTTTTGCAACATTTTCATATCCACATACCAAATACAAGTGCTTTATCTTTGTGATATCTTCTATAGTTTTCACTTCACGAATCTCATCTAGTTTTTCGGTAAATGCAGATACAACAAGAGAAGTAGTAAATGCAAGTACCGCAATACCTGCGATGATAACTATCATAGCAACAGCACGCCCTTCTGAAGTAATAGGAGTCACATCTCCATATCCAACGGTCGAGATAGTCACTATGGACCAATAGACTGCATCAAAAAGAGTATTTACCGGAGAGCTCGGATTATTTGCTTCCATCACATAAATAAGTACAGAAGAGACAAAGATTACAATTGATGCAAAGATAGCAAGTGTAAAAAACTCAAACTTTTTCGTAGCAAGAACAGAAGTTAAGGTTTGAAAACTATTGGCATAACGGAAGAGTTTAAAGACACGAAAAAGAATAAAAAGACGCAGTAATCTTAATTCATGAAAAAATGGCAACACAGCGAGAAGATCTATTATCGCAGTAAGTGAAAATATATAAGATGCTTTGACTCTCGCTATTTTCTTAAATGCCCGCATAAGCCTTACTTCTCTAGATAAAAGACTATCGTGTTCAGCGCGATTCACAATTATAGCACTCATACTACTATGTATCCAAAAACGAAGTATATACTCTATGAAAAATATTATAGATATGACATAAGAGTTAAAATAAAATAGATAGTCGTGAAGAGGATACTTTACTTCACGAATAAGCACTGCGACACTAAAAAAGATAAGTGTCATCATAAATATATCTACATATTTTTTATATTTATACTTATTATTATCTAATAAATTTTTAAAAAACTGTTTTCTTGATTGATAAGATTTTGATGTTTGTAAAGCATACGCTGCATCAATTATCAAGCGAGAAAACATAAGGCTATCCTAACTTCGCTTTTAAAATTTCATTTACAACTTGAGGGTTTGCACTCCCCTTACTTGCTTTCATCACTTGACCAACGAAGAAACCAAAGAGTTTCTCTTTTCCACCCTGATACTGTTCGACTTTTTCAGGATTTGCATCTATAATTGCATCACACATACTCTCTAATGCACCCGTGTCAGTCATCTGCTGTAAGCCAAGTTTTTCAATAGTGTCATCAATATCTGCATCTGCATTTTCCATGAGAAAATCAAGAACTTCTTTAGCCGCTTTTATGGAGATAGTTTTATCATCTACTCTTTTTGCTAAAAATCCAAGTTTTTTTGCATCAACAGGAGAGTTTGTAAGATTTACCTCCCCTTTGAGACGCGCTGGTAGTTCTACGGTTAAGAGAGATGTTGCCGTCTTTCCAGTTACTCCCTCTTCTTGCATCATAGTCTCAAAAAATTGTGCCATTTCAACAGTTGATGTAATTACATCTGCGTTGTAAGCATTGAGTCCAAACTCTTTGATAAAACGCTCTTTTTTTGCATCAGGAAGTTCAGGAATAATGGTATACTTTTCCATCATCTCATCTGTTACAACAGCTTTAAGTAAATCAGGTTCAGGAAAGTATCTATAATCAGCAGCTTCCTCTTTTCCACGCATAGAACGAGTCTCATTTTTCACTTGATCAAAAAGACGAGTCTCTTGAGAAATCTCTTCATCGTAAACACCATCTTCCCAAGCTTCACTCTGTCGATTCACTTCTACTTCTATCGCTTTTTCAATGAACTTAAATGAGTTAATATTTTTCACTTCCACACGCGTATAAAGTTTTTCATCACCCTTTGGACGGATAGAAACATTTACATCCACACGAAAGGAACCCTCTTGCATATTTGCATCACCAATACCTAAATAACGAATAATAGAGTGTAGTTTTTTAAGATAAAGTATTGCCTCTTCAGCACTTCGCATATCAGGCTCTGAGACTATCTCCAAAAGAGGAGTTCCCGCACGATTTAAATCAACCTTTGAGATATCACCATCATGAATGTTTTTTCCAGCATCAGCCTCAATATGTGCACGATTTATACGAATAGTTTTCTCGCTACCATCTTCAAAGTTTATAGTGAGTGTTCCATGCTCTACAATTGGTGTATAGAGTTGTGTAATTTGATATGCAGATGGAGAGTCAGGATAAAAATATGACTTTCTATCAAAGTATGAGTTTTTATTAATAGTTGCATCAATGGCAGTCCCAAGCATAATAGACTTATGCATAACTTCTTTATTAAGCACAGGCAAAGCACCTGGAAGTGCTAAACAAGTTGGACAAGTATTTGTGTTTTGTTTATGGTTAAAACTCGTTGGACACGAGCAAAAAAGTTTCGTTTTTGTGTTTAACTGAACATGGACCTCAAGCCCAATAACTACTTCAAACATAGATATCCTTGAAAAATATAATTGTCTTATTCTAGCTTATTTATACTTTTGTCATTATAAATAGAACAAAAAGATTTACATATATTTGAAAATCTTATATTATTATGATATACTTTGTCCAAGATAAATATAGAAAAAGCCAATCTTGTTGCGAAGCAAGTACGGAAAGTTATGGGTCTTTTGTTAAAAGATCGCCAGACTGCCTATGTATTTAAACATTTCCCTTTTCTTTATCTATCATAAACTGCGACATTGCAACTTTTATTTTAAAGATTATAGATAGTAATGTTGTTTATATGGAGAGTATTATGAGAAAAAAAACCACACTTAGTATAAGTTTACTTGTTAGTGTTCTTTTACTAGCAAGTTGTAGTAGTAAAACAGCAGATGAGACTACAAAAGTACAAAAAATAGAAAAAAGCTCTGAGACTTGTGCCAAAGAGTACTTTAACAACTCCGTTTCAAACACGCTTAGCAGCTGTATCTCATGTCACTCGAGCGGAGGGCAAGCGGAATCTACAAGGCTTATCTTTGATGCACCGCTACAAGAGAATAAAGATACAAATTTTGAAACCCTCAAAAATTTTCTAGACCTAACAGATACACTTATCATAGAAAAAGGAACAAATAGAACTCCACATACTGGAGGTGTAGCTATGAACTCTGCTTCTGAAGAGATAATGAATACTTTTATGCTCTATCTTAGTGGAGAGAAGCAGTGTTTTAAAGAGGTGGCGATTGATACAATTAAGAATGATGCCTATACTTTAAGCTCTCCAAGTGCAACCCTTAGGAGTGCTGCTTTTAAACTCACCGGCTCCGCACCTAGTGATAATGCTCTTGCTACAACTACTTCAGAGAGTACTCTTGACACCAAGCTAGATGAGTATATGAAAAGTGATTATTTTTATGACTGGCTTGCTCTAAAGTTTAATGATTTTTTACTTACAGACTTCTATAAGCCCTATAGAAATGCGGAAAACCTTTTAAACAGTGATGATTTTCCTCATAAACAGTGGTATGAAGAGTATGCTACAGGCACAAAAGAAGATAAACCAAATATGTTTAACAACTCTGAAAGACAAAGAATATACTCGAATGTAAATGCTGCTATAGCAAGAGAGCCTATTAATCTTATGCTACATGTTATCAAAAACAATCGCCCATTTAGTGAGATTTTGACTGCTGACTACCTTTTAGTAAATCCCTACTCCGCAAGAACATACGGAATAAATATTGATGGCTTTACTTTTAATAATGCAGATTTAAATTTAACTATTGATGAGATAGAAGCAAAGTATCCAGTTGATGCACTCAAAGAGGCAAAAATTGATGGCATACCCCATGCAGGGGTTTTAACAACTATCACTTATCTCAATAGATTTCCATCAACAAATACAAATCTTGATAGACACCGTTCAGCAAAAACACAACTCTTTTTCTTAGATACAGATATTTTAGCCTTAGCAAACCGCCCTATTGATGCAGTCGATGTCATAGGCAATTCTGCAACATGGACAAATCCAAACTGTACTGTCTGTCATAATGTAATGGAGCCGATTGCAGGAGCTTTTAGTAACTGGGATAACAGAGGAAGATATCGACCGGGATGGAGAGTTGATTTAGCCCCTTTTTCACAAGAACCTGGTATATCTATAGAGAAAAAAGTACCTACTGCTGAAGCGAATAGTATGCTTCAGTGGCTTGCAAAAGAGATAACACAAGATGATAGATTTTCTATGGCAAGTGTTAAGATGTTTTACAAGGCACTTCTTGGTCGTGATGCACTTAAAAAACCACAAAAAGATGATGCAAATTATAAAGAAGCCTTAGAAGCTTACACTTTTGAAAATGATATTTTAGAGGAGATTAAAAAGAAGTTTCAAGCTTCTAATATGAATGCGAAAGTAATCATTAAAGAGATTATAAAGTCACCGCTCTACAGAGCGAATAGTCTCAATATAAACAATGAAATCCTTGCAAAAAACTTCGGTCAAGCAAATCTTATTACTCCAGAAGAGCTCAATAAAAAAATCTATGACACTATGGGTTACTACTGGAGCAGATATATGAAACCATATTCTCAAAAAGATAACAATAATAGTTCAAATCATCGACTCCTTAGAGATGACAACTATAAAACGCTTTATGGTGGTATCAACTCGGGAAGTATCACAAAACGGGTCGATGAACTTAATGGTGTTATGGCTAATATTCAACTGCGTATGGCGATTCAAATGTCCTGTTTTCCAACGACAAGAGATTTTTACTTTCCGATGAAAGAGAGAAAACTTTTTCCCTATGTGACACAAACACAAGAGCCAATCACAGAAGGATCTATCGCAGATATTAAGAAAAACATTCAATACCTGCACAAACATATACTCGGTGAAGATTTAGCACTTGATGATGCAGAGATTGAGGCTACTTATAAACTTTTCTATGACACTTATATAGAAGGGAAAGAGAGAGTATATAATGGAGATGAAGAGAGAACCCTACTCTATGAGTGTAGAATGTACTACAATCCACTTACTTATAAGCGACTCAGTGATGAAGGGCATGTGCAAGATGAGATAGTCTATGATGATAACTATGTCATAAGAGCATGGAGTGCTGTTATCACTTACCTTTTAAGTGATTTTAAATTTTTATACGAAACTAGTGGAAAATAAGGAGAATATTATGTTAAGAAGAGATTTTTTGAAATATACATCGGTAATAACGGCTGCTCTACTCCTACCACTTCAAGCAAATGCGGAGTCAAACACATATACTGGACCTCTATGGATTTTTATTCAAGCGAGTGGAGGCTGGGATCCAACCTCTTTTTGTGATCCAAAAGGCTATAAAGAAGTTGATGATGGAAATGGCAATATGGTTATGGAGAGTTTCCCAGTCAATAAAAGCTATAAAAAAAGTGAAATTGCTACAAATTCAAAGGGTATGAAGTATGCTCCACTTTCTGCAAATGATGGTATTAAAGAGTATAATTTTTCAGATTTTTTTGAAAATAATGCAGATGATTTACTTGTCATTAATGGTATAGATACCCAAACAAATGGGCATGCAAGTGGCAGTAGATATATGATGAGTGGTAAACTTGCAGAGGGCTATCCTGCACTCTCAGCACTTATAGCAGGTATAAAAATGCCCTCAGCCCCACTCTCATTTATCACAGCAGGTGGGTATGATGAGACAGATGGTGTAGTCGCAGGAACAAGACTGAGTAATATGAATGCTATGAATGAACTCGCTTTTGTAAATAAAGAGGGAGAGACAAAAGAGGGTGAAACCATAAACTATAAACACCCATCTGTTTTATCTAGAATCTTAGCTGCAAGGGAAGAGCGAACTAAACGAATCATAAATGCAGAAAAACTCGCTTCTATTAAAGCTTTGGCAGAGCAGTATAATTTAGCACATACAGGTTCAAACGAGTTAGCGAAACTTGTAGAGTATATACCAGATGATATAGATACACATGAGTACAAACGCAATGATGTTTTTGCACAGGGAAGATTTGCCATGGCAGGATATAGGGCAGGACTTACAACAAGTGTCAATATCAATATTGGTGGGTTTGATACGCATGGAAACCATGATAATAACCATCTTCCAAGAGTTGCTCGTTTACTTAAAGGTGTAGAACTACTCAAAGAAGATGCAAAGAAACAGGGTATAGCAGATAGAGTAGTCTTTATCATAGGAAGTGAGTTTGGTCGTACACCAAAGTATAATGATGGAAATGGTAAAGATCATTGGAGTGTCTCTTCTATGATGTTTATGGGGACACCTATCAAGAAAAAAGGTGTTATAGGTACAACAACAGATGGGCATATCGCTAAAAAGGTAAATAGTGA
>JALSUU010000123.1 GCA_027071075.1 Sulfurimonas sp. | reverse complement strand
GTGATGGTTCTATAGGTTCTTATAAACATATGGTGAAAATATTTTTACAGTATATAAAAGATAGATTTGGAAAAAAATCGTGAATTTAAAAGAGAATTTAAAAAACTTTGGAGAGAGTGTAAGCAGTCTTGTTAGTGGTGTCGTGAAATTACCGCGAGATATTCAATATATTCGAGAGAAAAATGAAGAGATAGAGTCGGTTATAGCAGAGAGTAACAAAAAAATTGACCCCATTCGAGAAGAGCTAAACAAAAAACTTGAAGCGCTTGGAAAGGTAAAGGTAGAGATACTAGAGACTACTATCTCAGAGTTTACAGCACTTATGAGTAAGATAGAAAATCTTCCCTTTGATGGAGGTCTCTCTAGTAACTCGCATGAAGAGGATTTTAGTTTTTCAAAAAAAGAGTTTGATTCTATGGCAATCTCTGTAATATCATTAAAAAAGTTACTTGCAAAAACTACGGGAGCAGTGGGGAGTGGTGTAGCAAGTGCTGGAGCGCTCTACGCAGCAGTTGCTGCATTTGGAACGGCTTCAACAGGAACCCTTATAAGTAGTGTCTCAGGAGCAGCTGCAAGTAATGCTACTCTTGCTTGGCTTGGTGGAGGCGTTTTGAGTGTTGGTGGGGGAGGGGTAGCTCTTGGCGCGACTGTTTTAGGTGGTATAGCACTTGTTCCTGCTGTTTCTTATCTTATCTGGAAAGGGAAGTTTAACTATGCCGATGAGAGGGAAGAGGTAGATAAAAGGTTTGAAGAGGCTATAGAATACGCTACAAGTATAGATAAAATCATCAAAAATTTTAGAGAATTAGCAAGACTTATAGAAAATACTATTTTACTTATCAACAGATTTTCCATAGCGGTCAATCAGTTAAATAAGCAGACAAATCACATCATAGCGCAAATCGGAGATGATTTTAATAAGTACAGTGATAAACAGCAGTTTCTTATTCAAAAACATATTGCCTTTGCTTTAGAACTGGGAACTTTACTTGAGACGCCTATTATGAAAGAGGATGGTGCTTTTAATGAAAAGATGCTTCCTTTACTGCATCAATCAAATCAGTTTTTAAGAGATTTTGGTGAGATAGAGTTTATAGACTTCACTCAAAAAGTATCTGTTTGGAGTTATGCTCTCCCCACGATTACTTTTTTAGTGCTTGTTAGTGGCTATCTGTATTATGAGCTTATTTTTTTAAAATAATAGACTATCAATATGACCTGTCGGACCTACTCTAAAATACCCCATCATTCCTGCATCCTCATGTTCTAAAATATGACAATGATACATATAATCTCCTTTATTTACATCTTCAAACTTCCCTATAATACGAACTGTCTCACCTGGTTGGATTAAAAAAGTATCTTTCCATCCTAAGTCTGCACCTGAGGCTGGTATGCCATTACGGTCTAAAACTTGATACTGTGTAGCATGTGCATGAAAAGGGTGTGCCATATGAGAATCATTTCTTATTTTCCAGATTTCTGTTACATTTGAACCTAAAAATTCATCTACTCTATTTGGTTTAAATACTTTTCCATTTATGGAAAAAGTAGTTTGAAGTTCTCCTTTTTGATTAAACATCATTCCCATAGATAAAATAAAGTCTCTTTCATTACCTCTGTTATTTGCTTGTAAAGGGTCAAGTCTTTTTGAAATCTCTGCATCATCTGGTAGTTCAGAGTAGAGGTGTATCTCTTCTTTCTCCTCTTTGTTTATATCAAAACGCATAATAGGCAAATCAAAACTTCCCGTTGTTGTACTCATCCTACCTGTAATAGGTTTAGAAATTAACAAAAGTTTTTCACCTATTAAATACTTTGAAAAATCTATAATAATCTCAACACGCTCGGCAGCACCTAATAATATATGATTCACTTCTACTGGTTTTTTAAGAAGCCCTCCATCACTGCCAACAATAGTAAAGTTACTCTCATCACTCAATGCAAAGTCATAATTTCGTGCATTACTGACATTATAGAGTCTGTACCTATGCTTAGTATTGCTTACCTCTTGTTTTGGAGTGACAGAACCATTGACTAAGATAGTATTTCCTCTCATACCTAAGATATCATCCTCTTCATTCATATAGAGTAACTCTTTTACCCCGTTTATCTCTTCACCAAAGCGTCTATCTTGCACAAGTAAAACAGTATCTTTGTTCCCCGATGGTAGCTGATTGTTTTTTTCTAGTGTTTTAGTAATGTTATCTTCTAAGATAAAAACACCTGCAAGACCCATATAGACCTGCTTTCCTGTCTGCATATCAGGGTGAGGATGAAACCAAAGTGGGGCTGCTGGTTGATTCATAGTAAAAGTGTATGTTTTATTTGCATCAGGAGCAACAGGATAGTCTGGTCCACCATCCATATCTGCGGGTATTTTAAACCCATGTGAGTGTATAGTCGAATCTGAACTCAGTCTATTTTGAAAAATAAGATGCATAGTATCCCCACGATTTGCACGAATTACAAGAGGAAGTGGTGAGTTGTTGTAACGCCACATAGGTGTTATCCAACTCCCCTGAGCAGATTCAATCGTAACATTTACATCTTCATTTGCTCTAAGAGTATATGTAGCTGCAGTATCATCACTATTTCCATCTTCATCACTCATTCTAGGCAAGATATGTAGCGATGGTAGTTTTGTTGATGTTATTGGCTCTTTATCTAGTTCAAAAATTTCTTCTTCACTGAGTTGAGGTTCGGTAGTCTGATTTAAATCACTACTTTTTTGTGTTCCACTCGCACAGCTTAAGAGTAAAAAAGAGAGAAATATAGGTATTAATATTTTGGTGTTCATAAAATTGTAGCCTTTATTAAAAATTTGAATAAATTATAGCTACATTTTGTGTGGAGATTGTGTGGAGATTGAAAGAGATTTGAAATGTAAAATAGAAAAGAGTAAGTTGTTGGTTCATACTTGTATATTCTTATGTCTGTGGTAGGACAATACAAAAAACTGCACCATCTGCATCGTTTGTTACACTGAGTGTTCCATTACAGTGATTTTCAATAATTGTCTTACTCATATAGAGTCCAAGACCTGTTCCGTTGAGTGTTTTAGTTGAGAAGTAGGGGTCAAAAACTTTTTCAATAATATCTTCAGGAATACCACCTCCATTATCACGAACTATTAGACGGTTCTCTATCGCTTCGATTTTAATAAAAGCATTTGTGATTTTCTTTTCCTCTAGCACATCTTCTGCGTTTTTTATAAGATTTAACAGCACCTGCTTTAACTCATTAACATAAGTATGAAAAACTACATCGCTCTTTATATCTGTTGTTATGGTAATATTTTTATTTTGGATTGATACTCCGACAATATCGAGTGTAGATGCAAGTAAATCAGCATAAGTTATGTTTTGTTGCTCTTTTGTTGGTTTGAAGAAATCTCTAAAATCATCAATGGTTTTGCTGAGATGTTGTGTTAACTCTTCTATTTTTTCTGCAAGAGATATGGCACTTTTGGCATCTAATATATCCATCTGTGCTTGCATATTTATAGTGATACTTGTAGCGCTAATAGCATTGATAGGTTGGCGCCATTGATGTGCAATCATTCCTAGCATCTCTCCCATCTGTGCTAAACGCGACTGTTCTAAAATCTTTTTATCTTTTTCTCTGTTTTTTTCTACTTCTTCATCTATTTTATTTTGTAGAGTAGTGTTAAAATGTTGAATCTCTTTTGCCTGTTTTTGAAGTAAATAGACCCGTTTTTTATCTATAAATGCAAGAATTAGGACAAGAATAAAAATAAAAAGTAACAGACTCATAAAAACTTTTACACTTGAAGATAACTCAGAGAGTTCATGATGCATATAGTTATACTCATGCAGTGAAAAATCAATGGCAATAATTGCAACAACTTGATTATGTTGGACAATAGGTTGCAGATATGTCAGCCATAAATTCTTAATATCGTTATGTCTAAAGTAGCATGGCTCTTTGGTTTTATACACCCCTAGCCACTTTTGAAGATTTAAAGGTTGAAAAATCTCCAAAAATTCACTCTTCTCTTTTTTTGCTCCATCAAGTAAAAAACGAAAATCCTCTGTTCTTGGTATTTTTTGCACTACATAAATATATCTATATCGTTTCGTTCTAAACAGCTCTAAATTTTCTTGCAAACTCTCCCGTAATGCTTTACTCTTTTGTAGAGTGTTCATGAGTTGCATATCTGTTTTTTTATTTATTAACGCAGCAATATTATTTGCAATATTACTGATATATACAATATTAGATTGGAGTGTTAGCTTCTCTATGTCACTACTTGTATTGTCAAATGTTCTAAAAATATAAAAAGCACCCACAATAAGAAGAATAAAAGTCACATAAAAAATATAAAAACTCTTCGTAAAAAAACTCTTATTTTTCATCTATAAACCTTTGTAAATCAAGAGGTAAATTTAGATGAAACATCTTAAGCCCTCTCTTTCTAAAATAAATTTGTGGTCGCCCTTTTCTCCAGTAAAATGCTCCAAAAGCATCTTCTATACGCATATAACTTCTATGTGTTGTTGCAAATATTGGTATGTTTTTACACTCCTGTTTTGGAGTAAAATCATCACCAACAACTGCTACACTGCTCTCTTGACAATTCTTAACTATATAAAATAGTGTACTCTTTTCTAGGGTAGCCTTTGCCTCTCCACTAACAAAGATAGGAATCGGTCTCTCCTTAAAAATAGAACCCAAAATAGTTTCATACAACTTTTGTGTATATACATCTGCATGAACAGAGATAAAAAATATCAAAAGTACAAACAAAAGTTTCATTAGAAAATCCACTTTGCACTGATTTGTATCTCTCTATCTATAGGTGAGATGTTGAGATCTTCTTCTGTTTGGAATGAAGCAGGGTTTATTCGTGTGTAAGTACTTGGTCTTACATTATCAAAAAGATTTAATCCTTTTATGGCGAAAATAAAACTATCATTATAATTATACTGTACTCCTGTACTATAATTGAAAAAGTTTTCATTTAAGATACTGTTTCTATTATAAACTAACTCATTAAAAATATCAAATTTTTCAAAACTATTGATATTTCTAATAATTGCTCTATACTGTTTATAACTACTAAAATATTGTGCAGGAGTATTCTGTATTGCTCTATAAGCTCCCTCTACAAAGAGTTTGTCAAAATTATGATAAGAGTGTGTCCAAAATAGTTCAACACCACCCATTTTCAATATCTTGTCATAGTTGATAACTTTTCCAGAATCTAAAGGAATGTAAAAATCTTTTCCCTGCGTATAATCAACTATCAACTCATACTTATTATTTTGCTCTTCATATAAAACATTTTCTACAAATGTATCATTTTGTGAAGGTTTATAGTAAGAGAAAGGGTATGCTACAAAAGTAGATGATTTAACAAGGTAGGGTTCTAATGTAGAGAGTGTATGTGAGTAAAAAGTTTTGAATGTCCACTTCTCTGTTGTATAGGTATGTCCTACTCTATACATAAAAAAATTGTCATTTTGTACTGTATCTCTATTTTCTACTCGTTGATACTCCAGACCTACAGTAAAGATAGAATTTTTTTGTAGTGCATATTGATTTTCCATATAGGCAGTTGCTATATCTTGCTGTCGTTTATGATCATTATCTGCCATGTTGACATCATTGAGGAGTGCTTTATCCCATTTGGCTCTTTTAGCTCTATATTTTAGACCAGTTAAAAGAGTATTGTTCTCCTTATGGTATTTGTATTTTAGTTCACCTGTTAGAACATAAGAGTGGGTATATGTCTGTGTAGATTTGATTGGAAACATTCCATAATATGGTGGGGAGGAGATAGGTGTTACATCATCTATCATATCTGCTTTTGATTTTGCATAACTCGCAGTAAAAAGATAAGAGAAGTTTTCTATCTTTGAGTCGATACCGAGGTGTAGATACTTTGCATAGAGTTTTGATTTTTCAGGGGTAGCATCTAAACTTGCATTCATAAATCCATCTCTATCTTGTGTGAATGCGTTTAAGAGTATATTCGTGTTGTTTTTATGTAGAGTTGCTACGACACTATTTACCTTTTTGTCTCGTGATAACTCGGTCGCATGACTATGATATTTTTCTCTCTTATCATTTGAAGCGAGTCCAAATACAAAATAGGACCAATCATATATATAACCAGCACTGTAGCCATCTAAAGTGGATGCTCCATAACTTCCACCTGCAATTTTCAGCATACTTCCTTCATCTTTGGCTACACTTTTTGTATAGAGTTTTATAAGGACTATGGTTGATTCCGTAGCATATTCGTATGTTGGATTTTGGGTATATATCTCAACATGATCAGCCCAGTCAATGTTTGCATCACCCATAAGAAAAACACCACTTCCATAGAGTCCTGTCGTTATCTCTTGGTTGTCGATATAAAGACGAATAGTAGAGCTTAAAAAAGGTTGATTGGCATTATATGTAAGAGGGTCAACAAGTCCATATCTATTTTCACTATACCCAAATGGATAGACAGTTTTTAAAATCTGCTTGAGATTTGTGATCTGCATTCTATCTAAATCATCACGAGTCCATACAAAAGAGACCCCACTATTTGCAAGTTTTGTCTTCTCTGAAAGATCACTCTTCTTTTGTATCATCCCTAGTAAATCATCTATACTCTCTGCATAGAGAGTAACACTTAAAAGTCCAAAAAGAAAAATTAATTTTATCATTTATTTTCCCCAATTTTTTTAATTTCATCTTAAAATTCACCACATTATAGCATTTCAATACTAAGAAAGATAATAAAAATTCAAAGAAGCAGAGACTTTTTTAAAATAAAAAAAGAGCTACTTCCCTCTCCAACTCCTTGACTCTTAAGTGTTACATCTCCACCGAGGATATGTGCCATTTTTTTGGAGAGTGAGAGACCTAATCCTGTACCCTTATGTTTTTTCTGCATCACACTTTCAACTTGGGTAAAATCACTAAAGAGTCTCTCTATATCTTCTTGAGAAATTCCTATACCACTATCGCTTACTTTTACATACAAGTTTTGTGCATCATCATAAATCTCTAGTTTTACAAAACCTTTTTCTGTAAACTTTATGGCGTTTGAGAGGAGATTTAGCGTGATTTGTTGGAACATTTTAGGGTCAGTTTTAAAAATCTCGTCTTGTAAGTTTTTTGTGACAAGTTCAAAGGCTAAGTTTTTGTCATTTGCAAGGGGTTCAAGCATAGTAAAGGTCGCATTGATAATCGCTTTTATATTTACCTCTTCAATATGTGCTTCCATCTTTCCAGCTTCTATCTTAGCAATGTCTAAGATTTCATTTATCATGCTTAAAAGATATTGTGCTGAAGACTCTATGTTTCCTACTGTATCTTGTTGATCATCAGTGAGGTCTTCATAAGTAATAAGAAACTGAGAAAATCCTATGATAGCATTAAGTGGAGTTCTGAGTTCATGTGACATATTTGAGATAAAGGCAGATTTTGCTTTTGATGCAGCCATTGTTCTACTGATAAGTCCTATTCTATCGAGTTGTAGGGTTATCATACTTGCTATAGAGTTATAAAAATCTCTCTCATTTTTATCTTCTATATTTTCTAGGGAGAGTGAGATGGAACCAAAGTAACTCTTCTCATTTTTTTCAAAATCTGTTACATAAATATCTATAGAGTTTGGCTCTTGTCTTGTGTGAAACTCTAAATCATCTCTTTGTGTTAGTTTTTTAATCTCTCTCATAGAGACCTCTATACACTCCTCTTCACTCTGGGTTAAGATGATAGTATTAAACACCTCTATAAGTTGTACAAATCGCTTTAAACGGAGTCTGTTCTCCTCCTCTAAACTCTCCAAAGCAGTAGAGGTTGTATGAATCATATCGTTAAATGAGTATGTAAGTGTCGCTATCTCATCTTGTGAGTCTACTTCTAGTGATAAAGAGTAATCCTGATTTTTTGTAATCTCTCGTGTTGCTTGGGTGAGTTTCTCTATGGGTTGAAATATACCCTTGGAGTATTTTAGGGCAATAAAGATAATAAGTAGAAGAATAAAAACTGAAATATAAAGCATAAATTTTATAAACTCATATAAAAATTTCAGTGCTATATCTTTGTTGAGTGCATAGACAAGGTAAAAATCAGGCAGCATCTTCTGACTTTTAAGATAGACTATCTGATGCGCATCTGTGATGGCACTCCCTTTTATATGCTTGGGTGAAAAGTGAAGTTTTACACTATCTCCAATGCGTAGGGATGTTTTTGGATTTTCAAGATAGGTATGGATTCCCTCTTGCTTCGTGAGATAGGTTTTGAGATTGTTGAGATTGTACTCTAAGATTAAGTAGCCTATACTCTTTTGTGCATCAAAGGAAGCATAAATCTGTGAGTAGAAGTAGATACTCTCGTTTAAGATAAACTTGCCCTGTTTTGCATGAAGTGCAGCACTTAAAGAAAAAGGCTTAAGTAAAAGGTTTTTTTGAGATGATGCAATAATTTGCATACCATTGTTTACAACAGACATACTCACATCTGCATCATAATCGAGCGCCTTTTTCGTGAGGAGTCTTGAAATTCTTTTGTCGATGTCATCAGCGAGTATATCATCCATCATATCAAGTGATGCAACAAAGGAAGCATCTTTTTGTAGGGTTTGGAGGTGATTATCTATAAGGTTGAGCATTATACCCGCACGAGAGAACTGTTCATCGAGTGTTTTTTCCACTATTTGTCTTTCACTGAGTAAAAAAGTGTAGGCTAAAAGAAGTATAAAAGGCAAAAGACCAATGATTAAAAAACTTAAAAGAAGCCTGTTTTTAAGAGAGCGTGTGAAAAATTTAATCATTTGAGAGCTTTGCTCTTATCTCTAGCATCTCTTCTATGTTTTGCATAAAGAGTGCTACAACCTCTGGATGAAAATGTGTCCCTATATCAGAGTTAATGATATCAAGAGTTTTTTCTAAGGAGAAAGCTTTTTTGTAGGGTCGCTCACTTAAAAGTGCATCAAAAACATCTACAACAGCGACAATAGCACCACTGAGGGCTATTGTCTCTCCTGCTAAAGCATTTGGATAACCACTGCCATCATATTTTTCATGATGGGTAAGGGCTATTTCTGCTGCAAGTTGTAAGAGGGGTGACCTTTTTTCACTTAAGAGAGTATATCCAATAGAGGCATGTGTCTTCATAATCTCAAACTCTTCAGTGTCAAGTTTACCTCTTTTGAGTAAAACGGCATCGGGTATTCCTACTTTTCCTATATCATGCATAGGTGCAGCAAGGCGCATCAGCTCTACTCGCTCCTCGCTCCATCCAAAGGCTTTGGCTAAAAGTGCTGCCATCTCACCCACTCGAACGGTATGTGTGGAGGTTTCATTGTCTCTAAACTCTGCTGTTTTTGCGAGAATCTCTAGAAGTTCTTTCTCACTTTTTTCATTTTGTAGTCTTCCCATATCTACACTGTTTTTTACACGAAGGCGAAACTCCGTTATATCAAAGGGTTTGGAAATATACTCATTAGCCCCAAGTTCTAAGCCCTTTGTAATCGCTGCTCTATCAGAGAGTGCAGAGATGATTATAAGTGGAATAGTGGCAGTTCTTTCATCAGTCTTTATGATTTTAGTAGCTTCATACCCATCCATATTTGGCATCATAAGATCCATAAGAATAAGCTCTACAGAGTGTTCTTTTAAAACTTCAATAGCCTCAAGACCATCCTTAGCTTCAATAACATCAAAACCCTCTTTTTTTAAAATCTTAGAAGCTACCTTTCTATTCATCAGTTCGTCATCACATAGTAGTACAGTTGCCATTAGTCGCTCCATTTGTATAGTATATTCATACCATTTTGTAGGTTTTTTATCTCAACATAGCCTATCGCACCATCTACATTTGTTATAAACTTCTGTACACTTTTTTGTGACTTCATAGTTATAGGAGGACGGTGACCGAGGTAGTGTTGTTTTATCCAGTAGGATTTAAGTCTGTTAATATTCATCTTCAATACTTTTTTCTCAAAGCTTGTTCGTATTTTGTTTTTTGCAGAGAGGTTGAGTGGCACCATTTTTAGGTTATTGAAGAAGTTTATTTTTTGAAGATATATTGCTTTTATCTCACCGCGTGTGAGATTGTTTATATTTTTGTTTGAGATGATTGCATACTCTTTTGAAAAGAGCAGAGGATGAAAGAGCAATAGTAAAATAATAGGAAACTTTTTCATCTAAAACATCACCGAAAAGGAGCATAAAAATTGATTATTTGTATGCAAGGAGTGGAGTTGATACTCTGCTTTTAAGGCTACCGGGTAGAGTGGTCTATAGGTGTAACCGACAATGGCTATATTGTCTTGTTCATTGTTTTTCTTGTCATCGTAAGATTCTAATCGAATAATACCAAGGTGTTGATCGCTAAAATTATAAACACTCTGTAGATACCCTGCATACTTTGTCGTAAACTCTCCCTCTGATTTTTGTGTTCCTAATTCTCCTGAAATATCTATGCTCTGAGTTGTATATTTTGCACTTATCATAGCATAAGAGTATCTTTTTTTATCTTCTATATTATGAAAATTTCCAAGGTTGAGTTTGAGACTTAAGTCATCTTTGGTGTAAGTTACACCTACTCCATAATGAGAGTCCATTTTATAGTTATTATACGAGTCATCAATAGCATCATTTTGTTGTAAAAGTACATCTACTACTATATCACTATCGCCATATGAAGTGTAACTTGCTGCTGCACCTGTAATAAATTTTGGAAAAAGAAGTTCTGTACTCATTGGATTAGAACTCGTGTCTCGTAAGACATTGACGGGAAGCATATTCCAGTAGCCTATTGGGGTGTTATACTTTCCAAAACGCAAGATATAATTTTCGTTAATGTTGTACTCAAGATAGAGTCTCTCCGTGTGGAGTTTTGTATTTTTCTCTGTAGTATTTGGCTTGTCATCATTCTGTGTGAATGTATAAAACTCTTTAAATTCAAACTCCGCCATATAAGAGAACTTGTCGTAGTTACCATAGCTCATAAGGGCTATATCATCTACTCTATATCGAGAAGCATCATCACTTTTCTTATAGTCAAGTGATGCATATCCTCCTATATAGAGTGGTAAATTACCTAGCTGTAAACCATTTCCTAGCTCATAAAAACTACTCTCATCTTCACTCTCATTGGCAAAGAGTGGTAGAAGTAGTAAGAAAATAAAAAATAAATTTCTAAACATAAATAGAACTCCTTCCCTTTATTTCTAAAATGAAAATATCTCAAAACTCTCAATCGAGAGTCCTGAGAAATTTTCAATTTGTATACTTTTTTTTGGTGAGATAGCAATAATTGCTACTTCAAACCTTTTCGCTAAGGCGTGTAAATCTTCTTGCTTTGAGTTAAAGGCAATAGTCGCAACTGCATCAAGAGTAGCTCCATAGAGACCATCTTTGAGAATAGTTATGCTACTATGAAAATGATTTGGTTTCGCTGAAGTGTTGTCAAGTATGTGGTGGTTCTCTTTTGAACCTATAAAGCGTTCATAATCTCCACTTGTAGAGACAGAGAGCATCTTTTTTGATGTTTTAATGATAGCGATATTTTTATCTTCAAAAGGGTTTTGGAGTGCAATGTTATACTTTTTGCCATAACTACATATCTCACCACCAACACTCAACAGCACTTTTGTAGCACCTTTTGCTATTAAAAACTCCATAATCTTATCGCCAATATAACCCTTGCCTATACCACCTAAATCAAGACGCATACCTTTTTGTTGCAAAAAGATACTACTCTCATCTATGATGCACTCTTTATAGTTTACAAGCGCTTTTTTCTTTGTCAGTTCAGCTTGAGAAGGAAGTTTTGCCTCCTTTGTTCCAAAGCCATAACTCCCCTGCGTAAGCGCACCAATAGTAGGATCAAAAAGACCATTGGAGCGTTTTGCTATCTCAAGTGAGTGAGAAAATATTTCCATATCTTCTAAAGAGCACTCTATAGCACTCTCTCCTGAAGCACGATTTATTTGACTCAAAAGGGAATCCTCTTTATAGGCAGAGTATTTTTCTTCAAAAGCTTTGACTAACTCCAAGGCTTCAAAGAGAATTTTCTTTGAAACATTCGCCTCGATGATAAGTTCTGTACTCATCACTTTGGCTCTCAGCCCATTTATAAAGAGGCTCATCTTAGTATTTAAACTCATATGTAAGTGTTGTAAAAACAGCAGAAAGACTATCTACTCCATACCAAGTTTTGATAAAATCATTTTTAGTCGTTTGGTAGTAGTCTATACTTCCTGTTAGTTTATTCCCATGTGACACTTTATAGATAAGTGGTATTCCAACAGTATAGGAATCAAAGGCACTCATCTTATAATCAGTTGCAAAATAGTTATCAGTTAAGTTATAATTTCCTATAGGTTGAATAAAGTTTGATGCACTCTGAGAGTAGTATCTTAATCGTAAACCTGATGTAAGCTTATTTGAAAAATCGTGTAACTCTTCTATCGATGCAGTGTGTGATTTCATATCCCAATCATCCATATAGTATCTATAGGAGAAGTTCATAGCATTCTCTTTGTTTAAAAGATAAACACCTTTGAGTGCAAAAGCATGCCCCGTTCTTTTATCAGGATAGTTCTCAAACTTAGCGATATCATCTTGCAGTACATAGTGGTAGGGTGAAGATAAAAATCCTTGTGAGTACATATAGGAGTAAACAGCCTGCATCGAGAACTCTGGGGTAATGAGTTGGTTTATAGAGAAGTCGATTTTTGTCTCATTTCTATTATCTTTTGGTAAGGCTCTATCAAAAACTGGGTTCCATTTATCGAAAGATTGTGAGACACCTAGACCAAGGGCAGTGTTTTGTTGGTTGAGTTGTCTTACATAGTTTACAAAAAATGATTTTCCTTCGTAATCTGCTTCTTTTGAGTAGTATCCACCAAATGTAAGTGTATTATCACTATCATCATAGGTAGCCATCACGGTTGGCGCATAACGAACATCATCAAAAGGATTATCCTCTTTTCTTGATGCCCCTGTTACAATATCTGTATGTCCAGCATTCGCACCATTTAAAATACTCGCAGCAGTAATCGCATCGATACGCATCTTAAACCCAAGCATCCAGTGAGTGGAGACTCTCTTAAAGAGTGAAACAGTTGGTGAGTAGACTTGCACATCTGCATTGTCAACATAAGTGTTCACTCCAAAACTCATACTATCTTTTAGGTTTGATGCAAGGGAAGTTGCCTCAAGTAAAAGAAGGGAAAATAGTGAATAAAATATCTGCTTTAACGACATCCGCAACCTCCTTGAAAAGAGCTCTCTCCACCCGCACTTGCTTCACGGATAAGAAAGATATGCCCCTCTTGTTCTGATCTCTCGGCTATAGGAGAGAGACTCATTTTATCTTCTGCAAAATACTCTTTTTCATAGGGCATAACACGCGCAAGATGCTCTGAACAGGCACTTACAAAAAGTAAAAGTGTTAGTAGTAGTAAACTTTTCATGGCTATTTTCCTATAAGTTTTAGTACGCTCTTTTTGAGCTCTTGCATCTTTGCATCATCGAGACTACCTACATAGACTTTTACAATTTTTCCCTCTTTAGAGATAAGAAAAGAGGAGGGCATTCCTACACATTGGTAGGCTTTAGGCAATTGTTTATCTGCATCATAGAGTGCTGTTAACCGCTTTGAAGCATCTACATCTTGTAAAAAATCAATGGCATTACTAGGATCTGAGTCTATACTTGATAGCACTATTTGAAACTTCTCTTTTGAGAATTCTCTTTGGAGTGCTACAAACTTTGGCATCTCTTCTTGACACCCATTACACCAACTCGCCCATAGATTGAGTAAAACTACTTTTCCTTTGAGTGACTGCATCGATGTTTTATGATGTAGGTTATAAAGATTTGGCAGTGTGAATGAAACTGCTTTGTCTCCAACACTTGGTGCTGCGAATAATTCTAGTGTTATAAGTAATATGAGTAATATTTTTTTCATTTTTCTTTTCCTTTATTTACATAAGTTTTTATTAGCTTGTACATAGAGAGGGGCAGTAAAGCCGTTCGTACTACTATGGCAACTATTGCATGAAATTCTATTTTCCGTGTTTTTTGGATTATTGGCATCATAAGCTTCTAAATTGAACTTATGCGTGTAGTTACTCACAGCAAGTATTTTGTTTGTTGCCTCATCCAGAATCTGTACATGGTATGTATCTGCTGAAAGATTAGGATTTTTTCTATTGAGTACAAAAATATTTCCTTTTGCATCATACCCCTTTGAATTACTATCTTTATAGGTTTTTGAAGTAAATACTGAGTTGAAATCACCATCAAGAAAGTTTACGACAAATTTTCCACCGCAGACATTGTCTATGTTGTCTTGATCTGTAACATTTTTATCTTTGTAAAGTGTTCCTGCAAAAAAGAGGTGTTTATCTTCTCCTAAATCAACATTATGACACGCAAGACAATCTCTTCCTTGAAAGTGCCAACCCTGTTCTCCATCTGCAAGTGCAGGAGGTCTTTCACATCCTGAAAATGCGAGTGATGCAAGTAGTGCAAGTGTGAGTATTTTACTATCCATTTTTATATCCTTAGTTATTATTTCCACCAGCAGCTATCCAATCTCTGATTGTGGTGTAGGCTGTTGAAGATGTAGAAAACACCCTACCTCCAGCGTGCCCCATGCTATTAGTTGCTTTAAGAAGGAGTCGAGATTGTCCTGCATTAGTTGTATCAATCCATGGAGTGACTCCGCTATAAACTGTTGTTGAATTCGTTATACTAAACTTCCCTGAACCTCCATGACATCCAGCACAATAGTTTTGTAGCACTGGCTTAACATCAGAAGAGAAAAGAGGTGCTTGTGCTGTAGGCGTTTGTGTACTCGTTGTTGGAACCTGAGTATTTGTGGTAGTGGTAGTAGGTGTTTGAACTGTTGTTGGAGTAGAAACAACAGGAGTTGTCGTTTTTGTGTAAGAAAAATTTACAACTCTTCCTGGTGCTCCATTGTTCCCCGAAGCCGTATGACAACTATTACAATCAAAGCGTGCAGTTGTGTGAGAGTTTGCTTTTGAAGTGTTTACAACATTTTTATTGCCATCGAGAACTTGGGCTGTGTAGTTCGTGATACCCGCATTAAAAGACTCTTTTAGTAAGTTTCCTGTTCCCTTTGCTCTCACATAGTTTACACTCTCTCCTGATTCTAGGACTAATCGAAGTGAGTACCCATAGGCAGCTTTTTTTGCATCCTTATTTCCTGCATCGATTGTAGTAAAAATAGTAACACCTGAGTCAAAAGTAGTATCACTCCCTTCATTTTCCTCATCTCCAAACAAAAATGAGAGTACAGACTCTCCATTATCATTATTATTTTCATTTTCATTTTCATTTTCATTTTCATCGGAGCGTTGTGGTGCTTGGTAGAGAGAAGAACTACCATGACACTTAGCACAACTCAGACCTTGATTATGATACTTTACATTGACATTAGAAGGATGAGTGTTATTGTCTGCTTCTTGATTATTTGCTGTAGCTTGTGTAGATGATGTGGAAGTTTCTGTAGTATCTGCTTGTGTCTGAGCAAGTGGTGGTTCAGAACTGGTTGTTCCTGATGTTCCACAAGCACTGAGCAGTAAAAGCAGTGAAGTTGCTACACTTGAAAAGTATAATTTTTTCATTTTAAAATCCTTTTAGGTTTTAGATTGTGTAACTATAAGATATTAAAATGAAGATAATATGAAGAAAACTACTTATTTCACTATTTTATACCCAACACCTCGAACATTTTGTATAAACTCTTTGTTATTCAATTTTTTTCGTAAGTTTTTGATGTGAACATCTACTAAGTTACTATGTTTGATGGAGTAGTTGTCTTTTGTTAAATGTTCAGAGAGCTGAAAGCGTGTGAGAATTTGGTTGGGATTATTCATAAAGAGTTCTAAAAGGTCAAACTCTGATGTTGTCAGTTTGAGCTGTTTATCATCTACAAAAACATCTCGTGAAGTTGTATCGAGTGTGACATTATGGATGGTGATTTTAGAAGTTTTTTGTGAACCTTCACGGCGAAGTAAGGCACGCATACGAGCTAAAAGCTCAACAGAAGAGTAGGGTTTACAAAGATAATCATCTGCACCATTATCTAAAACTTTGACTCTATCATCTATCTCGGAGTTTGCAGAGAGCATCAAAACAGGTGTTTGAATATCTAAATCTCGCATCTCTTTTAAAAGAGTAAGCCCATCTCCATCTCCTAAATTCCAATCAAGTAAAATAAGAGCATAACTATTTTTATCAATTAATTCACTCGCTTGTTTATAGCCAGTGGCTATATCACAATCATATTTTTCCTCTTTAAGAAGCTTAGAGAGTTGTTTTGCTGTAAGTGTGTCATCTTCTACTATTAATAAATCCAAACTGAGTTTTCCTCAAAATTTAATTTTGCAAAGTATTATAACTAAAAATTGGATATAATTCGCTCGATTTATGGAGCTAGACTCTATACTTCAATAAGGAAAATCGATGACGAAAGAGTATATATTTACTTCAGAGTCTGTAACAGAAGGGCACCCTGATAAGATGGCAGATCAAATCAGTGATGCAATTTTGGATTATATTATTGAGCATGACCCAAAGGCACGCGTTGCGTGTGAAACTTTGGTGTCTAATGGTTTTTGTGTAATTGCAGGCGAACTGAAAACAACGGCGTATGCCCCTATGCAAGAGATTGCAAGAAGAGTTATTCAAGAGATTGGATATACGGATGCTACTTATGGTTTTGACCATAGAGCAGCAGCAGTTCTTAATGGAATCGGTGAGCAATCACCTGATATTAATCAAGGTGTTGATCAAGCTGATGGCGAGATTGGTGCTGGTGATCAAGGTTTGATGTTTGGGTATGCTTGTCGTGAGACAGATGTTTTAATGCCTCTTCCTATTCACTTAGCACACCGCCTTACACAAAGACTAGCATATGTGCGAAAGGAGGGGATAGTTCCTTACCTTCGTCCTGATGGAAAAGCACAAATAAGTGTAAAATATGTAGATGACAAACCAGTTTCTGTAGAGACTGTCGTTATCTCAACGCAACATCATGATGGGATTTCTCAAGAGCAGATTCACAAAGACATGATTGAAGAAGTCATTAGAGAAGTTATTCCCGCTGATATGATGGATGAAAATACTATTTTTCACATCAATCCAACTGGAAAATTTGTAATCGGTGGTCCACAAGGTGATGCAGGTCTTACTGGTCGTAAGATTATAGTAGATACTTATGGTGGAAGCTGTCCTCATGGTGGTGGTGCATTTAGTGGAAAAGACCCAACCAAAGTTGACCGTTCTGCTGCTTATGCTGCGCGTCATGTTGCAAAAAACCTTGTTGCTTCGGGTGCTTGTGATAAGGCAACTATTCAAGTGGCTTATGCCATAGGTGTTGTGCAGCCTGTCTCTATCATGGTTGATACACATTCAACTGGGAAAGTTTCAGAAGATAAGATTGAAGAGTGTGTAAAAGAACTTTTTGATCTCTCTCCTGCGGGGATTATAGAATCACTTGATTTATTAAAACCTATATATAGAAAGACAGCAGCTTATGGTCATTTTGGCCGTGAGGAAGATGGCTTTACATGGGAAGTAACAGATAGAGCTGAGGAGATTAAGTCTTATCTAGGACTTTAATCCTTAAAACTTCTCTTTTTTAAAGTGGTGAAAACTTCACCACTTTTTTAAATCCCTCTTAGATATGTTACATTTACTGAAATTCTTTCTAAAACAAACTACTTTTAGCTAATCTTAAAAATCTTCATTGTATAGTTACCTCATAACAAATTTAGGAGAATTAAATGGCAGTATTAATTAATGATACTTGTATCAACTGTGGTGCATGTATAGATGAGTGTCCAGTAGAAGCAATCGTTGATGAGGATGATAATCCAACGGGTGAGGAAATTTACTATGTATATGGTGACAAGTGTGTAGAGTGTGTTGGTCACCATGATGAACCAGCTTGTGCAACTGCATGTCCTACTGAGGGTTGTATCACTTGGGATGCTATTGGAGACTCTCCAGAGCACCGTGAAGATGTTACTGATGAGCAACGCTCTAACAAAGAGAATATCGTAGACTAGTTCTACCCTTTGAAGTGCCTCTGTGCACTTCATTTTAACTGAGTAAAGTATCTTCAATTTTACTAGAAAATCCACAAAATTATTTTTTTAAACTAAAAACTATATTTATTTAGATATAATCCCACTCTAATTTTATATTTTCAGAGGAGATTTGATGGAAAGAACACTATCAATAATTAAACCAGATGCAGTAGCTAAAGGTGTTATAGGCAAGATTTTAGACAGATTTGAGAGCAATGGTCTTAAATTAGCTGCTACAAGAAAAATGCAACTTTCTCGTGGTGATGCAGAAGCATTTTATGCAGTTCACGCTGAGCGTCCTTTTTTCAATGACTTAGTTGATTTCATGATCAGTGGTCCAGTTGTTGTTTCAGTTTTAGAGGGTGAAAATGCTATGCAAATTAACCGTGATTTAATGGGTGCTACTAACCCTAAAGAAGCAGAAGCTGGTACAATCCGTGCAGACTTCGCTGAAAATATTGATGCAAATGCAGTTCATGGAAGTGACTCTGTTGAAAATGCAGCAATAGAAATCGCATTCTTTTTCTCAGAAAGAGAAATTTCATAGTAACATCAATTAAATCTGCCTCTAATGAGGCTCATTTAGGAGAGTAATAATGAAAGTAGTACTCAGGCGTGTTACTAAAACGCCATTGGACTTTGAAGTAAAGTCTAATGAAATAACTTTTAAAGGTTATTTAGAGTATCATGAGGGCAAATTAATTTTGCTCAAGGCAAAACTTAGTGGTTTTGTTGAAAAACCTTGTGATATCTGTGCAGAAGAATTTAAAATGCCAGTAGATGAAGAGATAAAATTTCTTATATCTGATGGTATTTATGAAGATAATAATAGCATCGAATTAGATGTTGTTGAGTCTTTCAGTGGTGAGGTTGAAATTGAAGAGTTGCTAGACTCTGAGGTGGAACTTATCAAAAGTGACTATCACTCTTGTGAGAGTTGCAAAAATTCTGACGAAAGTTGAGAATTTAAGAATAACTAAAATACATAACAAAGGAAACAAAAGATGGCAGTACCTAAGAGAAGAGTGTCTCACTCTCGTTCAGCAAAAAGAAGAACGCATTACAAAATAACTTTAGCTAAACCAGTTAAATGTGAAGATGGAACATATAAGTTACCACACCACATTAACCCAACTACTGGTGAGTATAAATAGTCAATGGTAAAGATTGCTATTGATGCGATGGGCGGGGACTTCGGTCCTGAGCCAATTGTAAAGGGTTGTATACAAGCACTTAAAAAGAAAAAATTCATACCTATACTCGTAGGAAAAAAATCTGAAATTTTACCTCTGTTACCAAAGCGTTATAGAGATAAGATTTCTATAGTAGAGTGTGATGATGTGATATCTATGAGTGATGCAGCTACTGATGCAGTAAAACGCAAAGAGAGTACAATCTATAAAGCTATTGAACTTGTAAAAGATGGAGAGGCTGACGGGGTTGTTTCTGCTGGACATAGTGGCGCAACAATGACTCTTGCAACCTTGAGACTTGGTCGTCTTAAAGGCATTGCCCGTCCTGCACTTATAACATTTATGCCAACAAGAGATGGAAAGCGTACAACTCTTTTAGATGTTGGAGCAAATGTTGACTCCAAACCGGAACACTTAGTTCAGTTTGCTATCATGGGTGGATGTTACTCTAAGTATGTGATGGGTGTAAAAAACCCTCGTATTGGACTTCTCGCAAATGGTGAAGAGAAGTCAAAAGGGAATGAAGTTACAAAAGAGGCCTATAAACAGCTTGATGGATATGATGGATTTATGGGGAATGTTGAAGGTGGAGATATCTTCAATGGCTCATGTGATGTTGTGACTTGTGATGGTTTCATCGGTAACTTAGTTTTAAAAACAAGTGAAGGTGTTGCATCAACTATTAGTGGTCTGATTAAAGATTACATAAGAAAATCACCTATCGCCATCACTGGTGCTCTTTTAATGAGAAAAGTATTTAAACTGCTTAAAAAAGAGATAGATTATGCTGAAATTGGTGGAGCACCTCTTATTGGTATAAAAGGGTGTGCAATTGTAAGTCATGGGAAAAGTAATGCAAAAGCTATGGAAAATGCAATCTATCAAGCTATCAAGTATATAGACACACATGTAAATGAACATATACTAGAAAAACTACAAGAGTATAATCAAAAGGATAATTAATGGCATATGCAGCATTTCGTTCAATAGGTGCGTATGTACCAGAAAAGATCTTAACAAATAAAGAATTGACCTCTATGGTTGACACTTCAGATGAGTGGATAACTAAAAGAACTGGTATTAAAGAGCGTCATATAGCGGCAAAAGATGAATATACTTCTGACCTAGGTATGAAAGCTGCACAAAAAGCAATTCAAAGAAGTGGTATTGCACTTGAAGATATAGATATGGTAGTATGTGCTACTATATCTCCTGATTACTTCTGCATGCCATCAACTGCAACAATTATTTCAACAAAACTTGGATTGAAAAATGCTACTGCTTTTGATATTAGTGCTGCCTGTACAGGTTTTGTCTATTCCCTCTCTATTGCCAAAGCCTTTATTGAGTCTGGTATGAAAAAAAATGTACTTATTATCGGTGCAGAAAAACTTTCTGCCATTACAGATTATAGTGATCGTGGAACCTGTATTCTTTTTGGTGATGGTGCAGGAGCTGCTGTGATTTCTGCTACAGAAGATAAGAGTGAAGCTATAATTGATGTACATACTGGTGCTGATGGTGAGTATGCAGATTTGCTTATGACTCCAAATGGTGGAAGCGGTTCAGCACATGACTCTTTAGAAGAGGAAGCTGGAAGTTGTTTTATGCAGATGAAGGGGAACGAAACTTTTAAGGTTGCTGTTCGTACACTTACAAAAGATGTAAAAGAGATACTCGCTGATAATAATCTTACTGGTAATGATATTAAACACTTCGTACCACATCAAGCAAACTATAGAATTATTAAAGCCGTTGGCGATGCATTGAAGTTACGAGAAGAACAAGTTGTTTTAACTGTTGCAAAATATGGAAACACTTCAGGTGCTTCTATTCCTATGGCGATAAATGATGTTTATGAATCAGGCGAACTTAAAGCTGGTGAGTTAATGCTTCTTGATGCGTTTGGTGGAGGGCTTACTTGGGGCTCCGCACTCGTACCTTTTTCTCCAAAAAAGTAGTATTTTTACTACTTTTTTACACCTCTCTCGACAATTTCAAACTATTAAAATTTCTCTAACCACATTTTAGATATAATCCATCTTTAAAAACTTTATTTTAGGATTTCTTCGTGAGCCAACAATTAGCAGATATAGATACACAATTAGCAAACCATAAACTTTCACAAGATGATTACACACATATAAAAGAGATTTTAGGTCGTGAGCCAAATCTTGTAGAGCTTGGAGTATTTTCAGCTATGTGGAGTGAGCACTGCTCTTATAAATCGTCAAAAGTACACTTGAAAGGTTTTCCTACAAAAGCTTCTTGGGTTATTCAAGGTCCTGGTGAAAATGCTGGTGTTATTGACATCGGTGATGGCTATGCGGCTGTCTTTAAAATGGAGTCACATAACCACCCAAGTTTTATTGAGCCCTATCAAGGTGCTGCTACTGGTGTTGGTGGGATTATGCGTGATGTATTTACTATGGGTGCTCGCCCAGTTGCCTCACTCAATGCACTCCGATTTGGAAATATTTTAAATGATGACAAAACTTCTGCACATCAAAGATACCTTGTTCGTGGTGTAACTGAGGGAATCGGTGGTTATGGTAACTGTATGGGTGTACCAACTATTGGTGGTGAAGTAAGTTTTGATGAGTGTTACAATGGAAATATTTTAGTAAATGCTTTTAATCTTGGTATCGCAAAATCTGATGAAATCTTTCTAGGTCTTGCTGAAGGTCTTGGAAATCCTGTAATGTATGTTGGTGCGAAAACAGGAAGAGATGGTCTTGGTGGTGCTGTTATGAGCTCAGATTCATTCACAGAGGAGTCAAAATCTTTGCGTCCTACTGTTCAAGTAGGTGATCCATTTACAGAAAAACTGCTTCTTGAAGCCTGTATGGAGCTTTTTAAAACGGACCATGTTGTTGGTATTCAAGATATGGGTGCAGCTGGTCTTACTTCCTCTTCTTTTGAAATGGCAGGTCGTTCTGGTTCTGGTATGATAATGCATCTTGATAAGGTTCCCGCTCGTGAAGAGGGAATGACTCCTTATGATTTTATGCTCAGTGAGTCTCAAGAGCGTATGCTTTTATGTGCGAAAAAAGGTTCTGAACAAGCTATTATTGATATTTTTGAGAAGTGGGATTTAGATGCTGCTGTTGTTGGTGAAGTAACTGACACTGGAAATATGGAACTTTTTTGGCACGGTGAAAAATGTGCAGAGGTTCCAGTTGACCCAGTAAGCGAAGAAGCCCCAGAACTGAATCGTCCTATGAGTAAACCAGCATATTTAGCTGATTTAGCTTCTGTAACTATTAATGATTTTGACAGAGTAAGTAACCAAGCAGCTTTTGAGACACTTACGAAATCTATGGAAGTTGTAGATAAGTCATGGATATATACGCAGTACGACTCTATGGTACAAACAAATACAATTAAAAAAGGTGGTATGCTTGACGCTTCTGTTATTCGTGTAAAAGAGAATGGTAAAGCTTTAGCGATGTCCGCTGATTGTAATGTGCGTTACTGCTACATTGATCCTCGTGGGGGTGGAGCTGCTGCTGTTATTGAAGCGGGTCGTAATGTTGCTATGAGTGGTGCGCGTCCTTTAGCTATTACAGATTGTCTCAACTATGGTAATCCTGAAAACCCAGAAGTTATGTGGCAGTTTGGTCAAGGGTGTGAGGGTATTAAAGAGGCATGTGCAGAGCTTACTACTCCTGTTATCGGTGGAAATGTTTCTCTTTACAATGAAACAAATGGAGTATCTGTTTTCCCAACACCTTCAATCGCAACTGTTGGTGTAAATGATGACCAAGAAAATGTTTTAATGTCTAGCTTTCAAAATGAGGGAAATATACTTTATCTTGTAGGCGAAAGTAGATCAGAGTTTGGTGGATCGCTTTATATGAAAGAGATTTGTCATACTGTTGCAGGTATTTTACCTAAGGTAGATTATAAAAATGAGTTAGCACTTTGGGACTTAGTAATCGAAGGCAATAAAAAGCACTTGCTTGAGTGTGCAAAAGATGCATCAAGTGGTGGAGTAGCGATTGCTCTTGCTAAGATGGCGGCAACAAGTGGTTTTGGCTGTGATGTTACAATGAGCGTAGATGATGCAAGAGATATTTTTGCTGAGTCCATGAGTCGTGCTATCATCGAAGTAAAACCTGAAAATGCAGAAGCTTTTGAAGCAATGTTAAATGGCTTAGCTTGTGAAAAAATAGGAAGTGTGGGTGGAGAGGATATCAAAGTAAATGATGTAACTATGAGTATGAAAAGACTCAATGATAACTACTTCAATACATTTAAAAGAGTTATAGAGAGAGATATCTAGTTGTAGATACTCTCCTTCTCTCTCTTTGTAATAAACTTTTGGAATTTATACTTAAAGCATAGTTCCAAATACACTTCTTTGTTTTGCTTTTGTATCTCTTGATTTACTCACTTCGTCTCTTTTTACTTTTACCTTTGTAAGGCTGTTTGTCGCGATAGCTCTTTGTGTTACTCTTTGCATATCAATTACATCAGTGTTAAGTAGTTGCGGTTTAGCAGCATCTGCTAAAAGAAGAAGTGAAGTGGCAGTTAGAAGAAGAATTTTTTTCATGTTTGAGTATCCCTTAAATATTTTTTGGAATTATATCACAAAATTATCACAAAAAGATTACATTTGATATATAATTAAAAATTATTATACAAAAGTTTCTTTTTACGGGTTATTTTAATAGTTTAATTAACTCTCTATCAAGTTTGTGAGGATTATTTACCACTTCCTCTATCCCTTTTAAGTTAAATCCAAATCTATCATAACAAATTATCGCTTCTTCAACTCCCTCTAAGAGGGCATCAATAGCCTGTGTAACAAATTTATAAGCCATTACTCTATCTTTAACAGTAGGATTTCCTCCTCTTTGGATATGCCCTAAAATACTCACTCGTGACTCTATACCTATCTTCTCTTCAAACCAATCAGCAATCTCCTGAGACTCCTGTTGTATTCCCTCAGAAGCTATTACAATAAAGTATCTTCTTCCATTTTTTATTTGTTGTTTAAAATCCTCTTCATAAGTATTTAAATCATACTTTTTTTCAGGAATGAGGCAAAGTTCAGAACCAGAGGTAATGTAAGTTATAAGAGCTAAATACCCACACTCTCGACCCATAGTTTCAATGATAAAAGCGCGTTTGAAAGAAGAAGCTGTATCTCGAATGGCATCAACTGATGTTTTAATGATATTTAGTGCTGTATCAACACCTAAACAGTAATCAGTCCCATTTATATCATTATCAATAGTTGAAGGAATACCGCAGAATTTTATTTTATGCTCTTTATAGAAGATGTCTAAGCCGCGAAAAGAACCATCTCCTCCAAGAACTATTAGCAGTGAGATATCTAAGGCATCAAGATTTTTTTTTGCACATTGTCGAAACTTTTTTTGCATAAAACGGCTACTTCTCGCACTCCCAATTTTTGTTCCTCCTCGCGTAATAATTCCTGATACATCTGAATAACTAGCCTCTTTAATATTGTTATCAATAAGCCCTTCATATCCATCATAAACAAAATAGGGTGTAAGATTTTTTTCTAAAGCATACTCCACAAATCTTTTCAAAGCGGGGTTCATTCCGGATACATCTCCGCCAGAGCAAAGTATAGCTATGTTTTTCATGCTTAATCATCCTTTTTTATACTTTAAAGATTTTACCATTATATAATCTCAATTAAGATAAAATGTCGAAATTAAATTTTAGTTTTGCATAAAGGATATTTTGTGGCAAAAAGAGCATTAGTAAGTGTGAGTGATAAAGCAGGTGTAGTTGAGTTTTGTACTTCTTTAGTAAAGAATGGTTATGAGATTATCTCTACTGGTGGGACTTATAAGAAGTTGGTTGAAGCGGGAATTGCAGCGATAGAGATTGATGAAGTAACAAAGTTTCCTGAGTGTTTTGAAGGGCGTGTTAAAACGCTGAATCCTTTCGTTCATGGTGGAATACTGCACCGCCGTGATAAGCAGTCTCATCTTGATCAAGCCAAAGAGTTAGGTGTTGAGTCTATTGATCTAGTCTGTGTTAACCTTTACCCTTTTAAAGAGACTATTGAGCGAACAGATGACTTTGATGATATTATTGAGAATATTGATATTGGTGGTCCTGCTATGGTTCGTTCTGCTGCGAAAAACTTTGATGCAGTTATCATTGTTACAAATGTAGAAGATTATGATGAAGTAATTGATGCAATAGAAAACGAGAAAAATACAAAAGATTTCCGTCGTGGCTTTATGATAAAAGCGTATGAGCATACTGCAGCCTATGACAGTATGATAGCAAACTATATGAATGAACGATTTAATGATGGCTCTGGTGAGAAGCAGTTTATCGTTGGAAAGAAGGTAATGGACACGCGTTATGGCGAAAATCCACATCAAAAAGGTGCTCTGTATGAGTTTGATACTCATTTTGCAGATAACTTTGCTACGCTTAAGGGTGAAGCTAGTTTTAACAACTTAAATGACCTTAATGGTGCTGTAAAAATTGCCGCTGGTTTTGGTGATGATAATGCTGTTTGTATCTCTAAGCATGGTAACCCTTGTGGTTTTGCTATCAAAGATACACTTTTAGAAGCTTACACAGAAGCACTCAAGTGTGATCCAGTTTCTGCTTTTGGTGGAGTAGTGGCAGTAAATGGTACTGTAGATGTAGCCTTAGCTGAGAAAATGAATGAAATTTTCTTAGAGGTAGTTATCGCGGGTCATATCACTCCTCAAGCACAAGAAGTATTTGCAAAGAAAAAGCGTATTAAACTTTTTGAGATGGGTGCGGATAAACTTGTTTTAGCAAATGATAAAAAAGATTTCAAACATATTGATGGTGGATTTGTTTTCCAAGATGCTGACAAAGTTGGAGCAGATGAAGTAAAAAATGCGAAGTTAGTTTCAAAAAATAGTGCATCAGAGGCGGAGATAAAAGATTTAGAAATTGCCTATAAAGTTGCATCACTTACGAAGTCTAACTGTGTAGTATATGTAAAAGATGCTGCTATGGTCGCTGTTGGTATGGGGATGACTTCTCGTGTTGATGCCGCGCAGTGTGCTTTGAAAAAAGCAAAAGATATGGGACTTGATGTAAGAGGTGCCGCACTTGCTAGTGAAGCATTTTTTCCTTTCCGTGATAGTATTGATGCAGCGGCAGAGGCTGGTGTGAAAAATGTTATTGAGCCTGGTGGAAGTATTCGTGATGAAGAGATTATAGAGGCTGCTAATGAGTTTGGTATGAGTCTATACTTCTCAGAGATCCGCCACTTCCTTCATTAAAAATAAAAATAGCAACGCACTTTCTGCGTTGCTACGCTCGTCACGTACAGAAGTACGCTTCCTTACTATGCGCCTTGAAATTGCATTCCTCTTTTTATTTTAAATACTCTTTGATACATTTGTAATCACAAAATTTTATACTTGATTGACATCGACTCAACTCTTGTGATATAATTCCACTAATTAAATAAATTTGTAAGAAAAAGGAAGAAATATGGCAAAATCATTATATGAAACATTAGAAGTAAGCGAAAATGCTAGCGAAGCAGAGATTAAAAAGGCGTATAGAAAATTAGCGAGAAAGTATCACCCTGATGTCAATAAAGATGCATCAGCAGAAGAGAAGTTTAAAGAGATTAATTCTGCTTATGAAATATTGAGTGATAAAGAGAAAAAAGCACAGTATGATATGCATGGAGATTCCATGTTTGGTGGTCAAAATTTTCATGACTTCTCTCGTTCTCAAGGAGGAAATGCAGACCTAGATGATATCTTACGACAGATGTTCTCTGGTGGCGGTGGTTTTGGGGGAGGAAACCCATTTGGTGGTGGTGGAGCTAATCCATTTGGTGGTGGCTTTGGAGGTCAAGGGGGTGGTTTTCATCAAGAACCAAACCTTGATATGGAAACAAAGGTTACTATTCCTTTTATAGTCTCTATTTTAGGAGGTAGCCACTCAGTTGCAGTCAATGGGGATAGATTTGATATTAAAATCCCCGCTGGTGTTAATAGCGGAGAGAAGATGCGTGTTCGTGGAAAGGGACACTCTCAAGGTGGTAAAGTAGGGGACCTCTTTTTAAAGATAACAGTAGCATCAAATCCTGACTACGAGAGAGATGGTGATGATCTTATCAAAACTTTTGATGTGCCTCTCTATGCAGCACTTTTTGGTGACAAAATAGCGATTGACACTTTAGAGAAAGAGATAAAACTTAAAATTCCCGCAAATACTAAAAATGGACAAAGTTTCCGTGTAAAAGAGATGGGTGCTATGAATCGTAAAACAAAGACACGCGGGAATCTCTACCTAAAAGCGAATATTGTACTTCCTAAAGTTGAAGATTTAGATGAAGATTTAGTTACAATGATGCAAGAAAAGTTACCGAAAAAGTAAAAGGAGTCTGTGATGATACATCAATATGATGAACCTGTATATTTGATTAGTATAGTTTCAAAACTTTTAGATATTCACCCGCAAACATTGCGTCAGTATGAGCGAGAGAACCTTATATGCCCCTCTCGCTCAAATGGTCGCATAAGACTCTATTCACAAAGAGATATAGATAAGATAAAACTTATTTTGAGACTTACTCGTGAACTTGGGGTGAATCTTGCAGGAGTAGATATTATTTTACGACTCAAAGATAATGTTGATGAGATGGAAAAAGAGATAGCTGAGTTACGCCATGAGGTTCAAAATGCTAAAAACGCACACTCAGTTTCACCAGATAAAGCACTTGTAACAACAAGAAGTATTTATGATATGATAATCTTTGAGGAGAAGTAGAAGTATCTACTACTCCTTAAGTCTCTCTATCTTCGCTCCTACACCCTCAAGTTTTTTCTCTAAAGCATCATATCCACGATCAAGATGATATATACGATGAATGTTTGTTTCGCCTTCTGCAACAAGAGCCGCTAATACTAAGGCACTAGAAGCTCTTAAATCTGTAGCCATAACATCAGTTCCACTTAAATCTGTTTTTCCATTTACTGTAGCTGTATGACCATTGAGGACAATATCTGCTCCCATTCTTTGGAGTTCACTCACATGCATAAAACGGTTTTCAAAGAGTCTCTCTTCGATTATAGAAACGCCATCTGCTTGAGTAGCAAGTGCTAGAAACTGTGCTTGCATATCTGTTGGAAAGGCTGGATACTCTTGCGTGATTATTTTTACAGGTTTTATAGTATCTGAGGGATGAATAGTTATTGAAGTTTCATTTATAGTAAAAGAAGAACCCATCTCTTCTAGTTTTGCTAGTACTGCATCAAGGTGTTTGGGTTCTACATTTGTTAGGGTGATTTCTGATTTTGTTATAGCACCAGCACAAAGATATGTTCCAGCCTCAATACGGTCAGGAATAATAGAAAAATCAACGATATCAATAAGTTTTCCAGCACTTCCTTTGATAACTAAAACAGCAGTTCCAATCCCCTCTATCTCAATACCACTCTCATGTAATACTTCACAGAGTTGGACAACTTCAGGTTCTCTTGCTGCATTTGTAATGGTAGTCTCACCGTGTGCAAGTGCTGCCGCCATTACAATGTTTGCTGTTCCTGTAACCGTGATTTTATCAAAGATAATGTTACAGCCTTGTAAACCTTTTGGCGCTCTAGCTTCAATATATCCTGCTTTTATTTCAATCTCTGCGCCCATCTGCTCAAGTGCTTTTAAGTGTAAATCAATAGGTCTTTGACCGATGGCACACCCACCAGGAAGTGAGACTTCACAATGTCCAAAACGAGCAAGTATAGGACCTAAAACTAAAATAGAAGCACGCATAGTTTTTACTATGTCATAAGTAGCTTTTGTTTCGTGTAAAGTTGTTGTATCTACGCAGACATAATCCTCTAAAAAATCTACCTCTGCACCAAGATTTGTAAGAAGTTTTAAAAGTGTTCTTATATCAGCTACATGAGGTAAGTTTGATAAGTGAACACTATTCTTTGCTAAAATTGTCATTGCTATAAGGGGAAGGGATGCATTCTTTGCACCTGAAATATTTATTGTTCCGTGTAGTGCATTAACACTTTGTGCTTTTAAGTAATCCATGAGTCTCTTTAATTAGATATTGTACTCTTATTATATCGAATTATTCTTTTAGGGAAGAAATAAATTTGTTTTTTTTGGAAAATGTTTTAGAGGAGTTGTAGCGTAAAGATAGAGTAGTTCTACTCTATCTTTAGGAAGTGTTATTTACTCTATTTCAGCGTCGATAACATCGTCATCTTCTTTTTTCTTTTTAGCATCAGCTTCTGCTGCAGCTGGGTCTTGCTCTTTTTTGTACATCTCTTCTGCCATTTTATGAGCAGCTTCTGTAAGTGTTTTTACTTTCTCTTCGATATTTTCTTTTGTTGCAGAGTCATCTTTAAGTGTCTCTTTTAAGTCAGCTACTGCTGCCTCAATTTTTGCTTTTTCCTCTGCATCAAGGTTTTCACCCATCTCTTCTACAGATTTTTCAGTTTGAACGATGAGTGCATCTGCTTGATTTTTAAGATCAACTAATGCTTTTCTCTCTTCATCAGCAGCTTTATTCTCTTCTGCATCTTGAACCATTTTGTTAATCTCTTCTTCACTTAATCCTGAAGAACCAGAGATTGTGATTGACTGAGATTTACCAGTACCTTTGTCAGTTGAACTAACAGTTAAGATACCATTTGCATCGATGTCAAATGTAACTTCAATTTGAGGCACACCTCTTGGAGCAGCTGGAATATCACCAAGCTCAAAAAGACCTAAAGACTTATTATCTTTAGCAAACTCTCTCTCACCTTGAACAACTGAGATAGATACGGCTGGTTGGTTATCTTCTGCTGTTGAGAATACTTGAGATTTTTTAACAGGGATAGTTGTCCCTTTCTCAATGATTTTCGTAGCAACTCCACCTAAAGTCTCAATTCCAAGTGATAATGGAGTAACATCAAGAAGTAAAACATCTTTAACATCACCTCTTAAAACACCACCTTGGATAGCAGCACCTGCAGCAACAACTTCATCAGGATTAACACCTTTATTTAAGTCTTTTCCACCGAAGTATTTAGAAACCGCTTCTTGAGCTGCTGGAACACGAGTAGAACCACCAACCATAATAATCTCTTTAATCTCATTGTTATCTAAATCTGCTTCATTCATAGCAGTTTTTATATGCTCAATAGTTTCATCAATAAGATCTGAAATCATACCCTCAAATTTAGCACGAGTAAGTTTTACTACTAAGTGTTGTGGTCCCGCTTCTGTCATAGTGATAAACGGTAAGTTAATCTCAGTCTCAGTTGCAGAACTTAACTCTTTTTTTGCATTTTCAGCAGAATCTTTAAGACGCTGAAGAGCCATTTTGTCGTTTTTAAGTTCTATTCCATGAGAATTTTTGAACTCATCATTTAAGAAATCAACGATTTTATTATCAAAGTCATCACCACCGAGGAATGCGTTACCATCAGTTGAAAGAACTTCAAAAGTACCATCAGAGATTTCAAGAGTTGTTACATCAAATGTACCACCACCAAGGTCATAAACAAGTACATTTTCTTCTTGCTTACTATCTAGTCCATAAGCAAGTGCAGAAGCTGTTGGCTCATTGATGATACGAAGAACATTGAGTCCTGCGATAGTACCAGCATCTTTTGTTGCCTTTCTTTGTGAATCATTGAAATACGCTGGAACAGTAATAACTGCGTCTGTAACAGTTCCGCCAATATATGCCTCAGCATCTTCTTTTAGTTTTGAAAGAATTTTTGCTGAAATCTCTTGTGGAGTGTATACTTTACCAGCAACATCAACACAAGCAGCACCATCTTTGTTTACTATGTTATAAGTAACTTTATCGTGTGCTTGTTTTGCATTCTCTTCATCCATCATAAGACCCATAATTCTCTTGATAGAAGAGATAGTCTTCTCAGGGTTTGTAATCGCTTGACGCTTTGCAGGATCTCCTACTAAAACATCACCTTTATCTGTAAATGCTACAACTGAAGGCGTAGTATTTTTTCCCTCTGCATTAGGGATGATTTTCGCTTCACCACCTTCGTAAACTGCAACACAACTATTTGTAGTACCTAAATCTATTCCAAT
>JALSUU010000122.1 GCA_027071075.1 Sulfurimonas sp. | reverse complement strand
GTTTTATAAGGCATTTAACACTCAAAACATAGAACTTATGGAGCAAAACTGGAGTGTAAGTAATGGAATCATGAACAATCCACTTGGTGGAATACTACGAGGTTGGGAGAATATACAAGAGGTGTATAAAAAGATATTTTTTGGAGAAGCAGAAGTCTATGTAGAGTTTTACGACTACTCTATTCATAAACAAGAAGATATGTTCTTTGCAGCAGGAAGAGAGCGAGGCTATATCCTTAAAAACGGTAAAAAGATAGAGCTTGATATTCGTACAAGTAGAATCTATGGTAAGGAAAATAGAAGATATAAACAATTACATCATCACGGCTCCATCACCGATGCAAAACTCTTAGAGACTTACCAAGCACTTGTAATGGCTGAGTGATGAAAAAAGCACTTATAGTTATAGATATGCAAAATGATTATTTTGCAGATGGGAAAATGGAGTTAGTAGGGATAGATGAAGCTTTGCGTAATACTCTTCGTTTGATAGAGTTCGCAAAAGAGCAAAAGTATGAAATCTTTTTCATTCAGCATATAGCACTGAAAGAAAATGCAAGCTTTTTTCTACCCAAGAGTGAAGGTGTAGAGTTGCATCGAGCTTTACATATACAAGATGGAAGTATCATTCAAAAGCATTACCCAAATAGTTTTAGAGAGACAACTTTACTACAAGAACTAAAAGATAAAGGGATTCAAAACCTTATAGTGTGCGGTGCTATGACACATATGTGTGTCGATACAACCGTGAGAGCTGGGTTTGATTTGGGGTTTAGTATAGAACTTATAAATGATGCTTGTGCTACGAAAGATTTAGCTTATAATAATGAAGTGATACCAGCCAAAGATATTCATAATGCTTTTATGGCTTCACTTGATGGTATCTTTTGTGAGGTGAAAACAACGGAAAGATTTTGTAGTGAATAAATATAGAACAAAGGAAGGAGAGATGATTTTAGATAGAACAGATACTACAAAACTTTCAAAAAGTGTTGCATATATTATTCAAAATAGTAGTTATTTTTTTCTAGCAACTACATCAAAGCAAGGTCAACCAAATGTTAACTTTAAGGGTGGAGAAAAAGGTTTTGTTCATGTTTTAGATGAGAATTGTTTAATATTTCCTGATTTTGAAGGAAATGGAATATTTCATGGAGTACATGATATAATTGAAAACTCAAATATTGCTATGCTCTTTATTGACTTTAGTAAAGATGTAAGATATAAGGTTAATGGTGTCGCAACAATTATTGACGATAAAGAAAATATGAAAAAATATTTAGATTACAAAGGTTTTGATTATGCATCAAGGGCTATAAAAGTAGATATCACTTATGTCCTTGGAAATTGTTCCAAGTATATTGAAAATGTTCGTCAAGATATTTTAGCTTTTGAGCAGGAGTGGGAGCCAGCATGTGGTACTTAGGATTTAATGATGGAAAAATATTTAGTTGAAACAGAAATAATTAACTTTTCAAATGAAGATGTATATAATCTTGCCAGAGAGTTAGCAAAAGGTTGTAAAAGCGATGAAGCAGTAGCAAAAAATTGTTTTATGTATGTTCGAGATGAAATCCGCCATAGCGGAGACTATAAAGAGCATATCACTACATGTAAAGCAAGTGAAGTGTTAGAGCATAAAACAGGATGGTGTTATGCAAAAGCGATACTGTTAGCAGCATTGCTTCGTGCAAACGGGATACCGACTGCATTTTGTTATCAGCGTCTTTCATGTAGTGAGTATGAAGATGGTATATACTGTTTGCATGGGCTTAACGCAGTTTACTTACAAAAGCATGGATGGTACAAAGTCGATGCACGGGGTAATAAAGAGGGAGTAAATGCAGAATTTAGCCCACCTGTAGAGAAGCTTGCCTTTGAGCCACAAGAGAATGAGTATGATATAAAAGAGCTCTACAGTGATCCACTTCCAGAGGTTGTAGAAGCTCTTAAGAGAAATTTTTGCTACTCAGAGATGGTGGGTAATTTTCCGGATATTACAGATGAAGCTTAAAAATGTAGTTCCGTGGGGAAGAAATCTAACGGAGTATAGGGCGATGGGACTTTACACGGATGCCGATAAATATAAAAAGATACTCGGCTGTGGTGATGGACCAGCAAGTGTGAATGTTGAGCTTACTCATTTGGGCATTAATATCACTTCGATAGACCCGATATATCAATTTAATAAAAAACAGATACAACAAAGAGTGCAAGAGACATCAATGCTTGTAAGTGAGCAACTACGACAAAATAGAGATGATTTTATATGGAAAAATATTAGTAATGTTGATGAACTGATCTCTTTGCGTTTAAATGCGATGCAAGAGTTTTTAGAGGATTTTGAGTCTGGCAAAAGAGAGGAACAATACCAACATCAAGAGTTACCAAAACTTAGTTTTAATAATAAAGAGTTTGACCTTGCTTGGAGTTCTCATTTTCTTTTTCTTTATAGTGAACATTTTGATTTTGTGTTTCACAAAAAAGCTATTTTGGAGATGTTACGAGTAGCTAAAGAGGTGCGAATATTTCCTTTGCTCGATTTGAAGAATGAAAAGTCACCCCATTTGGAGGGTATTTTGAGTTTTTTACAAGAGAGTGGCTATATATTTGAAATACAAAAAAGTGACTATGAATTCCAAAAAGGAGCAAATGAGGTATTAAAAATATGGCACAAGTAAAAATATATGGTTTGAAAAAAAGCTTAGATAGCTAATGAATTACAAAGATATCAATATGACT
>JALSUU010000121.1 GCA_027071075.1 Sulfurimonas sp. | reverse complement strand
TTTTAATGATAAAAAAATCGACTTAATTGTTGATTTAATTGACAGAAAAACGAAGTAAGAGTATTATTTCAAAAAAATTATATATTAGACCTTTGCAAGAAGTCTAGTTTAAGGTTGAGAGTTGAGACAACAATATACATCATATGATGAGTGTGTAGATTTTTTTAAAGCTGCACAAAAAAGTAATCCTGAGTTATTTAGCGTAGAAGTTATCGGAAAGACTTGGGAAGAGAGAGATATAATAGCTGTTAGTATTACAAAAGATGTAAAAACAGCTGATGAGAAACCAGCACTATTTTACACAGGAACTATACATGCACGCGAGTGGATAGGTATAGAACTTTCATTGGCATTTGCTAAATATATTTTAGAACATATTGATTATGATCCTCGTTTAAACAGAATTCTGAGTTCTACAACCCTTTATATGGTTCCTTGTGCAAATCCAGATGGCTTTGAGTACTCAAGAAACCACTTCTCATTTTGGAGAAAAAATCGTCGAAATAATGGTGATGGAACCTATGGTGTTGATTTAAATAGAAACTTTAGTATAGGTTTTTCTCCAAATAAAAACACTGCATCAAATGTATATTCTGGACCTTCAGCATTTAGTGAACCTGAAACTGCAGCTTTAAGAGACTTTGTTGAGTCGCATGAAAACATCACTATTGCTTTAGATTATCACTCACAAGGGAATGTATTTTTTCCTGCACATAACTTCATACATGAGGATGCTGAAGATGCTATAGATTTGAATCTTCTAGCATGTAACATGGCTGAAGAGATTCGTAAAGAGAGCGGTCGTGAATATGGTGTTCACATGGGAAAACCACCAGTACACTTAATCTCTGGAAGTGGAAGAGAGTTTTACTACTCAAAAGGGGCACTCTCTTTAGTTGTAGAAGTTGGAACGAGAAATATTAGTGATTATATTGAGCACATGAGTGAAAATATCAAAGAAAACTTACCCGCTTTAATGATAGCTTTGTATGAAGTAAAAAACTATGTAAAAGATAACTCTTTAAAAAGACCTACAAATTTTCAAGCGACTTCGGTAGACTCAAGAGAAGTTGAACTGAGTTGGGATTATGATGAAGATGCTTTTAGATACTTTGAAATATATAGATCTACTAGAAAAAAAGGTTTTGCTCAAAATTCAAATAGAATAGGGATAACAAAATTAACATCTTTTAAAGATAGTAATCTTAAATCTGCTAAAAACTACTACTACTATATTCGTGCAGTATGTAAAGAGCAAAATAAAAAATCAGCCTTTGCACAGTTAGTAGGAATTCGAACAAAGCCAGCTGACAGTATGTTTAGTAAAATTCTTTATCCTCAAGCAGATAAACTTGGGTATGTTGGTGAAAAGACGAAAAAGAATAAAGAGCACTTTGGTAATAACTCTATGTTTGTAGGAATATCAAACAGTAAGGGTGAATGTTTTGGTGTAAGTGGCTTTTCATTAGCAACTATTCCAGAAAATGCAAAAATTACAAGTGCCACCATCTCTTACTATCCTATGAATAGAGTAGCCGTTCAGGTTGAGAGCTATGGTGAGTGGCGAGTTGGACAGATTGATGAGAGAACAGTTGATAGTATTTACTCCTTTGAAGATATTAAAAATGCAAAGATGTTAAGTTATATAGGTGCACCTACAGAATCATATCAACTCACACAGGGAATATGGAGAACATATACTTTTTCTAATAATGAAATAGAAGTTTTACAAAAATCACTGAAGCGTCGTGAAGCATTTTTCCGTATGGAAGGACCTGCCTCATTACCTTTAGATAGAGCTTCTCAGATGATGCAGTGGGACATAGGATATGGACAATTTAGTGGTGGACTGACATATAGACCAAAACTTGACATATCTTATACAATTGATGATGCAAAACTTGACCTGCAATCATCTAATGAATTTACAGTAAACAGAGATGATGTAAAAGATGCATCGTTGAAATCTGGTTTTGATAAAAACGGGAAGAAAAAATATGCCTGTATAGAGTTTGATTTAACAAATTTACCAGATATGCACAATACTGTCATATCAAATGCATATATAGATATGGAAGCATTTAAAATAAACTCGAAAGGTACACTCCGTTTTCATATAGAGATGATAGCACCTATTAAGGGTGAGCTGAACTATGAAAATATTTCTCAACGAGAGATTATTGAGCGGATTGGTTATGATGTAAGTATTTCGGAACTTGAAGATGCAACAAAACAGAGATTTGTATTTGATAAGTACGCCATTAATCAAATGATAGATATTTCAAAAGAATCAAATAAGGTTATATTTGTAATATCAGCATCATCTCAAAATGAGAGTAGTAGAAGTGAAAGTGTAAATTGGATAGATGATAAGAGAGTTCATAGACCATCTTTAACACTGCGATATATTAAAAAAAGAAGAAACGCTCCTCAAAAGGTAAGTAATTTAAGACATTCATTGGAAAATGGAGTAGTAAGACTTGACTGGGATAATCCTAAAGATGATGGTTTTAATGGAGTGATAGTTGTAAAAAATCCATTTAAAGTACCATGCTCACCTTATGATGGACAGAAATTATACGGTGGAAGTGATACTTACACATATGATAACTTTGGAGATAGAGAAGTACATAAGTATTACGCAGTATTTTCATATGATGAAGTACCAAACTTTTCAGAGCCAGAGTTTCTAGAAATAAACATATAAAATAGAAGAGAGTGAATCCCTAAAAGCAGGGATTTACTCAGCAAAAACAGTAAAAAACTAAACAATCCAAATAATTTCTTCCAAATCCCCAAACACATTAAGCGTAAACTAAGCAACACTCCCCTATAATTC
>JALSUU010000120.1 GCA_027071075.1 Sulfurimonas sp. | reverse complement strand
TATTTTAAAATAATGGTGAAATAAAATGGCAAAAATAAAATATGGAACAACACTCTGGGGAGCAGCTTTTTTAAAAGCTATTGAGAGAGAAACTGATTCAGGGAGATTAAGTCGTGGAAAAAGCTATGCAAATACAGGAAAAGTATATGATATAAAGCTTCAAGACAAACTCATTGCTGCTAAAGTAAAAGGCAACTATCATCCTTTTTATCAAACAGCACTCAATTTTACTCCATTTGGCAAAGGAGATAAGCAATTCATCATAGACCACATCGATGATAATCCTCTGGTTCTTGCCCAGATTATGAATGCAAAACTCACACACGAACTTTTAGACTTTTTGCATAAAAATGAAATTGATTTATTTCATGGCTTTGATATGCAGTGCACATGCCCTGATTTTTATGGTGATTATGCTTGTAAGCATATCGCTGGTCTTTACTTCATACTTGTAAATGAGATAGATAAAAATCCTTTCCTCCTTTTTAGCCTGCGAGGTCTAGATCTTATACAACACTACAACATTCAAAAGGATTTAAAGATACCCTACCCTCTAAAAATAGAGTATAAAGAAAGAGAGAACACTCTTGTAAAAGCTCAAGAGTCAGACTTTACTCTATTGCAACTTCCAAACCAAAAGAATTTTATACTTTCAATACTAGAGCCTAATCCTCAATTTTCACCTATAGATTATAGAGAAGTGCTAGAGGAGTTTTATAAAAAAACATCTAAAGAGTTGCCACTTATCATCTCTGCTATGCATAATGAAGATATTACAATTATTCAAAGAGTATTACAAGAAGCCGAAATCTCTATAGAACTCTTTAAAGATATTACAAACAGCAACTTTCAGGTCACATCAAATCTATTGAGTTTAGCTGATGTCATCAAGGCATTTGAGCCATACATAGAGACACATACAAAAAATAGTATCACCATTACACCAACACAACTCTTTAGGCTCTTTATATCGTTTAAAGATGATAGGGGGAGTGATATGTACCGTTATCTTTTTTACCTCTACCGTGTGGCTTATATCGTTGTGCAAAGTAGTGCTTTTATCCCCTCTGTATATGATGCAAAAGGTTTTTTCAAAATATTTTATAAACCTATTTTCTCTTTAGAAATCATAAAAGAGCAGCTAAAACATCTCTCAAATATAGCACCAAGTTTGGCTACATTTGAGAAAAAAGAGTTAACACAACTCTCCCAAACACAACTACTACTCTCAGTTGTGCTAAGTGATGTTGTTCCACATTTTAACTTTATGCATAAGAAGCTCAAAAACAATCCACCTCTTATCTCCTCTACATTCTTTGAGGCAAAGAGCTATAAAGTTACGAGTTTTGAGGAGAAAAATCTTGCACCAAGTATTAACAACTACTTTGCAGTATTTGAGATAATACAGAGCGAGTATAGATACAAACTCTTTATTAAAAAAGAGGATGAGCATGATGATAAATATGCCCTTTCATTTCAAGTTGAAGAGCAGAAATCTCAAACAAACTATGCCCTAAAAGATGGTATACAACACTATAACAAAATGCATATCCTTCGTTTCGTATCCTTTTTACAAGCTTTCCTACCACAAATAGCCCTACTCTTACAAAAAGAGAAAATTCTACTCTCACAAGAGATTTTAGAAGAGTTTCTCCTACAAACTGCAACTATTATTTCCAATCTTGGTGTCGATGTTATCTTACCAAAAGAGTTAAAAAATCTTCTCAAGCCAAAACTCTCTCTTAAAGTCAAAAACAGTGGCTCAAAAAGCCTACAGTCATTTTTTACTCTTGATGGTATGCTTGAGTATGATTGGCAGATAGCTATTGGAGATACATTTGTAAGTGTTAATGAATTTGAGAAGCTTTTAGCAAATGCTGGAGAGCTTATAGCCTTTAAAGATAACTTTGTAGTGATCAGTGCAGAGGAAGCAAAAGCACTCTTTGCTCAAATAAACCGTAAAACTAAACTTAATAAATTTGATATTCTTCAAGCAAAACTGAGTGGTGAAGCAGAGTTTGATATTAATTTAGAGCACTTTTTTGAGGAGATACTAAGTGTGAGGAGTATTACACCACCAGAGTCACTCCAAGCAAACCTCAGAGAGTATCAACAAAGAGGTTTCGAGTGGAATATCAATAATCTTTTAAATGGCTTTGGGACAATCCTAGCAGATGATATGGGACTTGGTAAAACTATTCAAGCCATTACAACCCTACTCTACCTCAAAGAGAATGGCTACATTAAAAAAAGAATTATTGTTGTAGTTCCAACATCGCTACTGAGTAACTGGGAGAAAGAGATAGAGAAGTTTGCACCTACTCTAACATTCTTCTCATACTACGGCACAAATCGAACCATACAAGAGAGTGATATTTTACTTACAAGCTATGATATAGCCAGAAGAGATAGTGATATACTTAAAAAAGTAGGCATTGACTGTCTCATTATAGATGAAGCTCAAAAAATCAAAAACAGCGATACCACCATCGCAAAAACACTCAAATCTTTTAAAGCCAAATATAAAATAGCTCTCAGTGGAACACCTGTAGAAAATAATCTGAGTGAACTTTGGAGTCTCTTTGATTTTACTCTTCCGAAATATCTAAAATCTCTCAAAGAGTTTACCAAAAACTATGCACAAGATATAGAGATAAACAAAGATAGAGAAAAGATAAAAAAACTCAAACAAATAACAGCACCATTTATGCTTCGCCGACTAAAAACTGATAAGAGCATCATTAATGACCTTCCAGATAAAATTGTTATCGATGAATATGCAACTATGACTAAAGAGCAAGCAAGTCTCTATAAGAGTGTTGTCAATGAGAGCATGAAGCGATTAGAAGAAGGT
>JALSUU010000119.1 GCA_027071075.1 Sulfurimonas sp. | reverse complement strand
TGTATCTCTTTAATAGCAGAACCAATATCTCCTAAACAACATCCTCCACTTGGATTGAGGGTTTCACAAGAGCATCCAGGGTTTTGCATTTTAGCTTTTATATCACTCAAAGCTTGAGACGAACCACTCTCTTGGAGTTCTTCTTTTATTTTTTCTCGACTCCACTCAAAACAGTAACACAAAGTTGCTGGTTTCGCACCATTTTTGAGTCCAACAACAACTTTCATATCCTCTTGTTTTAAAAGTGTCTCTTCTCTAAAATAAACAACTTCACAAGAGGGAGTTTTACAGTAATGAAACCCCTCAAAACAGCTATATTTACTCTTTGTCTCATCCCCAACAAGCGCATCAAATGTTTTGGCTAAAATACCTTTTGCACTCTCTTTACACAGAGGACACGCTATCTTTCCTTTTGGTTGAGGCGTACAACACCCCGCACTCTCCTGCTGTTGAGCAGTAAAACCATTTTTTACAATACTAAACATAATAATCCCTTGCATTTATTAAAAGAAGTGTATCGAAATAATTTGTGTTAAAAGTTTATAAAGAAGAAAAAAAAAGCCCTACCACATCATTAAAGAGCAACAGGGCTTAAAAATCTAAAGATATGTTCCAGCATATTTAGACTTCATACACAAAGCCGCCAAGCTTTGATAAGGAGATTATATCATAAATTTTTGAACAGTTATTTTAAAAGTTTAACTATATCAGCTTCGATATCTTCAGGTTTTGTCATCGGTGCATATCTATCTACAACCCTACCATCACGAGAGATTAGAAACTTAGTAAAGTTCCATTTTATGCTATCCATCCACAAAAATCCACCCTGCTCTTTTTTCAAAAACTTGTAGAGTGGTGATGCATTTTCCCCATTTACATCTATCTTTGAGAACATGTCAAAGTGTACATCGTAGGTGCCTTGACAGAAGAACTTTATCTCTTTGTTAGACTTTGACTCTTGTTCTCGAAACTGGTTACATGGGAAACCTAGAACCATAAAACCCTCCGTTTTATGCTTCTCATAGAGTTTTTCAAGCCCAGCATATTGTGGGGTGAAACCACACTCACTTGCAACATTCACTATGAGTAGAACTTTGCCTTTATACTTACTCATAGAGACACTCTTACCATCAATATCAACCACATCAAAATCATAAATACTCATTTCACTCTCACCTGCTGCTAAAATAGTTGTCATTACAAGAACTAAAAGAAATTTATAAAACCCAAACACTAAACTTTTTCCCTTTTATCTTACCACTCTTGAGTCGTTTATGTGCATCATCAATAAAACGCGTCTCAATCGCTACATAGGCTTGTCTATCATAGATATCTATCTTGCCTATACTACTTCCCCCAAGACCTGCATCACCAGTTAAGGCACCAAGCAGATCTCCCGCACGGAGTTTATCTTTTTTGCCACCCTCTATAACAAGCGTTACAAACTCAGGTTTAAGTTCAAAATTGAGACTTCCCTTTAGCTGTGCATCATCTATAAAGAGACGCTTCTCATCTCTGTACTCTTCAAGTTTTTCATTCTCATACGAACCATAGAGTGTGATAGCGATTCCCTCAGCACCTGCACGACCTGTTCGCCCTATTCTATGTGTATAAGTCTCTGCACCATGTGGGAGGTCAAAGTTTACAACCATAGAGAGTTCTTTTATGTCAAGTCCACGCGCGGCTACATCTGTTGCGACTAAGATAGGGCAAGATTTGTTTGCAAACTGCACTAAAACATCATTTCTCTCATACTGCTCTAAGTCACCATGAATGGCGATGGCATCAATCTTTCTCTTTTGGAGACTCTCTGCTAACTCTTTGGCTTCTATCTTTGTGTTTGTAAAAACGATGACATTTCGTGGTTTATACTCTGAGAGAATTTTTATAAAACTCTCCTCTTTATTTGCAGTCGCTATAAACTCCTCTTTGATTTTATTTGCTAACTCTTCGTGAGTCGTTTTTACTGCAACTGCATCGTGCTGAATTTTTTTACTTATAGCGGTAATTGTAGAGTCATAAGTAGCGGAAAAAAGCAGAGTTTGTCTCTCTTTTGGAGCGAAGTTGATGACGGACTCCACCTCTTCTAAGAAACCCATATCTAACATTCTATCTGCTTCATCTAAAACAAGTGTTTGTAAGTGAGTGAGTTCTAAACTCTCTTTATTTAAATGCTTCAGAACCCGTCCAGGTGTACCTACAACGATATGTGCCTGATGAGAGAGTGAGCCTAACTGTTTGCCAAACGACTCTCCACCTGTGAGCATTAAAATCTTGATATTGTGTTTAAATCGTGCGATTTTACGCAGCTCTTTTGCAACTTGGTCAGCGAGTTCACGCGTAGGACAAAGCACAAGCGACTGCACACGAAACTTCTTCACATCAAGCTTACTTAAAAGCCCGATGCCAAAAGCAGCAGTCTTCCCACTTCCAGTTTTTGCCTCAGCAATAATATCTTTGTTCTCTAAAATAAGAGGAAGTGTTTGTGCTTGAATAGGTGTAGCACTTGTATAGCCTAAAGAGTCGAGGGTTTGAAGCATTGACGCTTCGAGGGGAAGTTCTGAGAAGTTCATAGTGTTTTCTTTTTATGAAAGTATAGCAGTTTTGTGCTATAATATCTGTTGAGAACAGATATCTTCCTATAATATTACACTTAACTACTGTAATTTTGGAAAGAATGGGTGATTAGATTTATTTCTAATCACCTTTTTTTTTGCTTATTTTTTTGAGTAATGCGGGTTGTGTTGGGTGGGATTCCATTATAAGGAAGATATCATGTTCTTCAAACTAATAGTAGTCTTTTTAATCTTAATGGTGTTCACACCATTATTGCATTAACCAAAACAGAGGGATTAGTTACCCCTCTGGCTACTATTCACAAACTGATACATCATGATTGCAGCGGCGACACCAACATTAAAACTTTTGATGCCCTCTTGCATCTCTATAGTCACAACCTCATCACATAACTCTAAAATATCTTGCGCTATACCTCTACCCTCATGCCCCATCACAAGCACCCACTTATCACTTACTTTAACATCATTAAGCCATACTGCATCATCACTCACCTCAGCGGCATAGACTCTGTACCCTAAACTTTTTAGATAGGGAATACTCTCTTTTATATCTTGATGCAGATGTGTTTTAACTCTTGATGCATAGCCCATGGAAACACGCAGTGCTCTACGGTTAAAAGGGTGTGGTGTTTCGTTTGCTATGATGAGAGAATCTACACCAAGTGCTGCACAACTACGGACTATTGAGCCGACATTTTCTGCTGATGTTATGCCATCAAGCAGAAGCACTTTTGAGCCAAGCGCTTCTAAGGAGATATTTGCAGGACGGATACCATGCATCATACAGTTATGATGGATTTTATGCCCTACTATCTTTTTCATCTCCTCTTTTGTTGTGAGATACTTTTTAGGAATGTTTTTATCTTCTAAAAGTTCTGCAAACTCTTCATAGTACTCGGCAGTTGCTAAAATACTTTTAACTGCAACATCGCCCTCTAAAAGAAGATTTACAACCTTTGGAGAATCCGCTATAAAACTTCCATCTTCTCGAAATGCACTCTCCCGAAGAGAGCTATATATTGCTAACTCTTCACTCTTTATATCTTCTATCTCTATCATAAAAAATTTACTACTCCATTTATTCACTAAAAACTCACAAGAATATACTATAATACTACTGAAATTTTAGATAGGCTTGTAAGGTTATGGCAGAAAAAAGATATATTCTTATTGACAAAAAAGTTGTGCAACTTGATGCGACATTTGATTTTGACATCTATTATCCTCAAGGAGAAGAGATGGCTCTCCTTTTAGAGAAAGAGTCCGTAGTGGAGCAACATCATCTTGTCGCATCATACAACCAGAAAGCTCTCTATATCTCACAAAAAGATCAAAGCAGTTATAAAATATTTCATGAAAAGTATCTGCAAAGTCTTAAAGATTCGTTTGAATTGTTTGAAGATAAAACAGCGACTATTTACAGTAACGCTACAGATATTATGAATACTCTTTTTGAAAATCCTGATACTCTTGGAAATTATGAGGAGACAAAAGAGGTTGTAAATGACTTAGTGCATACTATATTAGATGATCATTTCGCTATTAAATCGCTTATGAAGATTGCTACACATGACTACTATACACATACACACTCTTTAAATGTAACCGTCTACTCTTTAAGTCTAGGCGCATTTATAGGGCTCAGTGATGCAGACCTCTCAAGACTTGGGGAGTCCGCACTCTTACATGATTTAGGCAAGAGCAAAGTACCCTCTGAAATCATCAATAAAAATGGACGACTTACCCCCGAAGAGTTTGAGATTATGAAAGCACATCCTGACTTAGGTTATGAGATTGCGCAAAATATGGGCATAAAAGATAAACATATTTTAGCCGGTATTCGCTACCATCAAGAAAAAATGAGTGGTGAGGGCTACCCGCTCGGACTTAAGGGAACAAAAATACCCCTCTTTGCAAGAATCATTGGACTCTGTGATGTCTTTGATGCAATTACGAGCAAGCGAAGCTATAAAGAGGCGATGAGTACTTTTGATGCACTCTCTCTCATTAAAAACAAGATGCATGAGCATGTGGACAATGAACTTCTAGCAAAAATGATTCAGATGTTTCACAAATAAGCTATAATAAGCGAAACTCAAAATGGAGTAACTCTTATGCAGATACTACTTATGGAAGATGATGCTGTACTCTCTGACATCTTGCTTGACTATATAGCTGAGAGTTACTCGGTTGATTATGCTTTTAACTCAGAGGAAGTTCTCACTCTTTTAGAGAAGAGAAAATATGATCTCTTTATCTTTGACATAAATGTTACGGGGAAAAATGGGCTGGAACTCCTTGAGGAGTTAAGAGACTACTCTGACACTACTCCAACTATCTTCATCACCGCATACACCGATACAGAGTACCTCAAAAAAGCCTTTGCACTTGGTGCGCACGATTACATCAAAAAACCTTTTGAACTCGAAGAGCTTGGCGCTCGCATAGAGAACACAAAAAGGCTTTTTAATATAGAACCCACAAAAGAACTCACTATTTCGGACTCCATAAGCTTCTGCCAAGAGACAAATGAGATAACAAAAAACGGCATTAAAATTTCACTTGGAAACAAAGATGCTTTGCTCTTGTCCTACTTTATAAACAATGCTTCAAGACTGCTCTCTAGTGAAGAACTTATCCAAAATATTTGGAATTATGACTCTACGCCTAGTGATGCAACTCTGCGCTCACATATCCGAACCCTAAGAGATATCATAGGCAAAGAGAAAATTACAACGCTCAGAGGTTCAGGCTATATCTATGAATAAGATTACAAAAAAATCTTTTTACTCCTTTTTAGCCCTCTATCTCATAAGCTCTTTTATCTTTTTATCTCTTGCTGCCTACTGGTTTTTCACCTCCCAACTCTCTATGGAGATGAACAACAACTTTTATAAAATGACACAGATAGCCGATAGAGTGAGTGCAAATGTCATCCAATCAGATATGAAAGGGGAGAAGTATAGACTCAAATCTTTTCCTATGGCGACTGTTGCCCTCGTTGATGCAAATAAAACTATACTAGATGGTAAACTCAGAAAAAAAGTAAACTACAACAAAAAGTTTTATATGGCAGAAAACTCTTTTACTCTTGTTTCTAAAAAACCCAATGGACATATGGGCGTGCAGTATGTAGTTGTTCAAAGTAATCAGTGTAACCAAAATGTAGCAGCACTTAAAAATAGAGTTATATACACTGTAATATTTACTGCCCTCTTTATCATCATCATCTCCGTTATTCTCTCCTATATGTTCCTGCGCCCCATACGCGATAAGATGCAAGAGATAGAGGCGTTTGTAAAAGATACAACACATGAACTCAACACCCCTATAACAGCACTAATGATGAGTACCTCACGACTCAAGGCAAAAAAAACTTATGATGAGAAGATAAGCAAAAACATTAGTATAAGCACTAAACAACTCTATGATATCTATGCATCACTGAGCTTTTTAAGTTTCGATAAAAAAAGCGAAGAAGCAGTTGCTATGAATTTTAAAGAGGTTGTACAAGAGTCTGTGAACTACTTTGGAGAGCTACTAGAGAGAAAAAATATTCGTGTTATAACTAAGCTAGAATCTTGCCCCATAAAGATGGCTCCCTCAAAGGCAAAAATGCTTATAAATAACCTCATAAGTAACTCCATCAAATACAGCACCCCAAATAAAAAAATCACACTTATAACAACCCCAACAACATTCACAATCATAGATGAGGGAATAGGCATAGCTAAAGAGAAACTCGATGATATCTTTAAACGATTTGTAAGAGCAAACTCCTACGCAGGTGGTTTTGGGGTTGGGCTGAACATTGTAGAGAGTATCATAAAAGAGTATGGCTTTACCATTACGCTCGAATCCAAAGAGTCAGTAGGGACTACAATCACTATAGATTTTAAGGGTGCGTAAAGTGAAGTGTAAAAGTGTCAACCTTTTAGAGAAGTTAAGCCTTTGGGATGAGACTATGCAGATTTATAGAGACTCCTTTCCTGAGTGGGAGAGAGAAGATGAGTTAACTCTGCTCAAAAACCTTAAATCAGGGCAGTATAAAATCTTCGTCTCTCTTTGTGATGCAGAAGTGATTGGTTTTTATATCCTCGATATTAGCAAACAACTGCACTATACACTTTTTTCTTTTTTAGCAGTCAAAGAGTCTTATAGAGATGAAGGTATAGGCTCAAAACTCTGCTTAGAATCTATAGAGTTTTTTCAAAAAAATGATGCTGTAAAATACCTGCTCATTGAAGCAGAGCCAAGGCAGGCCCAACTGTATAAAAAACTTGGATTTCAATCACTAGAGATTGATTATAGAGTACCGAAATTTGATTCGGATGAAAGTGTTACTATGGATTTGTTATGTATGAGTAAAGCAAAAAAGCTTCCAAAAAATAATCTCAAAAAAATAGTAGAGGATATATTTACAAGAGGTTACACTTTGAGCAAAAGTGACATTCGTGTGATAAAACAGCTAGAGAGAATTTGATTTTTTAATTATTTAGTGATATAATTCAACAATTAAAACAAAATTATATATTGTTACAAGGCAATTAAAATGAATATTAAGATAGGAAATAGCAACCGCAGGTCAAACTCACAAATTTTACCTAGAGTTTTTATGTTTCTCCAGCTCTCAGCATTAGCCCTTGCAGGGTATCTTCTTTACACTATTTTAAAAGCTATTGGTGTGCCTTCTCTTGCTATAGTAGTACTCTTTGTTGTCGCTGGTACATACTACTCAACAACCTTCTTTATGAAGTGTAGATATATAACAAAACGAAATAATGTTACAAAAACATTCCAACAATAGTAAAAACACAAACTCATTTTCGATATAATCTCCTTATGAATTTACGAAAAAAACATCTATTACCCCTTGTCTCTCTTTTTCCTCTTCTTCTACAAGCCGAACCTAGCGGTATCTATATCGATGGTGGTGTTGGTTTTACCTTGAGTGATACGATTGAGACTCAAAAAGTAAACTTCGTGTACAATCGCGGTCCACTACTCTCTCTCTCACTCGGTTACCAATATAATCATTTTCGCCTTGAACTCCAAGATCGGTATAAAAAAGATAAACTCTATAGTGCCTCAGCACAGGACTCTTATAGTGTAGTCGTCGATGGTGATAGTACAATAAACTCCCAAATGCTTAATTTCTACTATAATGGTTATAATGAGAGTAAACTTATGTCAAGTGTTGGTTTTGGGCTTGGTGTCTCTTCTTTAAATGCAAAAGATACTTATGAAGATTGTTATGTGCCTTCTGCGCAAGGACTTTTCAGTGTTGGGTATAGGGTAAGTGATAACTTTATCTCTTCACTTAACTATGCCTATCTCTACACCCTCAAGAGTGATAACTTTAAAGCCAAGGGTGACAATAGCTTCAGTTTTTCACTCCGATATATTTTTTAAGGTAGTTCTTTATATTTTTGACTAAACTCATTATTAAAAGAGTCACTCACTCTGAAGCTAAAGTGAAACTCTTTACTTGAGCCAGTGCGTACTAACTTAAAAGGCACCTCAACACCAGCATTTAGAACATCTCCCTCATTTATCCCATCAAAGTACCCATCATAGATACTCAAAGGTTTTCCATTAAAGTCTTGAATTTGTAGGTTATCTACACTTGAGTCTATTCCAACTGCTTTGAGTGTGAAACTATCATACTCTGCAGGAAAACTCTCATACTCCTGCGTATCACTAAAGGGAAGTCCTACCTCAACACCATTTTTAAAGAGTCGTACATATTGATCTTGTACAACAGTGAGTAGCGTAGTTGTTTTAAGTTCACTGTTTGACTTGAGTGAGACTGTTATAGTACTCGCCCCCTTACTTAAAGCCGTTGCATTATTATCACTCATGGAGACTACTTCTGTATCACTACTTACAAAATTAAGTGTACTCGGATCAAGAAGAACTCTACTTCCATCACTTCCAACTGCCATAACCTGTAAGAGTATACTCTGCTCAACATTAAAACTCGTGACATTATTATCTATCTCTATACTTTTGTACTCTCTCTTTTTAACAATAACATCCATACTATCGCTCAAACCTGTGTTAGTCGCTGTGATAGATGTCGCACCCTCTCCTATGCCTAGCACAAGACCTTTTACATCACTGTTGTTCACACTACTTACAGTGAGATCTGCACTACTCCATTCGCAGTCGTTTGTTATATCTAACGCAATATCACCCTCAAAAATCCCCTTAGCCTTTACACCCTGACTATCACCTTCATAGAGTAAAAGTTCTGTTTGTGAAAGAGTTATTCTTTGGAGTTGTAGCTCTTTTACATAGAGTTGATATGTTTTTTCAAAGAGTGGAGAGCCATCATTTTTTTTCTCTGCTGTTTGATAACGAATAATTACACTTCCAGAGTTAGCATATGTAGTGATTAAACCACCTTTAACAGTAGCGAGTGCTTCATTTGAACTACTCCAAACAAGGGCATTACTCACTTCCTCTTGTGATGCATCATCAAAATTAGCATAAACATCTACCTGAATATCTCTATTTGTATCTATATAACTTGTGTTAAAATCATCACTTAAAGAGGTCAATAATTTATCTGGTTTAGAATCACTACACGAAAGAGTAAATATCATAATGAGAGGGAGAAGTAAGTATTGAAAGAGTTGAAACAAAGATGGTCCTTTTTTTGCTAGACATAATAACAAAATATTAATTATAGTTTGATAAGTGCCAGACCATAATAAATTGGAGATTTTAGATGGAAAAAAGTTGTTTATCCCTACTGCAGAGTGTTGCAGACCTGAATGATGCCTTTGTTGTTATCTTCAAAGAGAATGATGTTCTCTTTACAAACAGAGCTTTTAACAAGTTTTTTGGAGTCTCTTCTACAAAAGAGTACAATCAAAACTTCGGTGCCTTTGTAAACAACTTTGTTCCCCATCCATACTACTTTCACGGTGAAAAAGTTCCCACAAGTGAAATCTGGTACAATGCTATCAGTGAGCTTGAAGAGATAGATAGAGTAGTAAGTTTTCTAAGTCACACGCATGAGCCACACGCTTTTTCAGTCTCTGTAAAAAACCATGAAGAGGGTTTTAGTGTAGTTACCTTTACAGATATTACCCAAACACTTATAAAACGCATCATGACCCAAAACAAGACAAATATTGATGCAAGAACGGGTGCCTACACAAAACAGTACTTTTTACAAATCAAACAAA
>JALSUU010000118.1 GCA_027071075.1 Sulfurimonas sp. | reverse complement strand
GATATTTGGCATGATAGAGCAGTGTTTCACTTTTTGCTTACAAAAAAAGAGCGTCAGAACTATTTTGAGGTTATGCTTGGTAGTTTAAAAGAGGGAGCAAAGGCGATTATCAGTACTTTTCGTACAGATGGACCAATACAGTGTGCAGGACTTAACATAGTTCAATATAACCATGAAAAGATGTTAGCAGAACTTCCAAAGGGTTTGAATCTAATTGAGAGTGAAGAGTATCTCCATATCACTCCAAAAGAGAGTGAACAGGAGTATATCTATTTTGTTATAGAAAAGGTATAAGTGTCAAAACTATGAGAGACTCTTTAAAAACTCACTCATAAAGCGTACACCCGCACCTGTTCCGCCATAACCATTTACATCCCAAGGAGACTCAGTGTAAGCAGATCCTGCGATGTCGAAGTGTAACCACTTCTCTTTATTCTCCTCTTTGATGAAAGCGTCAAGGAAAAGTCCGGCTGTTATTGCTCCACCGTAAGGCTTATTAGAGATGTTACAGATATCTGCTATTTCACTCTTGAGCTGCTTTTTGAGGTGTTTGTTAAATGGTAATGATGCAGTAAGCTCTCCCGCATTTACAGCTGCTTTACCAAGAGAGTGTTTTAATGCACTTGAGTGTCCCATAACACCTGTAGTGTACTGCCCGACTGCTACCATACAAGCACCCGTGAGTGTTGCAAAGTCAAACATATAGTCCGCTTTTACTTTGTCCTGTGCATAGTCTAGTACATCGGCTAAAACTAAACGCCCCTCTGCATCGGTATTTCGTACTTCGATAGTTTTTCCATTTCTACTTACAAGTACATCATCAGGTTTATATGCATCACCACCTATCATATTTTCCACTGCTCCAACAAAAGCGTGAATCTCTACATCAAGTTTCATTTCAGAAGCTGCTTTAATGATACCAAGAACGGCACAAGCACCTGCTTTATCCATCTTCATAGTTACCATAGATGTACCTGGTTTGAGACTCAGACCTCCACTATCGTAAGTAAGACCCTTTCCTATGAGGTTCACAACTTTTTTAGCATTTTTAGGCTTGTAAGAGAGGTGGATGAGTTGACTCTCATGTCTTGATGCACGACCAACTGCGAGCATAGAGGTACAGTTCTCTTTTTTGAGACCCTTTTCATCTAAGACAGTGCATCCTAAGTTGTTCTCTTTTGCAAGTTTTTTTGCTAACTTTGCAAATGTCTCAGGGTTTAAATCTTCTGGAGTTGTGTTTACGATGTCACGAGTAAAACAAGTGGAATCAGCTATGATGACAGCATCAGAAAAAATCTTGATAGCTGATTTATAATCATCTTTTGTGTAGATTAAGGAGATATCTTTGAGTGTAGTTGTACTTTTTTTTGATTTATAGTTTTCATAAGTGTAGCCACCCAAAACAAAACCCTCTACAAGTGCAGGGATAAGCGCTTTATCATCTATACTCACATTTGCACTTGTATATTTTGTGTTTTTGAGTGCTCGAATAGCCACAGAAGAGACACAGCGAATATCATCAGCAGTGAAACTCTCTATACCACAAGCAAGGATATTTTTGTTATGTAAGAAACATACACTATCTTGAGTAGCTTTAAAACCAGCGAGTTTCAGAGCTTTTTTATTTTTACTTTTTTTTAAATCTTTTTCACTCATATAGACAAGAGTGATATCCTTTTTTGCATCAGCAATATTTTGGTTCAGTAGTTGAATATTCATAGTTGTTACCTTTATTTTCTAATTAGAGTGAGATTATACTTTAAATCTTTACTCTTGTAAATGTTACTCATACCCTAAATCGTCTTCATCTATCTCTTCTATGAGAGGAATCGCTATACTGACGGCAATTAAGAGAATACCGAAGATAAGTACTGTTAAACTCTGATGCTCTGCAAAGTATCCAGTTAAGTTGAGTTTTCCTAAGTTTGGTCCCATAAGAATCTTGAGTTTATCATAGTAGAGTGTAAAGACAAGACCACCGAGTATACCACCTAATGCACCCACCATAACATCAATACGACCCTCAGCAACTGATACAGGACCCGTTCCCGGGCACTTTCCAAAGATAGCCATTGAAGCGCCAAATATGATGCCCCCTATGATAAGACCACCGAGAGTGATAGGTTTTACATGGTATGAAGCCCATCCTGCCTCTATCATAAAGTAGAGACCTATACTTGCAATCCCAATAGCGAGAAAAAGCATCTTCGGCACGACTGTATCTTTTAGCATCGAAAATCCAGCAATTTTTTCAAACTTATGTACTTTTGTGTACTGAATAATAGAACCAAAGAGCATACCTATAATGAAAACTAAAAGAACAGATCCATGCCCTTCATCTTGCACTGTTTGAAACATACTTACAACTCTATCGAACATACTTGTATCTGTATTGTACATCATCTTATTTCCCCTTGTAAAATAGTTTACCAGTTATGATAAGTGAAGCCATAACAACTGCACCAAAAATCATACTACTAAAAGCTGTTTGTGTCATACCACTTAAAAAGTGTCCACTTGTGCATCCACCTGCAAGTCTTGCACCAATGATAAGAAAAAATCCAGCAACAAAGCTCCAGATAAGCCTAGAAGTAACAGAGTTGTTTTTATAGCGTTTCCAAGCAGCAGGCAGTATCGTAAAACGAAATGTTTTCGTAATAAAGAGCGCATTTAAAAATGAACCAAAAAGTACTCCTAAAAGCATGACACCCTCCCATGAACCAGGATTGTGAATCTCTTTTAAATAAGTATACTTTTGAGGATCTAAATCAAATATAATTCCTGCAAAGTAGGGTACATATGTCGATGCACCAATAGGTCTGTTTGCTCCAAGAACTGAAAATGTAAAGAGTAGTAAAA
>JALSUU010000117.1 GCA_027071075.1 Sulfurimonas sp. | reverse complement strand
TCCATTGATATTTTTGCATCTGTTGACATCTTGGCAATTTCGGCGATTGAACTTAAAAAAGCGCCATCTATATCCATGTAGTAATCCATCATATCTTCAAGTGATATACTATTTCTATCAATCTCTTTTCGTATAACATTTAAGTCTTTAAGCTCATTAAGTGTCTCTTCAATTTTTATGCGAAATTTATCTGAGTATGTTTGCATATCTAAAGAGTCTACAAACTCTCGAAATTTTCCTAGCTTTTCATCAACATTTTTTCTCTCACTACTGATTTCTTTTGAGAACTCTTTACCATTAGAAGCTAAATAAATTCCGGTGACACTCCTTTCACTCTGTAAAGAGTGAACTAATTCACTCATACTTGTTGTGAACTGTACGATTTTACTAATACTTTGCATATTGTGATTTTCATCACGACTCTGTATAATTAGCACAGTCGCAAAGTATAAAAGCCCAACTAATGGGACTATTGCAAGTGCAGTCATTTTGATTTTAATGGATATATCTTTAAATGAAATCACGGATTTTCCTTGTGAAAAAAATAAATTTGTACAATTCTATCAAAAATAATATAAAATTATACATTAGTATGGATAACTACTTGGTTCCTACCTGATTCCTTCGCTTCATAGAGTGCTTTGTCAGATAAAGTAATCATCTCTTCGAGTCTATTGCCTATGCAATAGATGAGACCAATAGAGACTGTATATGAGAGGGATATATTCTTTTTTGTAATGATATTTTTTTCAAATGCTTCTCTGATCTGGTTGAATTTTTCTTGTAAATCTTCTAATGAGATATCTTCTAAAAGTATACAAAACTCTTCACCACCAAATCGAGATATAAGGTCACTAGTGCGTAAAAATTTATGTAAAATATTAGCGACTTCTTTGATGGCTATATCACCTACATCATGACCATAAGTATCATTAATATTTTTGAAGTGGTCTATATCTATCATGGCAACGGCAGTAAATATTTTTTTTCGTCTCGCTTTTTGCAGAATAGGAACACCGCTTTCAAAAAAGAAACGGCGGTTATACAGACCTGTTAAAAAGTCTTTACTTGCGGTCTCTTTTCCTTGTCTAAAAAGGTCAACAAGTTCTAGGTTGACATTGATTCTAACTGCAAACTCTTCATAGGTGTAGGCTTTATTTATAAAGTCATTTGCACCATGACGAATAAATTTTGTAGCAATGTGACTATCTTCAGTACCACTGAGTGCAATGATAGCTAAACGATCTTTTGCGTAACTTTGTCGTAACTCTAGGGTAAGTTCCATACCATTCATATTTGGCATCTCATAATCTGTAACAACTAGGGGAATATAGTGCTTTGATGTGTGAAGAATATCTATAGCTTCTTGAGCACTACTTGCTTCTATAACATGGACATGCAATTTCTCTAGATTTTTACGCGTTTGATTACGAACGGACTTAGAATCATCTACAACCAAAACATACGAGTCATAGTTATGAAGCACGCGTTTTACACTTGTAACGATATAGTTTAAACTTTGCGGATTGCTTTTTGTAATGTACTCTACTATATCTTTTTGTAAGATGACATTTTTACTTGCGTGATTTATGCCACCCGTTAAAACAATAACAGGAACATTTTGCGCTATAAGAAGGTCTATAACCTCACCATTTTGTGCATCAGGGAGTGTAACATCTAAAACAGCAACTTGAAAGTTATGATGTTTTATGAGAGTCTTTGTTTGCTCATAGGATTCAGCCGTTACAATATCTGCATTGATTTCTGAACAATTAAAGAGGGATTTTTTGACCATATTAAGTACAACCCTACTATCATCAACAACTAAAATAGTTCTGTGCTCAGTTTGCATTCAGTGCTCTATCCCTTTTTTATAAAGTTTTTGATTATAACTTTAAATTATTTAAATGTCAATATGAATGGGAGGAATTGACCATGTAGTGAAGAAAAAAAAGGTGGGTAAAAACGAGAATAAACTCTCGTTTTTACTATGATTACATCATACCTGGCATTCCCATTTGAGGAGGCATTCCTGCACCTGCATCAACTCCAGCAGGAGCCTCTTCAGGTATTTCATATATAGCTGCTTCTGTAGTAAGAAGCATTGACGCTACAGATGTTGCATTTGTAAGTGCTACACGAGCTACTTTAAGTGGATCAATGATTCCAGCTTTAAACATATCAACATACTCACCAGTTGCAGCATTAAAGCCAAGTGTATCACTGTTTGCAGTTTCAACATTGTTCACTACTACACCAGTATCAAACCCAGCATTTTGAGCGATTTGTTTCATAGGTGCTTTAATAGCACGAAGAATAATCTCAGCACCGATTTTTTGGTCACCCTCTAACTCTATAGAGACTTTTGAAGCAGCACGAACAAGAGCTGCTCCCCCACCGATGATGATTCCCTCTTCAACAGCTGCTTTTGTAGCTGAGAGTGCATCATCTACTCTATCTTTCTTTTCTTTCATCTCAGTTTCAGTAGCTGCACCAACTTTGATTACAGCAACCCCACCACTGAGCTTTGCAAGACGCTCTTGCAGTTTTTCTTTATCATACTCACTTGAAGTTGCATCGAGTTGTACTTTTATCTCTGATATTCTTGCTTTTACAGCTGCATCATCACCTGCACCATCAACGATTACAGTATTGTCTTTGTCAATTACCACACGAGCAGCTTGACCAAGAAGTGAAATATCTGCACCCTCTAAAGTATGTCCAGTCTCTTCAGATATCACAGTTCCATGTGTAAGTGTAGCGATATCTTGAAGCATAGCTTTTCTTCTATCTCCAAAACCTGGAGCTTTCACAGCAGAGATGTTAAGCACACCACGAAGTTTGTTTACAACTAAAGTAGAGAGTGCTTCACCCTCTA
>JALSUU010000116.1 GCA_027071075.1 Sulfurimonas sp. | reverse complement strand
CCAAAAGCAGCAGACTCAGTAGGTGATGCAATACCTGCAAAGATACTTCCAAGTACGGAGACCATTAGAAGTAATGGTGGTACAATCGCTTTGAGTAAGTCCAAAAATGTTACTTTTTCATCCAGAATCAAAGCAGGTGCATCCTCTTTGTTTATAAATGCTCGAATAAGAATATAAGTGATATACAAAGAGACTAAAAGAAGACCTGGAAGTACTGCGCCCACAAAAAGGTCACCAACACTTACACTCATAACATCCCCTAAAACTATAAGAATGATAGAGGGAGGGATAATCTGTCCGAGTGTTCCACTTGCAGCGATTGTTCCAGATGCAAGTGATTTGTTATACCCTGCTTGTATCATCAAAGGGAGTGCTATCACACTCATCATTACAACACTTGCTGAGACTATACCTGTTGATGCAGCGAGTATGGCACCCACTAAAACTACACTTACGCCAAGTCCACCACGAACTTTTCCAAACATAGCAGACATTGAGAGAAGTAGTCTCTCTGCCATTCCTGATTTTTCTAAGATAAGTCCCATCATTATAAAAAGAGGCACAGCCATAAGTGTTGTGTTGCTCATGATGCCATAGATTCTAAAGGGTAAAATATTAAAAACTTCAAAACCCAACTCAGGAATCAAAAAAGCAAATATCATAGCTACGCCACCAAAAGAGAAGGCGACAGGAACTCCTATAAGAAGTAAAAAGAGTGCGACTGCGAACATTATTAAAGCAATCATAGTGACTTCCATTTTTGAATATTTTTTATCAACTCATTAAAAGATTGTAGGGATAAAAAAAGAAATGCTAAGGGCATTAAAGATTTCACTATCCATCTATGCGTAAGCCCACCAGGATCAGATGATGCTTCGTTTTGCATGAAACTCAGTGTTACAAAATCAAAACCTATGTAAACAATCAAAGCAGAGAGAGGAAATATAAAGAAAATAATAGAGATTATATTTATAAAAGTTTGAGTTTTGAGAGAAAATTTATCATAAAATATATCTACTCGTACATGAGAGTTCTGTTTGAGTGTGTACGCGATACTCAGTAAAATCACAACATCATAAAGATGCCACTCAAGCTCTTGAAGTGCAGTCGATCCAACAGAAAAGAGATATCGTGCACTTGCATCATAAACAATAAGTATTACGAGGAGAGCCAATGTGAGTGCGGTAAAACGCGCTATTGTATCTGTAAGTTTATCTATCATATGTATCCTATTTTAAAAATAGTATCTCATATATAATTGAAAACTATTTTCTCTTATTTTATTATCATTAATAATTTTATTTCTATAATCGTATTTTACCATTATTTGTAGGTTTTGTGAGACTCTAAATCCTTGTGCAACTTTTATAAGCGTTTGTGTTTCACTATTTGTATAAATTCTTTGAGAGAGTTCAAGGTTTGTATTCATAAAACTATATTTATCAACACTTACTCCTATACTTGCTCCTAGACCTCCAACTATGTTTCTATCTACATAAACAAAAGGATCAAGCATAGTATACATGAAGGCAGACTCATTTCCCCAACTATACCCTGCCCCCACAGTCGTACTAAATCGGCTTTTTTCATCCATTGACTCTCTGTCCCAACCGAACTTTGTTCGCCAAGAAAACTTTTTAAAAAAGTTACTTCTTTGTGTTAAAGAGACAATAGAGAGAAGAGTTGCTTTTTCTACTTTTACTTTATTTTCTTTATCATAAGAGAGAAGCATATCTAAAAATTCTATCTGCGTTCCTCTTAAAAAGCCATAATTACTATCTTCTAAACTATGATACACAGGACGAGCACCTAGATAACTTACAATCTCTTTATCTCTCACTCCTACACCTAATTGTACGCGTGCTGCTCTATGACTATTTATAGGGTTAGGAGGTGTAGTAATATTTATATCTTTACCCACTCCAAGAGAAGCTCTTGCTGTAGTTAATTTATGAAATAGCGTAAGATAATCTTCTTTGGGAATTTTTCCCTCTCCCAAAAGATACTCTAAATCTTCTATACTTGCTTCTAAAATATACTGCTTTTTTAGTAAATCAATGTTGGGATTATCTAAAAGTGTTTGTGGGTCATATTGAGAAGAGAGTAAATCAAAAACTAAATCAATATTTTTAGAACCAATCAGTTCTTCATATTTTAAAAGAGTAGTTCTTTTTGAGGCTCTATAGCTCATATCACTAATGATACCTTCCTCTTTTGCCACATGAACAGTCTCTAGAGGTGCTACTTGAAATGTAAAGTGTTCTCTTAGATGCAGTGTTGGTCGCGCTATCTCAATAAGCCATAACATATTGTAAGAGCAATTCTCAGTAAAAAAGAAATATGCAGACTCAATATCATTGAGTTCCCAAATATGACGAAACATATTTATAGTCTCTTCTTGAGAAAGAGTAAGATCATACTCCCAAATATCTCTCTGCTCTGAATCCCTATACTCTTTCAGTTTTTCATAGTAAGGTAAAAGGGAGTATCTTCCATCATATCCCCCTATCAAACCTTTTATCGCAAAAATAATTCCATTTTCAGTTTGAGCGTTTGCATTTGCTGCATAATTCACGGCATACGAGAGTAGTTTTGAATTATATGCAGAGTTGATGCGTAAAAAAGTATGCCCAAACATTGATGCAGGAGAATTAATATGAGCTGAGGGAAAAACAATTGTAGCAGAGTGAGGATTAATTCGTTTATAAATTTTTAAGTATTTTTTACAAACAGCAGTTGGAAAATCTTTTGCATCGAGTTCTTTTTTTAGCCACTCATATCTAGCAGGAAATTTACAAATACTAGAGTTATCATCTTTAGGTTCAAGAGTGAAAAAAGCATCTAGTGTAGCATTTAATTCGGCTTCTGCATTTATATTACCATTGGGTGCAAAGAAAAAATCAGC
>JALSUU010000115.1 GCA_027071075.1 Sulfurimonas sp. | reverse complement strand
GAGGTGAAACCTAGTCTTATCAATATGGTTCAGGCTGTAAAAATTGTAAGAGAGAGCCTAAACTAAAAGTTATCTATTATGCCACAAGTGCATAATAGATTAAAAAAGGATAAACACTTAACCCTGCATAAGGCATAGACCAATGAAGCGGTGAAAGGAGCATTACACTCACCTCTTTTGAAATATCTTTTTTCACAAATATTTGTTGCATCATTAAGAGTTTTGTAGCGATATCCAAGAACTTAATACTAACTAGTATGACACTATATAGATTATAGTTCATTAGTGTTGCAAAGACTATACTAAAGATAAAAGTGGGGTGTAAAAGTAAAAAGAGAAATATACTTTTTTGATAGTAGTGGTACATTTTAGCAAGCATTCCTATGAGGGTTGTTGCTTTTTGCCACTCTACTTCAAAAAGTTCTAAGGCTATAAAAAGAAGAATGTAAGATAGAACTATATCAGACATTCAACTATCCAAATAGCTTAGAGAAAAAGCCACCTTTACCAAGTGCTTTTTCTATCATCTTTATATATCCATCCATACTTAAAAGCCCTACTTCTGCTTTTTTTACCATTTTATCTTTTCCTATTACTACAGTAAGAGGAACACTACGAACCATAAACTTTTGTGAGAGTTTTGGTGCGTGTGCTGCATTTACCTTTGCAATCACTACATCTTCATCTTTAAAGTACTCTGCTAAATTTGGTAGATATGATAAAAGCGTTTGACAAGGAGGGCAACTGTTGCTATAAAAATCCATAAAAACTATAGAATCACTTTTTTCCATAAATGCAGTGTAATTTGCATCGTTTAACTCAAGAACATTTGCCATATATACCTCTTTTTTCTTTACTTTAAGAATTTTAACATAATTAATACAATAAAATAGACTAGAAAATTTAAATTAGGTTTTATAATGAAAAGTAATAATTGTACAGTTTTAGACAATTCAAATGTAAACGAAGTACCTATTACAAACGAAGAGTATGAACATATTGTAAATATGCAAAAAGAAGTTCTCTCTTTAACAATTCAGGAAGTTCAAACACAACTTATCCTCGATAAGATATGTAACATGCTTGAATCCCTCCTTCCAAATGCTGTTGCTTCACTGATGTTAAAAGAGGCTGATTCTCATATTTATGTAAAAGCTGCACCAACAATCCCACCTGCAGGATGGGATGCTCTTAATGGTATTAAGCCCGGTCCACACTCTGGCTCATGTGGTAATGCAGTTTTTCAGGGAAAACCCCAATATATCACTGATGTTTTAACAGATGAGAGAGGAATAGAGTTTTTACAGACTGCACAAGCCTTTAATCTCTGTTCGTGTTGGTCTATGCCAGTAAAAGATGAAAATGCCACAACCATAGGCTCTATCGCCCTCTCCTCTTTTGAACATAGAAACCCTGCTCCTTTTCATAAAAAACTTTTAGATACTGCATCATCCATGATAACCATTGTTTTAAAGAATGAACAGCATCATAAAAAGATAGAGAGAATGCTCTATATAGATTGTCTCACAGGGCTAAAAAACAAAACTTCACTCCAAGAAGAGCTTCAAGTAGGTACTTTTAATACACTTCTTTTCTTAGACATAAATAATTTCTCCTATATTAACACTGCATATGGATTTGATATAGGAGATACTATTTTAGTAGATGTTGCAACTACACTCAAAGAACTCTTTAAGGTTGGTCTCTATAGAATAAATGCAGATCAATACGCTGTTAGATTTGAAGAAAAAATTGATCTCAAAGAGCTTGTTATAGATATCAAAAAACACTTTACAAAACATACTGTAATTATTGGAGAGATTAAACTCAAGATATCATTTACTTATGGTGGTGTCTATGCAGACCACAATCATCTGCAGTATGCTGCACTCGCTATAAAAAAAGCAAAAGAGAGTGGAAAGAATAAACTCCATATATTTGATCAAGAGAGAGACAGTACTCAAAACAGAGAAGCATTTATCGCTATGAACTCTAAAATATACTCTGCCTTTGAAGAGAATATGGTAGTTCCTTATTTTCAAGGACTCTATGATAATGAACAGCATAAAATCACAAAATATGAAGCACTTGTAAGAATAATAGATAAAGATGGGAAAATTCTTTCACCCTTTGCTTTTTTAGATGTAGCAAAACTCTCAGGACTCCTTCCAAAACTCACGCGTGTTATGGTGGCAAAAACATTTGAATTTATGAAAAACAACAGTTATGATTTTTCTATCAACATAACAGAAGATGATTTGAGTGCGAACTATCTTTTAGGCTATCTTGAAGATATGTCTCAAAAATTTGGTATCGAACCATATCGAGTAACACTAGAGATACTTGAGGGAATAAGTGCAAAAGGGCAGAAAAACAACATTGCTCAACTAAAAAAACTGAAACATCAGGGTTATAAACTTGCCATTGATGATTTTGGAGCAGAGTACTCTAACTTTGAAAGAGTTTTAGAACTTGATGTTGACTTTTTAAAGATTGATGCACGATACATTAAAAATATAGATAAAGATAAAAAGAGTTATGAAATAGTAAAAGCAATAGTAAACTTCTCACAAAATATGTACATAACAGTAGTGGCAGAGTTTGTTCACTCTGCCGAAGTGCAAGAAGTTGTAGAGAGTTTAGGCATAAACTACTCTCAAGGCTACTACTTCAGTGAACCTACAAAAGAGCTTACAATAGAACCACTTAACTCTTGAGTATTATAAAGTGAACCGCTATCTTTTACAGTAGTAGTTTGTTCTACATCAAAAAGTATTAAATTAGCTTCTACTCCTACTTTTATCTCTCCTGCTTCAATTTTTATACTCTTTGCCGGATTTTTTACAGTCAGTTTAATCAACTCTGCCATTGAAATCAATCCACTTTTGACTAATTTAGTATAATAGAGAGGGA
>JALSUU010000114.1 GCA_027071075.1 Sulfurimonas sp. | reverse complement strand
AGCTGCACAAGCTTTATCTATATTTGGTGATCATCAAGATGTTATGGGTGTTCGGCAAACGGGTTTTGCACTTATGCCCTCGTGTAGTGTTCAAGAGGCACATGATTTTGCACTTATCTCTCAGGCAACTTCACTTGCATCTCGCATACCTTTTTTACACTTTTTTGATGGTTTTCGTACTTCTCATGAGATAAAGAAGATAGAACTCTTGCAAGAGAGTACGCTCAAAGCTATGATAAGTGATGATTTAGTCCAAGCACATAGAAAAAGAGCCTTGACTCCTGATAATCCTTTTATAAGAGGAACTTCTCAAAATCCAGATGTCTATTTTCAAGCAAGAGAGAGTGTTAATAGTTACTATGAAAAACTTCCAAATATACTCCAAGAGCAGATGGATAAGTTTGCAACATTGACAGGGCGGAGTTATAAGCTTTTTGACTATGTGGGAGCAGAGGATGCTACGAGAGTTATCGTTATCATGGCATCAGGAGCTGAGGCTGTGCATGAGAGTGTAGAGTATCTGAATACTTTAGGCGAAAAAGTGGGAGTGATTAAAGTGCGTTTAGCACTCCCTTTTAGTATAGATCACTTTATAAAAGCACTTCCAAACTCTGTAAAATCAATAGCTGTGATGGATAGAACAAAAGAGTCAGGTTCTTTGGGTGAGCCACTCTATCATGATGTACTTACAGCTCTGAGTGAAGCAAATGCAGAAGCAAAACTAAACTTCCCTATGCCAAAAATCATAGGTGGAAGATATGGACTCTCATCCAAAGAGTTTACACCAGCTATGATAAAGTCTATCTACGATGAACTCTCAAAAGAGCATAGTAAAAACCACTTTACAGTTGGCATCAATGATGATGTAACACATACAAGCCTTGAGTATGATGCAGAGTTTGTCATCGAAGATGCAGAGGTCTATGAAGCTATCTTTTTTGGTTTAGGTTCCGATGGAACAGTGGGGGCAAACAAAAACTCTATAAAGATTATAGGGGAAGAGACACCAAACTATGCACAAGGGTATTTTGTATATGACTCTAAAAAGTCTGGTTCCGTTACCACTTCGCATCTTCGCTTTGGTCCTAAAAGAATCCGCTCTCCTTATCTCATCCAAAAGGCAGATTTTGTAGCCTGTCATCAGAGTGTGTTTTTAGAGAAGTATGACATCTTAGCTCATGCAAAAGAGGGTGCTACTTTCTTACTCAATACTCCTTTTGAAAAAGAGCATTTATGGAGAAAAATACCTGCTGATGCACAAAAACAGATACTAGATAAGAAGTTAAAACTCTTCGCTATTGATGCACATAAGGTATCAAAACTCAGTGGAATGGGACATCGTATCAATACTATTATGCAGACATGCTTTTTCGCTATATCAGGTATTCTTGAAAAAGAGAAAGCTATTGCGCTTATCAAACACTCTATCGAAAAAACTTATGGTAAGAAATCACAAGAGATTGTTGATAAAAACTTTCATGCAGTTGACAATACACTGAAAAATCTCTTTGAGTTAGATATACCTGCATCAATAGCTTCTGATGTGAAGATGCAAGAGTTGGTTAAAGGGGATTATGATGCCTTTGTCGCAAATGTAACACGAAAACTTATAGAGGGTCATGGAGATGACTTACCAGTTTCAGCCCTTCCAAATGATGGAACTTGGGAGAGTGGAACAACGCAGTATGAAAAAAGAAATGTTGGCTTAGAAGTTCCCGTATGGGATGCTGATACCTGCATCCAGTGTAACAAATGTGTTGAGGTGTGCCCCCATAGTGTAATTCGCTCAAAAGTGGTGGGTGAGGAGTTGCTCAAAGAGACACCATCTATGATAAGCTATGTTAAAGCCAAAGGAAAAACTTTTGCAGAAGATGAGCAGTTTCTCATCAGTGTATCTGTTGAGGATTGTACTGGATGTTCTTTGTGTGTTGAAGAGTGTCCAGCAACGAACAAAGCAAACCCTGAACTCAAAGCGATAAATATGCAAGATCAACCTCCACTGAGAGAGGAGGGTGCAGAAGCTTGGGAGTTTTTTGAGACACTTCCATACTATGACAGAAGTAAACTGAACCACTCTAAGATAAAAGAGGCACAACTACTAGAGCCTCTTTTTGAGTTTTCAGGAGCTTGTCCAGGGTGTGGAGAAACACCTTACATAAAACTAGCTACGCAACTCTTTGGTGATAGGATGATAGTAGCAAATGCAACAGGATGTACCTCTATCTACGGTGGAAATTTACCAACTACGCCATGGAAGAAAAACCTTCAAGGCAAAGGTCCTGCTTGGTCAAACTCACTCTTTGAAGATAATGCCGAGTTTGGACTTGGGTTTCGACTCACAATAGATAAACATAAAGAACAAGCTGAGGAGATGGTAGCGCTTTTACAAGAGGAGATAGGCACGACATTAAGTAATGAAATCTTAGAGGCACAACAAAAAGAGGAAGAGGAGATTTATGCTCAAGAGCAAAGAGTTACAAAACTTAAAGAGCAACTCAAAAACTCTTCACACCCTAAGGCAAAAGATCTGCTCTCTTTAGCGGATTACCTAAGTAAAAAGTCTGTTTGGATTATGGGCGGTGATGGTTGGGCTTATGATATTGGCTACGGTGGTTTAGATCATGTCCTCTCAAGTGGAAAAAATGTAAATGTTTTAGTGCTAGATACCCAAGTCTATTCTAATACAGGTGGACAGCAATCAAAAGCTACCTTTACAGGTGCTGTTGCGAAGTTTGCTGCAGGTGGAAAGGCTACTATGCCAAAAGATTTGGCAATGATGGCGGTAGCATATGGAAATGTTTATGTAGCAAGAGTCGCTATGGGTGCAAGTGATGCACAGGTTCTCAAAGCATTTGTAGAAGCTGAAAAGTATGATGGACCCTCTATTATCATCGCTTACTCTCACTGCATCGCAC
>JALSUU010000113.1 GCA_027071075.1 Sulfurimonas sp. | reverse complement strand
TATAGAAAATATTTTTCATAAAAACGATACCGCATTATTAACAGAAAGTGAAAGTAAAAAGAGAGCTGAATTTAGAATGAAGCTCTTAAAAGCTGGTTTAAAACAAAAAGATTTTAATGAAATAGTAGTAGCTGCTGTTTTAGCATCAGCTTCTTTACTCTTTTTGATATATATTATAAAATTTGGTCCTATGATAAAATATTTTATTATATTTTTAGCTATAGTAATACCTATCTTTATGCCATTTTTGTATCTTGATGAACAAGTGAAGGCTAGAATTAAGAGAATTGATAATGATCTTGCTATTTTTATTGATTTGCTTATCATTATTCTTGAAGGTGGTGGTGGTCTTAACAATGCTATTGACAAAGTCACAACTGAGGGTTCAGGAGTTTTAGGGAAAGACTTATTGTATGAGTCAAGTATGTTTAAGTATGAGTTTATTACATATGGTGGAGAGGTTGCATATGCTAACTTAGCAAGTAGAACGGGTTCTGAGTCTATTGCTACCATAGTTGGTTTTATGAAGTTATCTGAAGAGACAGGAATTGGTGTAAAAACCATATTTGAAAATCAAGCACAAGAGATTAAAGCAGCAGAGTTACTCTCTGTTGAAAAGAAAGCAGCAACGATGAATATTAGTTTAACATTTACAATGTTTCTCTTTATACTACCTGCTGTAATCGCTATGATTGCATTTCCAATGTCGGCTGGCGCTTTGATGCCTGGATTTTAAATAAAGGAGTTTTATGAAAAATAGGAAAACGAGATTAATAATTGGTATGTTGGTGGGATTGGTTTTTTTCTCTTCATCTGTAGCGTTATTAATGTATATGAGGCAGGGAGTAACAAAAGAAGTTACAAGTATTGAAGTGTATGTTACTAGTAGGGATATAAGTGAAGGTACTCTCATAAGTGTTGATGATATAAAGAAAGCTTCTTTACCAAAATCATACATCTCTTTTACTCCTTTAGTGGCTTCTGAAATTGTAGGTCATTATGCAAAGGTGAGTATGTTTACAGATGAGCCTTTTAGAAAAGAGAAACTCTCTATGGTTAAGCCAGATAAAAAAGCTACTTCGGTGCTCTTAGAAAAAAAAGTAAAAGTAGAAAAAAAAGTTCAAGAACCTGAAACCTTGAGTCAATATGATAATAATAAAGATACTATTCTTTTACCATTGACTCTTTTTAAAAATGTAGATGATTCCCTAAAAGCAGGTGACTATATTGATATTGTTACTGTTATACCAAAGAAAAATTCCAAAGATGGTAGTTTTTCTACAAAGTATGTTGCTGTTCATTTATCAATCAATTCATTTGTAAGTAATTCACATCGTGTAAAAAGGTTAGTAAATGTTGATGAAACTGGGCTAACTACAAAAGCGAATTCTGTAGTCTTTGATATATTACCAGGAGATGTTAAAAATATTCTTGCTACTTACTATAAGACACAAGAACTTAATACACAAAACATTTACAATACAAAACGAAACAATAATGGTCATTTATGGATGGTTAAATGTACAACTGATATGGATGATAATATTCAAAAGTATAAGAAAAAAATGTTAGTAGATCATGTAACTGTTTACAAAAAAAGAAAGAAGAAAAAAACTGCTCCAAAGGTAAGTATCTCTTATGAAGATTAATTCATCTAAAAGTTGGAGAAATGGACTTGGCTTAAGTCAAATAATGGCGACACTATTAGTTGTTCTTCCGACTTTAGCTTTTAGTGTAACAATGATTATTGAATATTGGGCTGTGATGCAAGCTGACTATAGATTAAAGTTAGTGACAAATTTGACTTCAAATTTTCTTGATTCTAGTGGGAATTTACCAAGAACAATTTCAGATACCGTTGGGTACACAAACTATGAAACTGCTGTTAATGATTTGTGTCCTGCTAATACAGATATTGAATTTACACAGGGTGTAGACAATGTTAAAGGTGAAATTTCAGTAACTGTCAAGTATATACATAATGGAACATACTTTAAAAATAAAACGATTACAAGTAAAATGCATACATATTCTCTACATGATAAGAATATATCTGTAGTTGCAACTTGTAAGTAAAAGGGTTAAAATGAAAAAAATAGTGCTATTGGTAAGTTTAGTATTGAGTCTATTTGCTAAAGACATTGTTGTGTTTAACAACGAATACAATATTATGAGCTTAGATAAAAAAGTAAAGAAGCTTCTAATTGGAAATAGAGAGATGATTAATGTGTCTCTCTTAAGTTCTTCAAAAGATCACGGAACACAGTTAAAGATTTTTGGTAAAAAAAGTGGTAATACCTCTATCTTGATTAAGTATAGAGATGGAAGCATAGAAAATTATCATGTTTATGTCAATGAAAATCTTGGATTTATTCAAAAGATGATTAATGTAATAGAACCAAATGTTGCGCTGAGTAAGGTTGGGGATGGTTCTACTGTTATAACTGGAAAGTTTGACAATCCACATGATAAGTCAAGAGTGTATGAACTCTTAGCACATGCTGGTGTGGATATGAAAAAATTTATGGATTTAACAGATACTCAAAAAGTAAATAAGATGATTCGTACGAAACTTTATTTAGTGGAAGTGAATAATCAAAGAGCAAAAGACCTTGGCGGTGTTACAGGTCTCTCATTTTTTAGTGATTATTTAAATGTTTCCATAAATCCGAATGCTACAAGTAGCGCAACCTTTAGTGGATGGTTACTAAACAATGCTGGAGGTCTTAGCCAAAAAAAAGGAACTTCAATCACAAGTACTTTGAACTTTTTAGAACAAGAAGGTATAGGGAAAATACTTGATGATACAGTACTCATAACTACTGAAGATAAAAATGCTAGTTTTAGAGTTGGTGGTAAAGTCTATATTCCAACTGGTTTAACACAGAATGCTGGTTTTGCTCCAACTATTCAACTTGAAGAGAAAGAGTATGGTCTCTACTTGAACCTAACAAGTAAGTTTATGCAAAAAGATGGTTTTATGTATATAAATATAAGTATCGAAGATAGTGAATTTGATACTAACAAAGATCACAATGTAAACCTTGGTGAGAATATATCTGTACCATCATTTCTCAACAAAAAAATTGAAACAAATGTTGTTGTTGAGTCAGGTCAAGTAATAGCACTTGGTGGAAGATTACATACGGAAGATATAGATAAAGAAGAAAAAATTCCATTTTTAGGTGATATCCCATATCTTGGTGAACTTTTTACGCATACCATTTCTGGAGTAAAAGCAAATGATTTACTTTTCTTTTTAGTTCCTGAAATAGTTGATGCAAATGAAGAAGTGAATGATACACATTTTTACAGAGATTTTAAAAATGAAGCAACTCTTTTTCATGAGGAGAGTGTAGATATTACTTCTGATAAGCTAGTTGATGTGGAACAACCAATGGTAGTAGAGGAAACTACTACTAAAGAGGTACCTGTGAAAGTTACAAATGTTGATGATCAAGTGATGGTTATAGAAACAGAAGATGATGCAGAAAATAATGCAGAAGATAATATTGACTCTGTGCATGATGAAGTCATCGCGGAAGAAGAACCTGTAGTTGAAGTGAAAAAAACTGAAAAACCAGCAACAATAGAAAAAAAAGAAAAAACTCAAACTATTACTGAAGTGCAAAAGCCATTATATGTAGATAAGAGGAAAGAAAAAGTAATCACTATTGTAGCAAAAAAACCACAAGCAGAAGAAAAAAGTAGTGAAGAGCCAAAAGTAATAAAAGAAGACAAAGAAGATGAAACAGCAAAAAAACAACTCTATAGTGTAAATATAGAGAAAATCTTTTTAAGAGATAAACCAGTGGATGGTGAACCTCTCAATGTATGGATTAAAGGACATGAGTTTACATCTACAGAGGAGAAAGATGTAAATGGAACTTTATGGCTTAAGATAGATGAGAACTGTTACAAAGGGTGTGAAAAAGAGAATAGAGATTTATGGATCTCTAAAAATTTCGTAAATAAGATATAAATAAAAATTATATCTTATTTAATTAAAAATAATTTGCTTTCTATTAAAAAAGTAGGTATAATTATCACAAGTTTATCACAAGAGAAAAAGGAATAAAATGTTAAAAAACTTATTAGGTCGTTTAAAGTCACAAAAAGGTATGAGTGGAGTTTTAGTAGCTCTTTTATTAGTAGTAGTTGGTGTTGGTTTAGTTGCTGGTGTAAATAGTTATTTAACAGGTCAAAAAACTCGTATTCAAACTTCAGCTACTGGAAAAATTACTAACGCTCTTCAATAGTGTTTTAACTGTTACTTAATTGAAGTAGCAGTTAAAAATATATAATCTTTCCCAGTTAAAGTTACTCGAAACTTTTTCTGCTGAAGATATTTTTTTACAAAGAGTACATCTTTGTAAAGAAGTCCCATCTCCGAAAAAGAGTAGTTTTTTACTCTTGCACCATAAATCATCTCCCCATTTATCCATCTACAGTTTGGAAATCCAAGTATCATCGCTCCATCTTTTTTGAGTTGATTTTGTACTATTGACATGAGTAGTTTATGAAACTCTAAATTTGAACTTTGTAGTGTGCCTATAGTTATGATAAGATCAAATTTTTCTAAATTCAATTCATTGAGTCTGTTGATATCATACTCTAAAAATTTGATGTTTTCATACTCTTTAAATTTTTCTTCTGCTTTTTTAATAGCCGAAGGACAGTAATCTATACCTAGCAACTCTAATGCGTCAAAATTTTTAGATTCTTTGAGCAGTGCTTCAAACTCATCTCCACTATTTACCCCAAGATTGAGAATACGCAAGCGTTTATCGACATGAGCATTTTTGAGTGCTTGTTTATAGTAGTAGATAAAGGATGCTTCTTCATTTTTATGGATTTGTGAAAAGATAGACTCCTCACCATATTTTTCCTCTTTTTTAATATCTGCAGTATGAAAACTTACATCTTCATTGAGCTTTTCATATCTGATAAGTATAAGATTTTCATCTATTGCCTGTGGCATTAGCATTTTACACTTCAGCTGATGTGCTAAGTCCATCCATGACTTGAAACCTCTGTAAATATACTCTTTGTCATTGATAAAAACCTTTGTGCCATTGTAGGCATCACTGATAATGTCAGGGTTAAGTACTTCAAAACTAATGATCTCTTTTACAGAGATATTTTTTACTTCTTCTTGTAGTATGTTGATAATATCGCCCATTGGCGTAGTTGAAAAATTTTGCATAATCCAAATATAATGCAATAATTGTTCCACTTCTGAAATTTAACGATTTTCTTACATTACTTTCAGTTTAATTTCCCTACAATAACCCTATGAGAATAGATAAATTTTTAAATTCAGTAAACATTACAAAACGAAGAAGTGTTGCCCAAGATATGTTGGCAAATAAGGTAGTGGAGATTAATGGTGTAGTTGTTAAACCAGGTAAAAAAGTGGCTCTTGGAGACATAATCACTATTAACTATTTGGAGAGTTCTAGAAAGTATGAGGTTTTAAAAATTCCTACTACAAAGTCAACACCAAAGTCACTGCAAGATGAGTATATAAAGGAGTTATAAAAGATGAACTACGAAACAGCACAAAAAGAGTTTAACTCACTCTTTAATCATGAAATGAGTGATGCACAGATGCGAGAGTTTTTACTTAACCTTACGCTAGATGCTACTACATCGACAGAAGTTATAGCTGCAGCAGCAGAAGTGATGCGTACAAATGCCATTGCCCTGCCTATAAGTAAAGAAACACAAGAGAGAGCTATGGATATAGTGGGAACAGGTGGTGATAAGATAGGCTCTTTTAATATCTCCTCTACAACTGCCCTTTTAGTTGCATCGTGTGGTGTAACAGTCGCTAAACATGGAAGTCGTTCTGTTACTTCTAAAAGTGGAAGTGCTGATATGTTTGAAGCCCTTGGAGTTCGTCTTGACTTAAGTATACAACAGAGTGCAAGACTCTTAGAAGAGAGTGGTTTCACCTTTATGTTTGCACAGAACCATCATCCTGCTATGAAGTTCATTATGCCTGTTCGTAAAAGCATACCAGAGAAGACTATTTTTAATATACTCGGACCTCTTACAAATCCTGCAGGTGTGAAAAAGTCCATGCTAGGTGTTTTTGATAAGGCTTTTGTGCCTAAAATGTTAGAAGCTCTGAAGATAAATGGAGCAACTTCTGCTCTTGTTGTAAGTTCTGAGGAAGGTCTAGATGAGATTAGTATAAGTGGTGTTACTTATGCTTCACAGCTGCGTGATGGTGTTACACATGAGTTTGAGATAGATCCACAAGAGTATGATATAAAAAAGATGCCTTTAAAAGCCATAGTGGGTGGTGATGCAAAGGAGAATGCTCATATACTTAGAAATATTTTTGAAGGGAGTGCTACTGAGGCACAAAGAGATATAGTGCTTATAAATAGTGCTGCATCACTTATGGTCGATGGTATGGCACGAGATATGCAAGATGGTTTAGAGATAGCAAGAGAAGCACTTGCTAATGCTAGGGCGAAGAAGAAACTTCGTCAAATTATAGAGATTTCAAATAAATTATGATGACATATAGATTACAAGAGGATAATCTTCTTCCTATAGTTTCAAAGTTTGGAAGAAAGATAGATAAGGGTGTAGTCATACTCAAAGGTGATTTAGCTGCTGGCAAAACGACACTTGTAAAGGCTGTTGTGAAGTTTTTAGGTGTAGAAGACTCCGTAACATCTCCAACTTTTTCTTTGCAACAAGTCTATGGTGATAAGATTTTTCATTATGATTTATATAACCATGGTTTAGATCACTTTATCTCTTTAGGAATGTTAGAAGAGCTTGAAAAAGAGGGTATTCACTTGATAGAGTGGGGAGATGATGCACTTATAGAGCTTTTAGATGATGCAGAAATACCAACAACTGTGATAGAGATAGAAAAAGTTTCTGATGATGAGAGAGAGTATAGGGTAGAGTATGCACACGCTTAAAGCAGTAGCCTTAGAGAAGAAAATAAAAAGCCTTGAAATTGTCAAGGGGATGAGCCTTGAAGTCTCAAGTGGAGAAGTTGTGGGCTTACTTGGTCCAAATGGAGCAGGGAAAACGACTACTTTTTATATGATATGTGGTCTTGTAGAAGCGACGGCTGGTGATGTTTTTTTTGATGGTGAAAATCTTTCAAAAATGCCTCTTCATCAAAGAGCACGCAAGGGGATAGGATACTTGCCTCAAGAAGCTTCTATCTTTAAAGATTTGAGTGTTGAAGATAACTTAATGGTGGCAGCACAGGTTGGCATAAAAGATAAAAAGGCTCAAGAAAAACGTATACTAGAACTCTTAGATATGTTTAATATCGAACCGATTCGCTACCGTAAAGGAATCTCACTCTCTGGTGGAGAGAGAAGGCGTGTAGAAATCGCTCGTGCACTTGTAAATGAGCCAAAATTTTTACTGCTTGATGAACCATTTGCTGGAGTCGACCCTATAGCAGTGATGGATATTCAAAATGTTATTAAACAATTGGTCTCTTATGATATTGGGGTGCTTATTACGGATCATAATGTTCGTGAGACTTTAGCTGTATGTGATAGGGCCTATGTTATCAAATCAGGTTCACTTTTAGCAAGTGGTTCGAGTGAAGAGATAGAAAAGAATGAAGATGTGCGTAGACACTATCTTGGCGAAAACTTTAAGTTTTAGGTAAAGAGTAAAAAATATGGCAGCCCTGAGACAAACTCAATCCGTAGAGAATAAACATAAACTCTCCAATACTCTACGCAATTGGCTACCAATTTTACACTCAAGTCTTTCAGATTTAGGTGAAGCGATGGCTCCCTTTGTTGATGCAAATCCAGTGGTAGAGATAGAGTCTGGGTATGAAGAAAATTTTGAGTCAAAGATTCCAAGAAAGATTATTGCAAGAGCTGTAAGTAACTCAAGAACAGAGCAGATTGAAGCCCTAACTATCCAGCATAGAACACTCTATGAAGTACTTGATGAACAACTAGGAGCGCCACTTTTTCCTACTCCAATTTCTCAAGAGATAGCAGAGTTTGTGATAGCTAATTTAGATGAGTTTGGTTTATATGAGGGAGATACAGAGGAGTTTTGTGAGAAGCATACAATAAGTTTTGATGCTTTTGAAAAGATTCGTTTACGCTTTTCTCATGTAGACCCTATCGGGATATGTGCAAAAGATTTGGCTGAGTCTTTTATTTTTCAGCTTGATAACTCTGAGATTAGTGATGATGCTTACCCTTTAGCTGTTGCAATCATTAATAATATGAGTGAAATACATAGCTACTCTAAGGAGAAAAACTTTGCAGAGGTGATGCATGTACTCTCAACTTTTAAAAATCCGCCAAATATAGAGTATCAAGAAGAGTCCGCTCAAATAGTACCTGATCTGATGATTTATTTTGATGATGAGAAAAATATAGAAGTAAAACTCAACGATGCGTACTACCCAACAATAAATATAGACACAAATTACGCAGTAGAACATGCCTTTATAACACAAAAGATAAAAGAGGCAAAGTCACTTGTTGATGCACTCGATATGCGAAAGGCTACACTCTATAAAGTGGGCTTGATGATAGTTGAGTATCAGTATGATTTTTTTATAGGTGGACAGATAATGCCGCTTACACTCAAAACACTTGCAGATGAGTTTGGACATAACCCATCTACTATTTCAAGAGCCATTGCTAACAAGTATATAGCCTGTGATAGAGGAACTTTTGCCATGAAAGAGTTCTTTACCACGGCTATAGATGAAGATGTGAGTAATGCAGCTATAAAAGAGTACCTCATAGGTTTGGTGAAAGCAGAAAATAGAGCAAAACCTTTAAGTGATATGAAACTTCTAGCATTGATAGAGGAGCAGTTTAAAGTGAAAATGGTTCGTAGAACAATAGCAAAGTATAGAAAACAGCTTAATATCGCAGGTTCGAGTGAGCGTAAAAAGTTGTATCAGTTAGGTACTTAGAAACACTTTCTTGATAAGTTGGTTCTGGAAGATTAGAGATTTTACACATTTTCATATCTCTGTGAGGATTGTATCCTGGTATCTTTTTTTCTATGAGTTTTACTCTATAGCACCCCTCAACTATTCCTATTATTTTAAAGAGATCATAATGATTTTTGCGTTTGACAACATAGTCTCCCCGATAAACCTTAGTCTCATAGATTTGTAGTGCACCTTTTGGTGTTTCATAGTTATAAATTTCACCTGTATTTACAACTTTCATTTGACCTTGAGGATTAAAAAGGAGAGTGAGGACTTCATTTCTCTTTTTACCTATGTAATGTACAAATGCGATAGTTTGGTTCACTTTAGCAGCAGAGAGTTCCCATGAGCCTAAAAGCTTTTGCTTAGAGAAATTTTGTGCATTTATAATGTTTGTTAGTGCTATGAGTAGTAGTAAGTATTTCATTTTTATCCTTGGTTTTTTATGTTGTTAAAGTCTGGAAGTTGTACCGAGCTATTAAACCCAGTATCGACCGCTTGAAGTAGTTCATAATAAGTAGTTCATAATAACTGGTAAGCTATATTGTCTTGCTTGTTCTCTTCCCTGTTCTGATATTTCTTCTTTAAAAATCTCTCATAGTTTGTTGCTCATTTTTTCTCCCTATTTTAGGGGTATAAGCAATTATCTTTCTTATTATTCTATTTTGTTAAACTATATTATACTTAAAAGAATCATATGTTTTGCTAAAGTGCTTCGAATATTTCAGTAAATATTCATTTTTGTTCTATCTTATAATATTTGAGATAAAAAGTTTCATAAGTTTGAGCTTTTGAGTTAATAATTTTTGATACAATACGAAAAAGATAAATAAATAAATCACTTTAAGTTTTAGATTTTTTTTGACTGTTTATTGTCCCCATCCGCTAGTCAAAACTATGCACTTTAGTGCAAGGCTTTAGCTTCTTCAAATGTGTTAAAAGTTAAAATAGCGATATGAATAATATGAGAAGTGGAAACCATACCATAAGCCAAATGCAAGTGCATATAGTGTGGGTAACAAAATATAGATATCCAGTCCTAAAAGGTGAACTA
>JALSUU010000112.1 GCA_027071075.1 Sulfurimonas sp. | reverse complement strand
AGAGTTCAGAGTGAACTCTCTATAGCTAGATCAATTCAGATGAGTATGCTTCCAAAAAGTTTCAAAAAGAGTGATACACTCTTTATAGACTCTATGCTCAAACCAGCGAAAGCTGTTGGTGGTGATTTTTATGACTTTTTTTATGTTGATGAAGAGAATCTCTGTTTTGTAATTGCTGATGTGTCTGGTAAGGGTGTGCCTGCCGCACTGTTTATGTCCGTAACTATGAGCTACTTGAGAGCCTTTGCAGATGTAGAACTATCTGCTAGAGAACTTATAGAAAAACTCAACAGTGCACTTGCTTCAAACAATGATGCAAATATGTTTGTAACACTTTTTCTAGGTCTCTTTAATGTAAAAAATGCCACCCTGAATTATGTGAATGCTGGTCATACTGAACCATATTTACTGCTAAAAGATAAAGCATCACAAAAATTACACTCAGTTGGAAATCCAATAGTTGGTGCCTTTGAAAATCTAAGCTATATAGAGGAGACAATAGCGTTAGAGAAAGGTTTTCAACTCTTTTTATATACAGATGGAGTTACAGAGGCTTTTGCAAAAGATGATGCACCTTTTGGAGAGAAAAGAGTGCAAAATATACTTGATAAGCTTGAAAATAGGGATATAATTCTACAGAGTATTGAGGAGTCTCTCACTCTTTTTACTCAAGATTGTGAACAAAGTGATGATATAACTATGTTACTTTTAGAATTTAAGCCTCGTTCCCTTAGTCAAGAAAATTTACAAAAAATGGATAATTATGAATAAAGATATACAATATGCTGGATTTTGGATTCGCTTTTTTGCTTCATTTCTCGACACCCTCTTTTTAGCACTCCCTATCGGAATCGTTATCTATCTTTTAAGTGATGGTCACTGGTTTGACCTTGCACAGTACCAACAAAACATACAGATGGCAATGAGTGGTAACACCCATGCCTTAGATCATCAACCAAGAACTTCTCTAGGCTGGGAGTTTCTCTTTGAAGCTTCTGTTTTGCTAGTGAGTATGGTTTTTTGGAGAGAGTGGCGTGGTGCTACACCGGGGAAAAAGTTTGTTCACATCAAAGTAGTTGATGCAAAAACTTACAAAGATATAGACAACAAACAAGCCCTCACCCGCTCTATAGGCTACATCCCCTCCACGCTACTCTTAGGACTTGGATTTTTACTCATAGCCTTTAGAAAAGATAAACGCGCTTTGCATGACCTACTTGCAGGGACTGCTGTTATCTACTCTACTTCTTAGATTTTAAAAACAACAGCACTATCCATCTTTAAAATAGGTCTTAAGCTAATAAAAGCCGCGGTGATACTTACAATGAGTACACCCAAAAAACCAAAGAGTGGTGCAAACCACATCATTCTAAAAGGAAAATCTGTACCAGCTATGGCTTGTCCAAGAAGTGCAGCAGTAGCTATGCCAATGCCACTACCTACAACCACACCTATAAAGGCTTGAGTAAAAACCATATCACTCAGTTGTTTTTTCGAAGCACCCATAGCTTTGAGGACAGCATACTGTTTTATGTTTTCATAAGTGAACATATAAAGCATAACACCCGTGACTCCAAATCCCACTAACATCGCTAATACGACCATATTTGTCATATCTCCAACATCTTCAGAGTTTATCATATACCAAAGAACAGTCTCTTTTTTAAACCTTTGACTTGTGATAGCTTTGAGTCCTGTTTGTGCTGAAATATCTCGTGAGAGTTGCTCGGGAGAGACCCCTTTTGCAGAGCGAACCATGATAAAAGTAATATATCTTTTTCCTGCTGGAATAAGTCGTTTAAAATTTGATTGTGTTGTGTAAAAGAGTGGTCGTGGTGGAAATCTTGCTATGGTGTGCGAGACATCAGCGACTATTACTCGTTTATCGTTCACAAGAAGTTTATCGCCATAGTGTAACTCCCTCGTAGGGACATGAAGATGAGAACCATCATGTGACCACATATCTTTTGTATGAAGTGGTGTTTGTAACTTAGCACTTGTTCCTCCACTATCGACTATGACACTATCGGGCAAACGCAAACTTGAAGCACTCTTAGGTGCTCCACTCAATGTTGCATCATCTACTCCTATTACTTGAAACTTTTGAAAATTACCATTAGCAAATCGTGCAGTTACATCACCTATATAAAGAGCAGAGGCATACTCCACTCCCTTAACCCCACGGACAAGCCCAAGTGAAGCATCACTCATATTTACAGTTGCTTCTGGTGAACTTACTGCCCTATCCATCACCCAAACGCTAGCAGATGGATTTTCACTCACAAGAGCAAAACCTCTACTCATAAAACCTGCTAAAAAACTCATAGAAAAAGTAACCAAAAAAGCTGTAAAACCTATGCCGATAAAAAGCCCGATATATTTGGTTTTATCGTGCATAAGCATCTCTATAGCGACTCTAAACACTACTTATCCTTAGAAGTTTCTATGAAAACATCAAGCATCTCACCCACATAGAGAGGGAAATTGGCTCTATTTGGAATTTCATATACAACTTGGAGTACTCTTGTATCTGTCTGTTGGGTACTTGAGCCTGTAAGATTTCTCTTTGGCACTATAAAGGGTATGGTATATTTGTACTTTAATTCTATCTTCTTATTTGAATCTCCTCGAACGGAAGCCACTGCTTTGGCTCTTGTATCCAATTTTGTGCTGTCAAACTCATTGATATTGACTTTGACATTGAGTCTATCGCTTCCAATGATAAGTGCTTTTTTATTTGCATCAAATGAGGAACCGACTGTAATGTTTGATTGTAAAACTTTCCCATCTATGGGTGCATAGACCTTGTAAAATGTAATTTCATCCTCAAGAGCCTTTAGTTTTGCTTTTGAAAGCTGATAAGCACTTTTTGCTTCACTGTAATCATCAACTACTTTTGTGTATTTCTCATTTGTCACCATACTT
>JALSUU010000111.1 GCA_027071075.1 Sulfurimonas sp. | reverse complement strand
TCTATTTATATCATTAAAAAGTCCAAGTCCCATAAGCCCAGCAAGTACGACCCATCCGGCTATGGTAAACTTCATCATAATGGCTTCACTCGCTTCTCTTCTAAAAATAAGTTCATAAAGATTAAACATTATATGTCCACCATCAAGTGCAGGGATTGGGAGTAGATTTAGTACCCCAAGATTCACACTAATAAGTGCTGCAAAGAAAAGTACACTTACCCAACCACTCTCTGTTGCATCAGATGTAAGTTTTACTATGCTAATAACACCACCGAGTTCAGAGGATGGAACATCTCCAACTATCAATTTTTTCACACCAGTAAATATCATAGTTGATGCAAAAATAGTCTGTTTTGTGGCATATGTGAAAGTCTCAACTACACCTAACTCTAAAGGATGTGTGACACCTGCTGAACCTATACCTATCATCTTCTTTTGAATAGTCTCTCCAAACATATTTTTTGTTTCACTCAGTTTTGGAGTAAGTACGATGTGTTCAAGATAGCCATTGCGTTGCACTTCAAGGTTAATAGACCCAGCACTCTCTTTAATCATATCAGACATCTCTTCCCAAGTCTCAATCTTAACGCTATTTATAGAGACAATAGTGTCATTGCTCTCTAGTCCTGCAACAAAAGCAGGGGAGTTCTCCATAACTTTTCCAATAACAGGAGATAAAATAGGAGGAGAGCTTAAAGCGATGAAAAAGTAAAAAATAAATGCAAGTAAAAAGTTAAAAGCAGGACCAGCAAGAAGTATAAAAATCTTCTGTTGTGGTGTTTTTACATTGTAGCTATCTGCATCATAACTCTTTTTTGTTGGATCAGAATCATCTTGCCCTTTCATTTTCACATACCCACCAAGAGGGATGGTACTTATGCTCCACTCTGTGTTAAACTTATGAAAAGAGAACATCTTTTTACCAAAACCTATACTAAAAACTTCTACATAGACACCCATAAGTCTAGCCGCAAGGTAGTGTCCTAACTCATGAAAAAATATCAGTCCACTAAGAACTAAGAGAGATACAAAAATACCCATTATTTATTATCCTTTAAGATGGCGTTTTTAAAGCCCCAGAGATACTCAAAACCTGAGTAGAGTGTTAAAAATACAGCGAACCAAAGCAGTGCACTTCCAAATGGCCAGTGCATAAGTAAAAAACCTATTGCTATCATTTGAGCGACTGTTTTTACCTTTCCAGCCCACGAAGCTTTCACTTCAAGACCTTCACTCACAGCGACTGTACGAATCCCTGTGATAAAAAGCTCACGAACTATGATGATATAAATCGCCCAAGCAGAAGCTTCACCTATCATCATAAGCCCTAAAAAGGCAGCGAGTGTAAGCATCTTATCTGCTAAAGGGTCTAAAATAGCCCCAAGCATAGTCTTTTGATCCCACTCTCTTGCGATGAAACCATCAAAAAAGTCCGTAGCTGATGCAAGTACGAAAAGCAGAGAAGCAAAGTAGTAGTTCCAGGTGATATCAAATCCATTCTCTGTAAAGAGTTTTGGATTAAGAATAATCCAAAACATCAGTGGTGCTAATAGTATGCGAAGTGAAGCTAGAAAATTTGGTAAATTAAGCAAAAAAAACCTCTTGTTATTTAATAAAGAGATTTTATCTTTTTCTTGCTTACTCTATGTTGATGTGGATATAATTGCAAGAATCTATAAGGAAGTGAAAATTAAATGATTAGATTGGATAATTATCTTGTTGATGAGCAGATTGTTGATAGCCGTAATAAGGCACAGACTATCATAAAAGATGGTTTGGTGAGTGTAAATGATAAAGTCATTACAAAGAGTTCGTTTAAAGTGACAGAAGAAGACTCTGTAAAAGTCGCAGAGTACAAACAGTATGTCTCTCGTTCAGCACATAAACTTGATGCGTTTTTAGAAGAGTTAGCTTTTGATGTGAAAGATAAAGTTGCTTTAGATATTGGCTCTTCTACAGGTGGTTTTACTCAGGTTCTTTTAGAGCGAGGTGTTAAAGAGGTGAGTGCTGTTGATGTTGGTAGTGATCAACTGCATAAGAGTATTCGTGATGATGCAAGAGTCTTTGTCTATGAGTCTTGTGATATTCGTGACTTTCAATCTGAAAAGGCTTTTAATCTTCTTGTGAGTGATGTCGCTTTTATCTCCCTATTGCATATATTAGATGATATTGAGAGACTTGCATCAAAAGATATTATCTTACTTTTTAAACCACAGTTTGAGGTAGGTCGTGAAGTAAAACGCGATAAAAATGGAGTGGTAGTCGATAAAAAAGCCATAGCAAATGCAATGCAGAGATTTGAAGATGCTTGTGTACTACAAAAGTGGCATTTAGTGAAAAAATCCCCTTCCATGTTAACGGGAAAGGATGGAAACTTAGAATACTGTTACTACTTTACAAAGTAGTGAAGAAAATTGAAACTATTTTTCTTTTTTCATGGAATCATCAACACTAAAAAGATAATATTAAATAAATAATTTAAGGAATATCTTTGGCAGAATTAACAGATGAGATAAAAGCAAAAAAAGCGGCAGATCAAGAGCTTTTTCATAAGTTTACGCAAGAGCTACGAGAGACAGGTCTTTTAGATAAAACACCTATTCGTGGAGCATTTGAGATATTTTTAGAGGTGTCTGGTTATGCACTCTTTTTTTACTTTATAGCGGATGTCCCACCTGTAGTGGCTGGTCTTTTTTGGGTTCTTTTAACCGTTCGTTCTACTTATATCGTCCATGATTTACTCCATAAACAGTACTTTTCACGAAAAGTAGGGAATCGACTTGGACTTATTTTTGGAAACCTAACACTTGGACTCTCTGGAAAGTGGTGGGATAGGGAGCATAATGTTATGCATCATACTTACTGTAACTCTGCTGAAAAAGATGGAGATGTTCAAGGTTTTGGTGGGGCTATTATTGGTGAGCATAACTTTTTGAAAGTTCTCCACCGTTACCAGCATATAGTGCTTTATCTGCTTCTGCCTGTCATCTACTTTAGTTTTTATGTTCAGTCAGTTAAGTTTGTTTATGAGAAAAAGAACTGGACAGAAGCGCTTTTTTTACTACTGCATTTCCTTTTACCTACCTATGTTTTCTATACACTTCCAACTGCTGATGCGTGGATAGTTGTGCTTATCCATTACTTTGGTTATGGTATTGCTTTAGCTATGGTTACTATTACAAATCATATTGGATTACCTATTGTTTTTGGTGATGACTATAAAAAGATGAGTTGGTTAGAGATACAAACTGTAGGAAGTAGAAATGTAAATGGGGGACTCTTCATTCACTATATTTACGGTGGTTTAAATACTCAAATAGAACACCATGTTTTTCCACATGCCTCTCGTTTTCAGCTTTTAAAAGTGGCAAAACATCTTGAAGTTTTTTGTAAAGAGAATAACTTTCCCTACTACTCAACTTCTCCTTGGCAAGCCTATAAAGAGATATATGTCTACTTGAAAAAGTTAAGATATAAAGGCTAACGATGTTTTTTAAGGCTTTACTTTTTGTATCTCTTTTTTTCACTTTGAGTCTCAATGCCCAGAGTGAAGCAGAAACAATCATACAAAAAGTGGACAAAAATATGCGTGGAAAGAGTGTTTATATGCAGATGCGTATGAAGATACACTCCTTGCATCATACGCGTGAGATGCAGATGCAGACTTGGGCAAAGGGGAGTAAAAAGAGTTTTGTAAAAACTATCTACCCTCCAAAAGATAGAGGCATCACCTTCTTAAGCCTCAATAATCAAATGTGGCAGTATGTTCCAAAGATAGAACGCGTTATAAAAATCCCACCCTCAATGATGCTACAAAACTGGATGGGAAGTGATATTACTAATGATGATATGGTGAAACAGAGTTCTATAGTAGATGACTACACTCCAAAGATTATAAAAAAAGAGGGAAAAAGAGTTACTCTTGAACTTATACCTCACGAAGATGCCGCTGTGGTGTGGGGAAAAATAGTCTCAACTATAGACACCACGCACTACACAAATCTTAAAGATGTTTTTTATGATGAAGATGCAGAGGTTGTTCGTACCTTTACTTACTCTAAAATAAAACAGTTTGGGAACTATTATATCCCAACATATTGGAAGATAGAACCAAAGGATAAAGAGGGGAGTTTTACTGAAATATTTTTAGAAGATGTGAAGTATGATGCAGATATCTCCTCTGTCTACTTTAAAAAGAGCGCTCTCAAAAGATTTTCTCGCTAATGTTCGCACTTGCTCTTAAAAATCTACTCTTTTATAAGAGTCGCTCTATCACTACATTTGTTTTAACTTTTGTCTCTACCCTCTTTTTTATCGTCTATGTCTCGCTTATGAATGGAGCACATAGTTCTATGTTACAGAGTAGCTTGAAAGTCTATACGGGAGCAATAGAGATTTATAAAAAAGGGTATAGAGAGATAGGTGGCAATGAGTATCTGATTGAAGATATAGATACAATAGAGCAAAAACTCTCAAATATTGTAGGCATTAAAGCCTACACTTCAAGATATGAAACCTATGGACTCCTCTCTTTTAAAAACAACTCAAGTGCATCAATGATAGCTGGTATAGAACCACTGAAAGAAGCACAAAACTCTCAGTTGAAAAATGGACTGATAGAGGGAAAGTACCTTAAAAAAGATGCAAAAAATTGTATTTATATGGGAGCAGAACTTCAAAAAAAACTCAATGTAAAACTCAATGAAGAGATAAGTTTTATAGGTTCCGCAAGTGATAACTCTTTTGCTGCCGACCTTTTTAAAGTGTGTGGAGTTTTTAAAACTGGGGCGTATGAGTTTGATGCTCTGAGTGCTTTTGTAGCACGGAGTTATTTTGATGTTTTGATGGATTCTGCGAATAAAGCTTCTTATATAAAAGTAGATGTAAAAAAACTCTCTGATGTAGAGAAGATTGCACAAAAGATAAGTATGCAGTTAGATGATAAGAGTTTAGAGATAGTAACTTGGAAAACTTTAATGCACTCAATGGTAGAGATGATGAAAGTTGATAGTGTCTTTGGATATATCTCGATAAGCCTCTTTTTTGTAGTTATATTTTTTGTGATTATGATTTTTGGGTTTATAAATGTGAGTTCGAGAGTAAGAGAGTTTGGAACACTGCGTGCCATTGGGTTCTCTACTACAAAAATAAGCAAACTTCTTTTGTCTGAGATTTTTATACTCTCAAGCAGTGCTGTTATTTTGGCAACACCATTAGGCACTTTTATCGCTTACTATTTCAGTATACACCCCATAATCATTGATGGCGTAAGTGAGGTTTATAAAGAGTATGGAGTTGTCTCTGATGCAATGTACTTCAGTTTTGATCTCTTTACCATAAGTTGGAATGTTGCACTTATCTATCTTCTGAACTTTTTAAGTGTGATTTATCCTATCTACTTTATAAACTCCTTTAAACCTGTGGAGGCGATGAAACATGTATAGTCTTATCTTGAAACTAGCCTTTAACAATGCCTTTTTAAGACTCTCTCGTACGCTTTTAGTGCTTTTGATGATTGGGGTGAGTATGAGTATGATGCTAAGTATTCAAGGGCTGTATGATGGTATGACACTCACACTTATAGAGAACTCCAAGCGAAGTGATTGTGGAGAGTTGAGTCTTTATAACAAAAACTACAGAACATCAAAATCACTGCAAGATACTATCTCTAATGCTCTAAAGATAAAAAAATCTTTACAAAAGAGAGCCGATGTTCAAGCAGTTGCAGTGCGTCTTAAAGCAGAGGGGCTGAGTGCTACAGCAAAAAAGTCAGCTTTTGCTACCATCATTGGTATCAACTTAAAAGATGAGGAGAAGTTTGGCAAGATAAGCGCTTTTTTAAAAGAGGGTAAACTCACTTTTAAAGGGCGTGGAGCACTTATAGGAAGTGAACTTGCAAAGCGACTCAAACTAAAAATTGGTTCAAAAGTTATCTTCTCAACGCAAGATAGCAGTGGCGAGATAAATGCACTCTCGCTGAAGATACGAGGAGTTTTACAGACAAACAATATAACCCTTGATGCTTCAGCTCTCTACATCGACTCTGTAAAACTGCATAAATTTTTGGCAGTTCCAAAAGGGAGTGCTTCTCAGATAGCTATTCGTAGTGATGCCAAGAGTCTTAAAGCAAGCCTTGAGAAAGAGTACCCTTCCTTAGATGTAAAGAGCTTTTTAGAACTCTACCCTATGATAAAGCAGATGCAAGAGATGATGCGGATATTTAACTCTGTGACATTCATCATAGTTATGCTTGTGGTGTTTATTGGGATTACGGGTGTGATGTATGTCTCTATCTTAGATAGAATACGAGAGTTTGGGATTATGAAAAGTATAGGGATGTCCTACAGACTTATACGCTTGCAAATTTACTCAGAAGCACTTTTTATTGGGATGTTTGGCTATATACTTGGGGCTCTTTTTGGATACCTCATTTTATATTACTTAGAAAATTATGGGCTTGATTTGAGTGCTTTTGCTGAGGGGATGGAGAGTTTTGGTATGAGTAGTATTATTTATGCGACGATAAAAACCTCTTACTTTAGCACTACCTTTTTTGCCATCATCACTGCATCACTGCTGAGTGTTTGGTTTCCACTTAAAAAGATAAAAAAGATGAATTCCATAGAGGTTACAAAGGTTGATATATGATAGAGATAAAAAATCTAAACAAATACTTTTTTAAGGGTGAGGAGCGTGAGATTCATGCTCTGAAAAATATAAACCTTGAGATACAAAAGGGTGAGTTCTCTCTACTCAGTGGTGCATCAGGGTGTGGTAAAACAACGCTTTTAAATGCTATAGGCGCTTTAGATAGTGTGGATAGTGGAGAGATATACTTAGAAGACAAAGAGATAAGTCACCTGAGTGAAGAGCAAAGAACTCAGTTGCGACTTCGTGAGATAGGTTTTGTTTTTCAAGCCTATAATCTTGTACCAGTTTTAAATGTTGCAGAAAATATTGGTTTTATTATGAAACTACAGGGCGTAAGTGCGGATAAGATAGAGCATAGAGTGGTCGAGGTAGCAAAGATGTTAGAGATAGAGAATAAACTCCACTCTCTCCCCTCTACACTCAGTGGTGGTCAGCAACAGCGTGTGGCAGTTGCCCGTGCAGTTGCTTCAAAGCCGAAGATTATCTTAGCAGATGAACCAACAGCGAACTTAGACTCTACAAATTCTCAAACGCTTATGGAGATGATGCACTCCTTAAATGAGAAAGAGGGAATAACTATTTTATTTGCTTCGCACGATGAGTTAGTTATCAACAGTGTCCGAAGAGTGATACAGTTGAGTGATGGCGCAATTGTTTCAAGTTAGACTATTCTTTACTCTGCTTCTCTTTGCATCACTACTCCATGCAGAATTTGAGTATGGAGTAGAAAATACAAATAACACTATTGTACAAGGCTCTATAAACCCATCAAGTGATGCAGAGTATATCTATAACTATGATAGACTCAGAGTACGGCTTGATTATACGCAAGGAGAGTACTTTTCTACTTTCATTGGAGATATTGTAAATTATGTTGGGAAGTCTTATGTTGCATCAAAAGATTTTGAGTATGTTAAGCTTTTAGCGTCTGACACTCCATTTAAAACGCAAAGTAGTTTCTATGATTACACTTATGGAAATGTCTATCTTCGAGCATACAGAGCCTATGGTGGTTATGAAAATGCATCAAATAGAGTTGTAGTAGGTTTGCAAAATATCTCTATGGGAGTAGGGCACATCTGGAATCCCTCTAATCTTTTTAACCCAAAAAATATCTATGCCCTAGAACCTGATGAGGTTTTTGGTGTTTTTGGAGCGCTCTACACAAGGCATCTCTCTGACCTCTCCGACCTCTCTCTCGTTATCTCACAAAAAAAAGATAAAACACTCAAATATGCCCTGAGCTATAAAGCCTATCTTGATTTTGCAGATATGGGGCTTAATGTAATTAGCTCTGATGATACAAAGATGCTCTCTGCAGATATGGAGGGTAATCTAGCAGATACGGGTATAGAACTACGCAGTGAAGGTGTCTATATAAACGCTCAAATAAATCAACCTTTAGCTGGGAAAAAAGATATAGAGATGATGCAGGGAATTGTGGGAGCAGACTATGCTTTTGTAGATGGGCTAACAGTGACAGGAGAACTCCTTTACTCAAGTGAGAAGTTCTCTTACAGTGAGATACTCTCTAACTATGATGCAGATATAGCTTCCAATCTTTTCTTTTCTCATTTTTACTCAGCACTCTCTTGCACATATAGTGTTAATATCTTTTTAGATACTTCTCTTACTTATATTGAGAGTTTTAACACAAAAAACTCTCGATTTATCTCGCCAACTCTTACCTATACACTTAATGATTACAACGCTTTTAATCTAGGTGCAATGATTCAGAGTGGAGCGAGTGGCAGTGAGTTTGGGGATTTTAAAAATAGTTACTATTTAAAGTGGACACTCTCTTTTTAGAATTATAGTTTTCCTTTTCTTACTTTGATATGCTGTATCTAAAATACTTAAAAATCACTACTGTTTCTCTTTATTAAGTTTTTTATTGTAATATGGGTTACAGTAACTCATATTGTCATAGGTAAAATAAAAGATGAAATTTTATAACAGAGAAAAAGAACTTAAAAATCTAAAAGAGATAGAAATCTCTTCCAAGGCTTCTTCAAAGATGACAGTAATTGTCGGACGAAGAAGAATTGGAAAAACAAAACTGATTCAAGAAGCATATAAAGAAAAAGTATACCTCTTTGTATCCAAGAAAAATGAAGCTCTGCTTTGTGAAGAATTTATTGCTATTATTCAAAACACATTAGATGTAAAAGTGTTTGGTAAAATAATTAAATTTAAAGATCTTTTTGAATACATGATGGAACTAGCTACTACACAACCTTTTACTCTAGTTATTGATGAGTTTCAAGAGTTCCTACAAATCAATGCTAGTATCTACTCTGATATGCAAAACATATGGGATAACAATAAAGACAGTTCAAAAATGAATCTAGTGTTAAGTGGTTCAATCTATTCACTTATGAAAAAAATATTTGAAGATAAAAAAGAACCTTTGTTTGGTCGTGCAAATAATAAGATTCATTTAAAACCATTTACCGTAAATACCATTAAAGAGATTTTGCAAGAGAACTATCCAGAGTATACAAATGATGATCTGTTGTCGTTCTATATCCTAACAGGTGGAGTAGCAAAGTATGTTGAAATACTCGTAGATAATAAAGCATTTAGATTAGAACAGCAACTAGAATTGATCTTCGATGAGTATTCGCTCTTTTTAGAAGAAGGAAAAAACTTACTAGTAGAAGAGTTCGGTAAAGAGTATACAACTTACTTTTCAATACTATCCCTCATCGCATCATCGAAAACTGCAAGAGTTGAAATAGAGAGTATCTTAGAAAAAAATGTAGGTGGTTATTTAGATCGCTTAGAGAATGAATATACAATAATAAAAAAGGTAAAACCAATCTTTGCAAAAGAAGGAAGTAGAACTCTTAGATATGAAATAATAGATAACTTCTTTAACTTTTGGTTTAGATTTATTTATAAATATAAAAGTGCTATTGAGATAGAAAACTATCAATATGTAAAAGATATTGTGAATAGAGATTACACAACATATAGTGGTCGTTTTTTAGAAAAATACTTTATAGAAAAATTAAAACTATCAAATCAATATTCAGATATTGGCACATATTGGGAAAGAGGCAATGAAAATGAGATAGATATTGTCGCAGTAAACGATGACAATAAAACAATGTTAATAGCTGAAGTTAAAAGGCAGGCTAAAAAAATAGATATGAATCTACTTCAAAAAAAGGCTATAAAACTAGTATCAAAAAATAAAAAATACTGTGTTGATTATTATGGATACTCTTTAGATGATATGTAGAATAATAATGTTTTGTTCTTTATGTAATTAAAGTATATTTATAAAATGAACTAAGTCATAAAAACTCTATCATTTTAGACTCTTCGCACCACAGTATTACTAAAATATTACTTTAAGACAATTTGTTCTATAATAGACTTCTTGCATAACCTAGATATATCTAGGTTATGCAAGAAGTCTATTAA
>JALSUU010000110.1 GCA_027071075.1 Sulfurimonas sp. | reverse complement strand
TTTTATCAATCTATACTCAAAGATTTTCAAAGCATGTATCTAAACTCTGCAAAATCGCTAGAAGAGTTGTGTGAAGAGTCAAAGTTTAAAGAGGCAAGGCGCATGGCTATGGATATTAAAGATATAGCACTGAATATTGGAGCGTATAATCTTTGTGAGAGTGCTGCGAGTATGGAGTATGAGTTTGAAAAAGGGAATCGAAGTAAATGGAGAGAGTTAATAGCTTACTATGATGGTGTGTTAAAGGTACTTTTAGAAGAGGTAGATACATATTTAAAATAGAGTAAAGACTACTCTAAATATTTTGTTTTAACTCTTTGAACAGATCTGATAAAGTGTTCTGTTTCTAAAGAGTTCTCTTCTAGTATTACTAAGGCTTTATTAATTGACTCTTCTGTGAGTTGTTCTTTTATGTTTACTGCTGCTCTTACCACTCTAAGAGCTGTTACCATATCTGATATATTGTTAGGAATTTCATGTTCATTGTCTAAATACTTCATAGAGTCTGAAAATGTGTCATTGAGGTTTAAGTGTTTAAAAATGAGTGTATTAATTTGCGCGGATGTCATCATGGCGTGAATATTCTCTACATAAGAGACATCATCATAGAGCAGTAAATCTGTTAAAAAAGCATCACTCTTACCTGTTTGAATAATCTCTTTTGCTATTAAAATTTTCCCAGTCTCCATCAAAAATGCTATAGGTGTGAGGCTCCTTGCCGTATCTATATCTATTCCCATATACCATTGAAAGATAAGCTCACTCTGCATCGTACTTATTTTAGAAAACTCATAGGTAGAAATATTGTAGGGGGAGAGGTCAATATCAAAAGTTCTATCTATACTTGAAGCAAGAACAATAGAGCGAATTTGTGTAGAACCAAAAAGTGTAACAGCCTGCAAAATAGAGATAATGCTTTTTGAAAAACCATAATAAGGAGCGTTTACTTTTGCTAATATATCTGCTGTAAGAGATGGATCAGACTCTATGATTTTTACAATCTCATCAATATCAGGATCACCATTTGCGTAAATTGATTCTATTTTTAAAACAGACTCAGGAAGAGGTGGAAGAGAGTCAACTCTTGCAATAAGAGGAATATATGCCATAAATGTATCCTTAATAAATGAATATCGTATTATATTCAAATAAGTATAAAATTAAATGAAGTATTATTTTTGTATAATACTTATTAAGTCTAGATAGTTCGATAAATCGCACTATTGAGGGTTCTACATTTTCAAATTGTGAACTAGTAGTGTTGGTGTGTGTCGGTGTTATCATTTGAGATATGTTTACTCTGTCGAGATAATGTCGCCGTTAACCATCGCTCTCTTCACCCAAATTCGGCTTTTAGAACCGAACCATTAGCGAGGCGGCTATCCGGGCTTTTTACATCCTCATAATCTGTATATTATAAATATTATTTTAGTTTACAGGAGTAGATTAAAATAATTTTTACAACAAAGCGGAGAATAGTATATGAAAATTTTGATTTTAGGTAGTGGTGGTCGTGAGTACTCTATTGCAAGAGCTATAAAAAATGAGCAAGAAGAGCATGAACTCTTTTTTCAACCAGGAAACGGAGCTACAAACAACTTAGGTACAAATCTAGATATAAAAGATTATAATGAACTTGCAGAGTTTGCAAAAGAGAATGCTATTGATTTAACAATTGTTGGACCAGAAGCACCTTTAGTTGATGGTGTAGTAGACTTGTTTAAGTCAAAAGGATTAACTATTTTTGGACCAAACAGGGAAGCTGCACAGCTTGAAGGTTCAAAGGTTTATATGAAAAACTTTTTAGCAAAATATAATATTCCAACTGCGGCTTATATTGAGAGTGATAGTATTGAAGAGCTATATAAGTTTACTGACTCTTTGAGTACACCTATTGTTGTCAAGGCAGATGGTCTTTGTGGTGGGAAGGGTGTAATTATTGCACAGAGTCATGATGAAGCAAAAAAAGCTATTGGTGAGATGTTAAGTGGTAAAAGCTTTGGCGATGCAGGGAAAAAGGTAATTGTAGAAGAGTTTTTAGATGGTTTTGAACTCTCAATGTTCGCTATTTGTGATGGTGATGATTACATACTGCTTCAAGCTGCACAAGATCATAAGCGTATAGGGGATGGTGATACAGGACCAAATACAGGAGGTATGGGTGCTTATGCTCCTACACCTTTAGTTGATGATGTGCTTTACCAAAAAGTAAAAGATAGAGTTATTCGCCCGACACTTGATGGTATGAAAAAAGAGGGTGCCCCTTTTGAGGGTGTACTTTTTATAGGTATTATGGTTGTTAATGGTGAGCCAATTACACTAGAGTTTAATGTCCGTTTTGGAGATCCAGAGTGTGAGATACTTATGCCTCTGATGACTTCAAGTGTGAGTGATATGTTCTATAAAGCTGCTACAAATAGACTCTCAGATATAAAGGTAGAGTTCTCTGATCAGTATGCAGTCGGTGTAGTAATGGCAAGTGAAAACTATCCATACTCTAGTTCAACTCCCGCAGAAATCATTATTGATGAGGTACATCATAAAGAGATAGCTGACAATACGCATATCTCTTACGCAGGTGTAAGTATGGAAGATGATAAACTCTATGCAACAGGTGGTAGAGTTTTAGTTTGCGTTGGTTTAGGTGATAGTATCAAACAAGCAAGAGATAGAGCCTATTTACGATGTGGTCAGGTACATTTTGCTGGTAAAAAAATCCGTACAGATATCGCATATCAAGCACTTTAGGAAATAAGAAGTGAATGAAGAGTTAGAAGAGAGGCTTTATCGTGAAGGTATTACTTTAGCAGATATAAAAAAAAGAGTGGTCGCTATGTTTATTGATGAGTTTTTACTCTCTTTTATTCTTATTGTAGCACTTTGGGACTCTTTCGCAAATGCCACATCAACAGAAGAGATTATTAATCTTACAAATAGTTTTGTTTTTGAGTATATGTTGATGAAAATTGTCTATCAAGCCTTTTTTGTGATGCAGTATGGTGCAACTATCGGAAAGATTGCTATGAAGATTCGAGTAATTGAAATAGCTACACTTCAAAATCCAAATGTATTAGTTGCGCTTAACCGTGCAATTTTTAGAGTAATAAGTGAGATGTTTTTTTATCTCGGATTTGTATGGGGAATACTCAACCCTTCAAAACAGACTTGGCATGACTTAACAGCTAAAACTTTGGTTGTAAATGCTTAAATATCTCTCCCCTCTTTTTCTCTTTTTATCACTTTCTCTCTTTGGAAGTGATAAGGTGGAAATTTACGCATCTTCCATTGACTCAATAAATAACAGAGTGAAATCAAGTGGAGGAGTAACTCTTGTTTATAAAGAGTATATTCTTAGAGCAGATAGTAGTGTTTACAACCGTGAGACTGGGGATATGGAGCTTTATGGTAATATTAGGCTTAGTCAAGGGCAATCTTATAAGGTTCTTGGTAAATATGCAAAGTTAAATTTAGCCAAAAAAGAAAAACTTTTTAAACCTTTTTACATGTCAGATACGGAGTCTGAATTATGGATGAGTTCAGCATCAGCACGCACAAAAGAACAAAATATAAATATTGAGTCAGGTGTTTTGAGTGGTTGTAATCCTATAGACCCTATCTGGAAGATGGAGTTTAGCTCACTGGATTATGATGCAAATATAAAATGGACAAATGTTTACAATGCAAGATTCTACATTGATGATATTCCTGTTTTTTATACTCCCTATATCGGTTACTCTTTAGATAAAACGCGTCGGACAGGACTACTTATGCCTTCTGTAGGTTACTCTGCACATGAAGGTGTTTATTTTGAACAACCTTTTTATATTGCCCAGCAGAACTGGTGGGACTTGGAACTCAAACCACAGATTCGTTCTTCTCGTGGATATGGTATTTATGAAACATTGCGTTTTGTGGACTCTCCAATCTCACATGGAGAGATACGAGCAGGATATTTTAAAGAAAAAGAGAAATATTTTCAAGAGAATAAATTGCAAAATAAATCGCATTATGGATTGGAAATTGATTATGATAATAGGGATTTTATAAATCAATGGTTTAACACTTCACTCAAAGGACAATCAGGACTCTATGCCGATATAAATCAGATGAATGATGTAGATTATATTAATCTTGCAACAAATAATATTCAAAATTCAACAACAGCTACACAGGTTCTTTCTCGTATTAATATGTTCTATAACACGGATAATCACTATATTGGTGGATATTTTAAATACTACCAAGATTTAGAAAAAGAGAGTAATGCAGAAACTTTGCAAAAACTTCCAACGCTTCAGTATCATTACTATATAAATACACTTTTAAAAGACCATTTACTCTATAGTCTCGATTTGAAATCTAACAATATTACAAGAAGTGCAGGAAAAAAAGTATTGCAAACTGATATAAATCTTCCTGTAAAACTGCAAACATCACTTTTTGATGAGTATGTAAATATTGCATATGATGCAAATATTTATATGCAACACTCAAGCTTCTCAGGAGCAGATATATCTACTCCTATAAATGAGTATAAAAATGGTTATATTTTAAAAAACACGCATACACTCTCTGCATCATCACAATTAACACGAGGCTATGAAGAGTTCTCACATGTAATAGGATTCGGTATTTCCTATAATAAGGCTGCAAATGAGTCTAAAAATGGTTTTTATGAAGATAATGCAGAGTTTTGTGCAGATCCAATAAATGCAGGAAACCCTCAGTGTGAATTTTACAATATATCTACGACACAAGATGAAATGCAGTTAGATTTTATTCAGTATATTTATGATAAAAGTGCCTCACAAGTTTTGTATCATAGAGTAGCACAAAAGATTTTTTACTCAGATGTTCTAGATCGATATGGAGAGTTGGAAAATGAACTAGATTATAAAATTACAAAGTATTTGAGTTTTTATAACAATATGCTTTATAACTATAGTGCAAAGAGATTTTCTAAGATATTCAATCAAATTTCTTATAAAGATTATGGTTTAAATATTCGTCTTTCTCACTTATATAAAGATACTTTTATAGATGAGACAGCAACGCTTCCCCGTTATACAAGTTACTTAACATCGACTATTGGTTATACTTACAACACACATTATTCTTTTAATGCACTCTATAATTATGACATAGAAGCAAGAGAGAAAAAGAGTATGGAAGTTGGATTTTTATATAAACAGAGATGTTGGGATTTTGGGCTTAGATATAGTGAAAATAGAAGGCCGATACTTACAACTGATGGTAATTCATTTATTGATGATAAGTATGTATATCTCACACTTGTATTAAAACCAATTATGCAAGCAGTTGATGGAGCATCCCTCCTAACATGGCAACTTCCTCAAAAAAAGTAAGGAACTCTATGCAAAAATATAAAAATATAATAGTAGATAGAGCGGAAGCGGCAAAGCTCTTACAAGATGTTATTCCTATGCATAAACTCAAAGAAGAGGAGTGGGATATCATAGCTGTTTCAAAAGCAGGTCTTGATTTGGCCTCACGGATAAAGGGAAGATTAGCCAATAATTTGGATATTCTTTTTTTAGAAGCTATAATGGCACCACACAATAACGAATGTGAAGTAGCACGCGTAAGTGAAACAGAAGAAATAGTTATAAATGAGCAGTTAGTAGCTGCTTTTGAGATACAGTATGATTATATTTATGGCGAAGCTCATAGAAAGCATGAAGAGAATATCTTAAGCAATATTTATCAATATCGCAAGGGAAGGCACTTTTCAAGTGTAGAAAATAGGATAGTTTTACTCGTTGATGATGGAAGTGAGACGGGTAGTAAGTTTATAACTGCTCTAAAAACCATCTTAGCACAAAAACCAAAAGCTGTTTACATTGCAGTTCCTGTTCTTCCAAGTGATGTCTTAGAGCAGTTAGAACCTTTTGTGGATGATATATACTTTTTACATGATATAGATGACTATGTTGAAACAGATTTGTATTATGAAAAGATTGAAATGATAGATGATGAGATGCTAGAAAAATTATTAGAGGAAAATAGATGAAATATGATGTAAGTTTAGAGTTAGAAAATAGAGAAGAGTCCTACTCTTTTGGTGATGTTGCAAAACAAGCAAATGGTGCGTGTTGGTTAAAGTCTGGTAAAAGTGTTGTTTTAGCGACTGTAGTTATTGATGAGACAGAAATAGTAAAAGATGATTTTCTTCCTTTAACTGTTCAGTATATAGAAAAAACATATGCAGCGGGAAAAATTCCAGGTGGGTTTTTTAAGCGTGAAACAAAACCGAGTGATTTTGAGACACTCACTTCTCGAATTGTAGATAGAAGTTTGCGTCCACTTTTTCCAAAAGGTTTTGGACATCCTACTCAGGTAACTATTATGGTATTTAGTGCAGATGCTGAGTCTGATTTGCAAGTTTTAGCTCTCAATGCTGCATCAGCTGCACTCTTTACATCAGATATAGATATTAACAGATCAGTTTCTGCTGTTCGTGCTGCAAAAGTAGATGGTGAAATAGTTCTCAATCCAACTCTCCCACAACTCAAAAACTCTACTTTAGATCTTTACCTTTCTGGAACAAAAGATGATTTACTTATGATAGAGATGCGTACATTTGGTTCTGAAGATATAGAAGTGAATGATATGATTATTGATCCTATGCTTGATCCTACTATGGCAGGCGCTGTATTAGCAACACATACAGCCAACGCAATGAGTGAAGATGAGCTTATTGAAGTTTTTGAAAAAACAGAAAAAGAGTTATTTAGTACAAATGCTAAATACGAAAAAGCATTTGCACCTTTACAAAAAGAGATAGCAGCACTTGATTTAAAAGCACATATTGCAAATGAAGAGATGATTTCGTATGTAAGAGATAATCATATGAGTGATATAGCAGATGCAATGAATCAAATGGCAAAGTCAGAGCGTTCAACTGCCCTGCGTCAACTGCGTAAAAAGATTCTTCTTACAAAAGAAGAGTGGGCAACTATTGATGCAGAAGTAGAGTTAAAAGATGCTATAGATAGAGTAAAAAAAGAGCAGGTTCGCTCGCAGATACTCAATGAAAATGTGCGTGCTGATGGTCGTGCTCTTACTGAAGTAAGACCTATTACGATAGATACAAATGTACTTCCAAATGCACACTCATCTTGTCTTTTTACTCGTGGACAAACACAAGCCCTTGTAGTATTAACTATGGGTGGAGCCAAAGATGCACAGATGTTTGAATCTCTTACAGATAGTGCTACGCAAAATGAAAACTTTATGGTGCACTATAACTTTCCTGGATTTTCAGTAGGGGAAGCTTCTCCTGTTATGGGAACTAAGCGAAGAGAGTTAGGTCATGGAAACTTAGCAAAGAGAGCCTTAGAGCCAACTGTAAACTTAGATGGACAAACAGTTCGTTTAGTCTCTGAGATATTAGAGTCAAATGGTTCTTCTTCAATGGCTACTGTATGTGGTGGGTATATGGCGCTACGAGCTGCAGATATAGAGACAAGTGATACTATTGCAGGTATTGCTATGGGTATGGTGAGTGAGGGCGATAAGTATGCTATTCTCTCAGATATTATGGGTCTTGAAGATCATGATGGTGATATGGACTTTAAAGTAACTGGTTCTAAAACTGGCATCACTGCTATGCAGATGGACATTAAACTTGGTGGCATCTCTTTAGATATTTTAAAAGAGGCACTCTATCAAGCCAAAGAGGGTCGTTCTCATATCATTGACATTATGTTAGAAGCTGAATCTAAAATAGAGTTTAATGATGGTGTTCTTCCTAGTGTAGACTTTTTCCATATAGATCCAAGTTTTATTGGTGAAATTATTGGTCAGGCTGGAAAAACTATTCGTGAGATGATAGAGAAGTTTGAAGTTGCTATAGATATAGACAAAAAAGATGGAAAAGTGAAAATTACTGGTAAAAACAAGGGTGGAGTTCAGGCTGCAAGAGAGCATATCCACGGGATAGTAAACGCTCCTAAAAAAGAGAAGATTAAGTATGAAGTGGGTGGAGTGTATGATGGTATCGTAAAACGCATCGTTGACTTTGGTGCTTTTGTTGAGCTTCCAGATGGAACAGATGGATTGCTTCATATCTCTAAAATCTCTGATAAAAGAGTAGATAAAGTGAGTGATGTCTTTAGTGAAGGTGATAAGGTAAAAGTAGAAATACTCGAATTTAAAGGAAATAAGATATCTCTTGGGCGTGCCTAAGAGAAGATTTAGTATTGTTTATGTATAATTCGATTATCAATTTTTAGTAGGGAAATCCTAGCATTTATGTGTGGGTTGCTTCATCTGTGATGAGGTTACGCTATCCGAAAGATATTGTAATATATTTAAGGACAATTTTATGAAAAAAATTCTTTTTCTTTTAGTAGCTTTTTCTGCTGCTGTATTCGCTAATGAGGGTGAGGTTGCTAACCAAACTTTAAAAGCTTACTCTATGATCGCTGCTGGTCTTGGTCTTGGTTTAGCTGCACTTGGTGGAGCAGTCGGTATGGGTCATACTGCTGCTGCAACAATCGCTGGAACTGCTCGTAATCCAGGTTTAGGTGCTAAACTTATGACTACAATGTTCATCGCTCTTGCAATGATTGAAGCACAAGTTATCTATGCACTAGTAATTGCGTTAATCGCACTTTACGCTAACCCTTACTTAGGTTAATCGTTTAACGATACAATTAAGTAAACCTCAGACTTAACTCTTCGGAGTTAGGTCAAATTTATACCACTCTTTATATGCGCAGGTGGTGGAACGGTAGACACGCAACGTTGAGGTCGTTGTGCCTTCGGGTGTGGGGGTTCAAATCCCCCTCTGCGCACCACAAACCCCTATTTCACGAACTTTCAAGACAATTTCAAAAGACTACTAAAACCCTTAACTACCCTTACTTATAAACTTCAATAGATTTATCAAAATTATCAAGCTGTTTATCTAAATAATTCACATAAACATCATATACCATTTGAGTATTAGCATGACCTAACAATTGAGCTAATTTAACAGGCACTATTAAATCATTATAAAGCATATTTGTAGCATAAGTATGTCTAGTGTTATAAGGTCTTCTATACTCTATTTTTAACTCTTTCAATGATGGCTGCCAAAACTTATAAGTAAAAACATTATTATCCCTATAAGGCTTTTTATATTGAGTTATAAAAAGATAATCATAATCATGAGAATTACAAATATCAAGTAAGAAAGGTCTTAATATATTCAATATAGGAATCTGTCTTATACTGTAAGATGTTTTAGGTGTACTCTCTCCAAAAATACCACGAGAACGAGAAACGCTTATCGTATTATTTATAAAATTAATATCTGTTTTTTTAAGAGCTATTATCTCTCCACTTCTCATACCTGTGTAAAATGCAATAGCTAAATAGTGTTTATAATTATAGTTCTGAGCATGAGCGAGTATTTTAAATACTTCATCAGCAGTAAAAGGACTTATATCAGGTCTTTTATACTTCGGTGGTCTTATCTGCTTAACAGGATTCTTAGAAATAACATCATCATATAATGCTTCTTGAAATATACCACTCAATACACCTAAATAGTGTTTCTTAGATTTTGCACCTACATCATCAATATTATAAAGCCACTTTTTAACATCTGACGGCTTTATAGTCTCTATATCTAAATCATTAAAATATGGACTAATACGACTATTTACAATATTCTCATATTTGTATAGTGTCGATGGTTTTAATTCATGCTTTTTAAAATCTACATATAAAGATGAATAGTGACTAAATTTAATCATACCAATTTAATCCATTTGCTGAAAAATTGCATAGCTATATGAGTTACCAATAAAAGTACCTATTGCAATAACAACAATCCAATAAACAGTATCAATAAAACTAAAAACCAAACTAAAAATTTTATTATCTTTATTAATCATAACTACCTCTTTTTATTTTTTAACTCTTGTAATTGTCCGTTCAGGGATGACAATGTCTCAAGTCATTTTCCAATAATATGTTGGACTTTTATAAATCTCATTTTTTTTAAATCTTCTCTAATTCTTTCAGCTATCCGTATCTCTTCAGTATCAGAGCAAACTTGTAGATAATATTCATCTTTAC
>JALSUU010000109.1 GCA_027071075.1 Sulfurimonas sp. | reverse complement strand
TGTAAAACCTTAGAGATTTTCCGTGTAGTATATTTACCCAATCCAACACTTTTGGCATACTCCTCAAAGTTTGCAACAACTTCTTCTACAGCTTCAATTATCTCTTTGGCAGCACTAATTGCATGTTTATTTGCAAGTGTTAAAAGTGTCTCTTTGCTTGGATGCTTACCCTCCCCCAAATAAGTTGTACTATGCTCTCCTCCAGGTCCATATGAAAATGTTAAATCATATGCTGGAGAGAGTATCCAACTGCCATCACTCAACATGAGGTAAGAGAAGTTCTTTGCATGATCATCTCTGTTGTGAGTTAGAAGATTAAATACTGCAAGACGAAACATCTTATGGAGTTGATTTACATCTTTTGTGAGATGGAGTGTTAAAGCAAGCAGATCATCATAATCAACTATAGGTACTCTAAAGTCACTATGGGTTAATCCGGCTACTGAGTGCATATGAACTCTTCTATCCCCTACTCTATCAAATCGTTGTGTTGCGAAGTAATGATTTCCTTTGGAGTGAAGGAGTTTTGTTTTACTCATCTCTATACCTGCATCTTTTGCCATGAGTGAATAGATATACTCTACCTTTGCTATATCTTCACTATCATGTGAAGATGCAAACTTCACCAACCAGTGAGTATATCCTTTTTGCAGTGCCTGTGCTCCATGAATGATACACTTGCTATCATCACTGAGTTGCACCATTACTTTAGGTCTCGCTCCTGCTGAAGAGCCTCCTAAAGAGAGCAGAGTATCCAACAACTCCTCACTTTCACCTTTAAGTATCTCTTGTGATGCGACTGCCAACTCATCCAATATAAACTGCTTGTTTGTATCTATATCTGTATTTACAACAATTGGTTCATATGAGAGAGCACCTGTTCCATATGCACCGATATAACTGAGTCTGTCAAGAGGAGTAATTTCACTGTAGCTGATTCCACGATTTATGAAGTATCTATCTAGCAGTAATCTTCCCCAACCATCAGGTAGGGAGTCTCCAAAGAGACCAAAGAGACCTTCAAACACAGAATCATCACAGACAAATACTCCTGGTCTGAGTGGCAGTTTATAGGGAGAGAGCTGTAAGTTTGTTTTTAAAAACTCTTTATTGTACTCGAAGTAGATTACACTCTCTTTGTAGGCAACTCTTCCTATTTCCCTCTTTGTATCCATATGGTGGTAAAACACACTAAGCGTTTGTATCATTTGATACTCCCTCTCTTTGGTACTTTATTAGGTTTTACATTAAGGAGTTCCTCTATGGAGTTTATCTCCTCTAGTTTGGGGTCTGCTATAGTTGTAAAATCATCAAGGCACTCTAAAACCAAAGCAATTTTTAACAGTGCGTGCAAAGATATCTCGGCACTCTTCTCAAATCGCTTCAAACTCCCAAGACTCACTCCACTTCTTTTAGAAAGGCCCTCTTGTGTCAATCTTAATGAGAGTCTTCTTTGTTTAAATTTATCTCGAAGCATAATCATTACAGTTTCAGGTGTTTGTATATTTATAGATAACATAGTAGCCCTTTTTATTTTAATATCATATTATATCTAAAATATTATCTACTATATAAACTCACAAACTCCTAATTAAAATCTCGGGTTGGTATATTCAAATATTTATCGATGTACTCTTTTTATATGAAATTGAATATCATTTACAAAAGTTATTGCAACTTTTGCTTTGTTTTTTCAATATTGATCAGCAATTCTTCTTTCTTGACATTGTTCGTCATCGGTCATAAGTTGTCCATTTTTGAATTGATATTCTTCTTTTTGTTATTTTTTCCCATGCTTGATTTACTGGGCTTGAAAGAGTTCCAAAATCTTAGTGGCAAGCAGTATTTACTCAACTTTATTGACAAATTCTAATGAATAAAACAAACGGGGTAGTTACTTAGCTCCTCTTAGAGATTTAGATGCCTAAAAATCTCTATAATACGGCAATTTTCTCTTAAAATGCACTCACTATCTGCATATTTGTGCATTTATCTGCTGAAATGAGCAGAATATGAGTATAACTTTAAGTAGGAGGAGCTAAGTAACTACCCCGTTAAAACAATAGCATTAAATGGAAATAACTAAATACTACTAACTAAAATAAAATATAAGAGATAAGACCTATTATAGGGATATATTTCAATTACAAAAGTGACAAAATTATATATTTTAGCTACAATATTGTCACGATATAAATAGAGGAGTAGAGTATGTCTTATACACAAAAGATACATCGTAAAGTACAATCATTTCAAACAGATGTCATCCTGCCATTCTCTGCTGCTAAAGTTGAAGGTATTTCTACAGATACGACTAGAAAAATACTTCATAGACTTCATGATAACGGTGTGATTACAATTGTAAAAAAAGGCTACTTCAAAAAAGAAGAATCCTTTAGTGAGCTACTCTTTGTGTATGGATCACTCAAAAAAGGCTTTGACAATCATAATCTTCTTAGCAAATATGCCAAACGGCTTGGCAAGGCTCATACTGTAAAAAAACTTGCAATGTTTGAAGACTCTTTTGGAAACTATCCTTATATTGTTGATGCACCTGTATCGAGAATCAAAGGTGAACTCTATCAGATAACAAGAGCTGAACTTATGCACAAAATTGATGAATTTGAAGGCGCTCCAGACTACTATATAAGAAAGAAAATAGAGGTAAAATCTCATCATGGTGTGAAGCGTGCTTTTGTGTATATGAAACTAGATGCAGCACTGCCAACTGACCAAAAGCCTCTTCAAGAGTGGACTAACAACACTGACTATAAAATAGAAAAACTCCATAGCACTTTAAATGCAATGATTGAGGGTCATTGATGAGATAGCCAAAGAGATGTATAAACTCACAGATGTAGAAATTTTAGTTGACACCATTAATCTGCCAACAGATAAAGATAAGAACAACTGCATACAGATTAAACCTGACATCTCACTAG
>JALSUU010000108.1 GCA_027071075.1 Sulfurimonas sp. | reverse complement strand
ATATTTTTGGAAACTTTTGATACAAATCAGCTTTGAGTCTCTTATAAATATAAAAATCTTCTACAGCACCATCTTTATAGGTAAACATCATAAACTTTTCACGAGATGCTTTTCGTTTATTGTTTTTGTTAAAAGTAAAAGATGTGATAGCATAGACTCTATCTCCATCAGCTGTGATTGCTTCTAAATCTTCTATACTTTTTTTGAAAACTTTTTTTATCTTTTTAGTGAGGTAAAGGTTCCCTATCTCTGCCACATTTCCATCACTCTGTATCTCTAAAAGTTTGAGTGACTTTGCATTACTCTCATCTTCTACTATTAAAACTTTTCCATCAGGCATAGTTGCTGCACCTGAGGGTTCAAAGACATTATAAAATTTATCTTTTTTATAAGCTACATTTCCTTTTGAGAGATTGTAAAATGCTGTTTTTTCTACATACACAAGAGCATATATAACCAAAATGGCACTTACAACTAAACCTATAGAGAAAAAAGTATATGCCTGTTTGAGCCAAAAATATTTTTTCTTTATCTCTGCAGCTAAAATATGCAGATGACTAATCATCTCATTTTTACTTGCCTTTGTTTTATAGATGGCTTTATTTACCTCTTTTTTATACTCATCAGGCGCCATATCTGCCATATCTTGGTAGTAAAGGAGTGACTCATACCCCTCTAAAAACTCTTTTTTCACAAGAGAGTTCTTGTTTCTAGGCTTGACTGCCATCACTGCTAAAATAATAGAACCCAAAGAGGTTAATATAATAGCGATAAAAGCATAACTCATCATAGCGTTATGAATAGCAAAACCTGAAGCAGTGACACTCACAGTCAAGATAAAACCATTGATAGAGATAAGGATACCTGCTTTTGTATCCGCTAAAGAGGTCAAGTCAAGGTTTGAACGAAGTGCATTTTTAAAAAAGGTTCCCACAAGTTTAGAGAGCTCTTTTTTCTTTTTTACTTTTTGTTCTAAATTGATAATTTCTTTCTCTACTTGATTACTCAACTGTAAACTCCAAAACTCCGGGGTGATTTCTCACTTCATTGTCAAAAGCTATCTGATAATGTTCTCTATTAAGAGCCTCATAGGCTATCACTCGCATAAAATAGTGGACACCTTTTTGAAAAATATTTTTATCTGAAACTGTATAATTCAAAGCACCTGAATAGGAATCAACTGCAACTCTAGCATCACTACTTGATATATTCTCTTCCTTTATTAGAGTAGTGTTAAACTCTTCACTATCAGATACTTCCAAACTATACACTATCGCATCATCTTCTAAGTCTACTGATTTTCCCCATCCTAAGATAAAATCTTCCCCTTGCTTTTGTGTATATTGCCAAAATGGCATAGGGTGTCCCTTTTGTGAATTGTAATCTTTTAAATTATCACTCACCAATTCATTTCGTAAATACTTGTATGCACCAGCCCATCTCTCATGTAAATATCGACTATCGGGAAGATCTGTGACATATTTTTCCACTAAAGGTTTATACTTATCCATGAGAGCATGAATAATCGCATCCGTAATATAGTGCGCTCTTAAATTCTCTATCATAGCATCTAAGTCATCTCTATTTTTTTTAATTTGTAAAAATTTTCTGTGCAGTGGTGATTGCCACCAGTTTGCTACTCCTTTTGTCCACTTTTGCACAACATCATCTTTGTACCCTATACCATCATAATCCCAAGGAAGAAAATAGAACTTATCACTAAACTTTGGATTTAAAAGAAAAAAGTTTTGTGTTACAGTGTCTTTATTTCCTAAAATAATATTTATTGCAAACCAAGTAAGATAGTTTTGCCGATCAAAGTATTTAGTAAATATTGTCTCAAATTCCGCATCTGTTTTTGCACTCCCTATCGCTTGCGTCATCTCCACAACTTTTTGTATCTCTTTGCCACTCTTCATCTCTAAACTTGCATCAAATGCCTCTTGATCAAGAGGTTTTCCATCTTCACCAAGTGATAAGCTCTTTGTCATAACAAAAGCATAATTCTGTGCTTTATAGAGATTATCTTCCTCAGAAAAACCATGATTTTTAAGATAGAGCTTATCTCCATGTTCTACATGGGTAAATAAGCCATAATCCTCTCCATCTATTGAAAGATGCATAAAGCGTGTTCGTAGACTTGTAAAGTGAGGAATACTTTGAAAAAGTTCAAATGAGAGCATATTGGCAACACGAGTATCATCATAGAAGTGCTTATTTAGCTGAAAAGTTCTCTCTCCATTATAAAGATCCGTTTTCGTATCTAGCTTTACTCTAAATGAAGCTTGCTGCGCTGCTCTTGTAGACTTTCCTTTTTGCTCAAATTTAGCATTAACTCCCTCTCTCAAGTACTCATCACTCTCAAAATGCACATGTAACTCAGGCTCATAGGCATCGTTTGGATTTTTATCGGCTAAAACATCTGCTAAAGTACAAGCACGAAGAGAAGCATTTATATCATCATAAGGCTTACACTTATAATCATTTGGAGTAGGAATTGTAACACGAACCTCTAAAACACTCTTACCTGTCCCTGCATCATACCAAGAACTTTTATCTACAATATCCCCATCTACAGAAGGTTTATAGTTATTATAACTCTCACATCCATTTAGTAATATTAGCCATAAGAATGCAAAAAGTATCGCTCTCATAATTACTCACTATTCTCTTTGAGTTTACATGCACCAAGCGAAATATTTCCCTTGTTCTTCTTGATAATCTTCTTCGCTTTTTTCTTCTTGATACCCTTCACTTTTTTAAGCTCTTTTAAACTTTTAAAACAGTGTTTTTCTCTATACTTGAGAATTTTTGCAGCCTTCTTTTGACCTATACCCTTAAGCGATATCAGCTCCTCTGCAGTTGCATTATTTAAATCAACAGCAGAAAAAAGTAGCGTTGCGAGTAGTGAGATGAGTAGTAAAATTTTCATATAACTTTCCT
>JALSUU010000107.1 GCA_027071075.1 Sulfurimonas sp. | reverse complement strand
ATTATAATTAAAATAGATAGGAAATTTTGTGATTACATTAAAAGAAGCACTTAAACTTAGTAAAGAAGAACTAGACAAATTTAAAGACGATTTAAAAGCTAAAATCGAAGCAAATCCTGAACTCAATGCATACATAGATGTAAACAATGTAGGTGATGGTGTACCTATCGCGATAAAAGACAACATTCAAGTAAAAGATTGGTCTGTTACTTCAGGCTCGAACATTTTACAAGGCTACATCGCACCCTACAATGCTACCGTTATCAACAAACTCACAGAAGCGGGTTTATCTCCATTTGGCCGTGTCAATATGGATGAATTTGCTATGGGTTCGACTACAGAGTCTAGTTTTTATGGAAAGACTTTAAATCCTGTAAATCCTGAGTGTGTACCAGGGGGAAGTTCTGGTGGGTCTGCTGCTGCTGTTGGTGCTGGTCTTGCTATTGCTGCTCTTGGTAGTGATACGGGTGGCTCTATCCGTCAACCTGCCGCTTTTTGTGGCATCGTTGGGATGAAACCTACTTATGGTCGTGTATCTCGTTATGGTTTAGGTGCTTATGCATCGAGTCTTGATCAGATTGGACCAATGACACAAAATGTTGAAGATGCGGCTATTTTATATGACATCATCAGTGGGAGTGATGCAAAAGACTCTACAAATGCTGGAAAAGATGATAAGGTAACTCCTAACTTAGATGCTAAGAGAAAACTTACTATCGCTACACTTCCAAAGTACTTAGAAAATGCTTCTGGGGACATCAAAGATGCTTACGCTAGGGCTATTGATGCACTTAAAGCACAAGGGCATACTATAGTAGAAAAAGAGATGATTGATGCAAAATTTGACATCTCTGCTTACTACATAACTGCAACTGCTGAAGCGACAACAAATCTTGCTCGTTATGATGGTGTGCGTTATGGAAACCGTGTAGAGGGTAAAAACTTAGCAGATACTTTTATTCAAACGCGAAGCAATGGTTTTGGAGATGAAGTAAAACGCCGTATTTTACTTGGAAACTTCGTTTTAAGTAGTGGTTACTATGAAGCGTACTATGTAAAAGCACAAAAAACACGCCATATTATTAAAGATGAGTATGCGAAAATATTTCAAGATGTAGATCTTATTCTCTCTCCTGTAGCACCTACTGTTGCACCAAAGTTTGGAGAACTTGCATCACCTATGGAGATGTATTTAAGTGATATTTACACTATTAGCGTAAACCTTGCTGGGCTTCCTGCGCTTTCACTGCCTATTATGAAAAATAGTGAGGGAATGCCTGTTGGTTTGCAACTGATCGCCGCTGCGTATGATGAGCAGACACTCTTTGATGGCTCACTTTCACTCGAATCTGAGATAGGTTATAAAGCATAATGCTCTACACACTCATTCATACTATCCATATCTTCTCCGTATTTATCTACGGAGGATTTCTTTTTGTAGATATTTTGTTTCTCTCTAAGATGAAGCAGACTCTCAACGAAGAGGAACACAAAAAAGCACGCGAAGCCATAATGATGCATGTGCGTAAAGTTGTTCCGTATGCTCTTATGGTTGCAGTTGCAACTGGAATTTTTATGTTCACACAAGTTTTTGGTGAGATAAGTGATGAGGGAATGAGCAGTTTTCAAATCGCTTTAAGCATTAAAGCTTTTCTTGGACTCTGGTTGGGCTTTCGTGGTATCAACCAAAAACTTTTTGGTATAAATCCATGGGTTTTTAAGTCTCACCTCTTTCCATTTAGCTTAGTTGTTATAATAATCTTACTTTCTCAGTTTATGTACTTATAAACAAGAGGTCTATTATCTTTTCTAATGTAAGATATCCTTCTTAAAGGATATCTCATAATGAAAAAACTTCTGACACCCCTCTTTCTATTATTTTTACTCTTAACAGTAAATCTCAATGCTCAAACTCTTAGAATCGAAGCCAACACACTCAAGCAAAATCAAAAAGATTATAAAATTCTTGACACACGAGATAAAGCTACTTATGAAAAAGGACATATTGAAGGTGCTATAAACTTTCCTATCTCTCTGACATATGCACATAAAAAGCGTAATGGTAAACTGACAGATCCTTTTACTATGCAAGAGATTGTTCAAAACCGAGGTTTAAATGAAAATGATGCTATCGTTGTGTATGATAATGGCTCTTTCTTTGATGCAGCAAGACTCTTTTGGGCGCTAGAAGTCTATGGTTTTAAAAATGTAAAACTTTTAAATGCAGGATTTAAGCAGTGGAAAAACAAGCACTATGCTATTACAACAAAAGTACCTAAAACACTTAAGAGTGACTATATCACTATTATAGACAACAATAGACTTGCTACAAAGTTTGCTACACAGATTGCAACAAGAAATCCAAATCAGATCATCATTGATGCCCGTCCAGACAAGGCTTACGAGGGTAAAGTATCTTCTGCAAAGAGATATGGTCATATTCCCAAAGCTATTAATATCCCAGCGAAGCATAATATTGATACACTCAAACAAGACTCCTCTTTAAAAGATATCAGTGAATTAGCGAAGATATATAAAGATATAGATAAAAACAAAAAAGTTATTCTCTACTGTGCTATCGGTAAAATATCTGCAACAAACTACTTTGCACTGCGTGAACTTGGTTACAATGTTGCTAATTATGATGCATCTTGGAGGGAGTGGGGAAATGATTTTCAACTTCCAATTATAAACCCTTCTAAAAAATAAATTCATCTATAAAGGCAAGTAAATGTGGAATAAATTAAATATAAAATGGCAACTTGTCTTTTTTATGACTGCTCTCGTTCTTTTAGTTCAGAGTGCCATTCTCTACACAGTTTATAACTTACAAAATGCCCAGAGTAAAGAGGCAGCTATAACGCAGGTAAATGCAATCTCTCAAGCATTGAAAGATGATTTTATAAAAATCAGTTTTTTAGATGTATCAGCTCCTGCAGATATGACAAAAAA
>JALSUU010000106.1:1648-33428 GCA_027071075.1 Sulfurimonas sp. | reverse complement strand
TTATTGTGCCTCTTACCGCCTTTTGGCGTTTTATATCTCATAAAGAGATACCTTCTAATCACAGAGGGATTATTTCAGAAGTTAAACGATACTGGAATTATAGCGAAGAAGTTATTAAAAAGCAATAAAGCTAAAAAATCTACTTAGGGAGTCCTGGCATTCCAGGCATACCACCACCAGCTCCACCCATCTGTCCCATCATTGATTGGAGTTGTTTCATTCCATTTTTACCTGAGAATTTTTTCGCCATTTTTCCAGCATTTTTGAACTGTTTTATCATTCTGTTTACTTCTACAACTGTAAGTCCACAGCCAGTGGCAATTCTTTGTTTACGAGAGTTGTTTAGAAGATCTGGGTTTTCACGCTCTTTTTTCGTCATAGAGCTTACCATCGCTTTAATATTTCTAAGTTCACCAGAGTTCTCAAAATCAAAATCTTTGATAGCCTTACTCATTCCACCCATACCAGGAATCATACCCATGATGGAACTCATAGAACCCATCTTTTTCATAGACTCCATCTGTTCTAAAAAGTCATTAAAATTAAACTTCCCTTTTTGGATTTTTTTAGTCAGTCTTTTCGCATCTTTTTCATCAATGATATTTGCTGTTTTCTCAGCAAGACCTTCAACATCTCCAAATCCCATTAAACGATTTACTATTCGCTCTGGAATGAAAACCTCAAGATCTTCCATTTTTTCACCATTACCAATAAAACGAAGAGGAACTTCTACCTGAGAGGAGAGACCAAGTGCTACACCACCCTTAGAATCACCATCATATTTTGAAAGGATAACACCATCAATACCGATTTTTTCTTTAAATGTTGATGCAGTTCGTATAGCATCTTGACCAGTAAGTGAATCTGCTACATAAAATATCTCATCAGGAGAGGCTACATTTTTCACATTTTCAAGCTCATCCATAAGCTCATCATCTATTGCTAAACGACCAGCCGTATCTATAAGTACAACATCAAATATCTTAGAATTAGCATACTCTAAGGCTGCTTTTACTACTTCAACTGGATTTTTTGTTGCTTCATCCTCATAAAGTTCTACCTCTATTTGAGAAGAGATTTGGCGGAGTTGTTCAACTGCTGCTAAACGCTGCAAGTCGGCTGCTACCATTAAGACTTTTTTCTGCTTATTTTTCAGATATGTTGCTAACTTACCCGTTGTAGTTGTTTTACCAGAACCTTGGAGTCCTGTCATAAGAATTTTAGTTGGAGGTGTTGATGCAAAAACAAAACCTTTGTTTCCACCAACCTCTAAAAGTTTGTAAAGTGTCTCACGAAGTGCTTCAAGAAACTGATCTTTACCTATACCTTTGGCTTTTGTAAGAGACTGTACATTTGCAATTAACTCTTTAACTACTTTATGATTTACATCTGCTTTGAGAAGATTTTTCTTAAGTTCATTAAGTGCTTTACTTAAAGCTTTGTCATCATCATGAAAACGAATCTTCTTTATGGCATTTGTAAACGAGTCTGTTAAAGTATCAAACATATATTTCCCTCTGATTTTAGGTATAAAAAGTTGCGAATTATACCTAAATATTGCTTGAATGTTTCTTTAAAATTTTACTGAAAGTGGATAAACTCTTTTGGTTCTGGTGCTACAAACTCCATTCCTAAGAGTCTTACTTTATGTGCATGAAGCATTACACGCTTTGCTTTTCTCCCACCATACTGCTCATCACCTACTATGGAATGGTCAATATAACGAAGATGCACCCGTATCTGGTGTGTACGACCATTATGGATGATACACTTAATTTTTGTCTTATTTGCACTTACTAAGTCAGGAAAGAACTCACTTCTTGCAGGTTTTCCTTTTGGAGAAACATTTGAGAAAGCTTTGTTGTTTTTTCTCTGTGTTGTGATTCCTTTATCTACTTCAATAGGCTCACTCATTATGCCCTCTACCCAAGCGATATACTCTTTATAAACTCTATCTTGTTTAAACTCTTTAATAGCTTTTTCTCTAAACTCTTCATTTTTTACAAGCATTAATACACCACTTGTTTCGCGATCGAGTCTATGCAGAAGTACTGCTGGCTTAAACTGTCTCTCTATCTCATCTGAGTTTATATATGCTGGTTTATTAACCACCACAATATCATCATTTTCAAATATTGGTTTTGCTTTTTCAACCTTAATCACTCTAAATATAGTTTTACTATCTATTTCTCCACGCGCTATCATTACTTTTTTATTTCCAACATACACAAGTCCACGATCTATCATCGACTTTGCATTTGTATTTGAAATTCCCTCTTGTGCTGCTAATAATTTATATGCTTTTTCTAATGCCATTATTATCTCCTTTTAATCTATTTCTAAAATTTTATCTATTACAGGTTGTATATTTATCTTCTCTTCAACCATAGAAGGTGGTAACTCTTGTGCTTTTATTAAAGCCTCTAGTATCTCATCTCGCTCTACATACTGCACATGATGTACATATTTAAAAAGCTCTTTTTGGTGAAAGAAGTGCTTTCCTGTAATTATCTTACATCCAAAATGTGCGGGTTCAAGAGGGTTATGCCCACCGACATCTTCTCTGAATGCACCCCCTAAGATGGCTATATCACTGATTCGATAGATATTATTTAACTCACCCATCATATCTACTAAAACCATATCTGCATCAAGGTCTTGCTGACGAGTAAAACGGCTCAAACTCAGTCCATTATCTTTAGCTGCTTCTTGCATCAAAGCATAGACATTTTCAAAGCGTTCAGGATGACGCGGTACCACTATTAACTTTATATCTTTTTGCTCTCGTTTAAGTTCTATAAAAGCAGCAAGTATGGACTTCTCTTCACTCTCATGCGTACTTCCCGCTACAATTGTTAAAACTTTTGGCTTTTCATACTCTTTTGTATGCTTTATCTCACCCTCAAGTTTTATATTGCCTATCACTTCTATATTTCTTCCACCAAGCGCTAAAAAACGATTTTTGTCCACTTCACTTTGCACATAAATAGTATCAACAACATCTAAAAGTTTTTTATAAAACCATGCAAACTGCAGATACTTTTTTACACTCTTATCAGAGATTCTTGCATTTAAAAGAATCACCTTTGCCCCTCTACTTCTTGCAATAGTAAAAAGCAGATACCAGAACTCTGCTTCTAAGACTACTAAAACTTTCTCTTTTTTTATCCAAAAAGGTAAAAACATCTCATAAGGCAGATAACGAACCTCTGCATCATATTTTTTTGCTTCACTCTGTCCAGTCTGCGTTATAGTAGTGATATGTACATTTTTTTTATCTAATTTTTTTAAGATAGGTTTTAAAGCTCTTGCTTCACCTAGTGAGCAGACATGAAACCATACTGCATTAGAAGTTGAAAAACGAGGATTTTTAAAAAGAAAAAAACGGGAGGGAATTGACTCTTTGTACTTTTGTTTAAACGCTAAAAAAACTATGAGTGGCAGTGCTATGATGTATAGCAACAGACTCACTCCATAGTAAAGAAGCGAAAAGGGTTTCAAACCTACTCTTCGTTAGGCTTCATGTAGAGGATACGACCACAATGTGGACATGTTGTGATATCTTCGCCCTTAATTACATCAGCATACACCTTATCACCAATCACCATGTGACAACCCATACATGCCTGATCTTCAACAGGAACGATAGTTGTGTTCTTCGCCCAACGACGAATCTTTTGATAAAAAGCCAAACCTTTTTGATTCATAGTTCCAAGGAGTTTCTCTTTTGCCACAAAAACTTCTTGTCTCTCTTTGTTTAGAGTTGCAAGTTTTTCATCAACATCAGCTTTCACTTTTTCTAAAGAAGTCTGTAACTCAGTTAAAGTAGCCTCAGCAACTTCAATCTGCTCTTTTTTCATTTCGATGATTTTTTCTAATCGCTCTATCTCTTCATTTGCAAAAGTAACTTGCTCTTTTGCAATCTCTTCTTCGAGTTGAAGAGATTTCATTTCACGCTCAGTTTTAACCTCAGCACTTTTTTTAGAGTTCTCTTCTAATTTTTGAGAAAGTTCTGCAAGGTGAATCTCATTTTTAGACTTTTTAAGCTCTTCTTCTTTGATCTCATTACTTAGATTTTCAATATCTGATTCAATACTTTTCGTCTTTGCAAGAGCAGCTTCATAATTGTAGTTTGCTTCTTCAATTTGAGGCTCAAATGCATCAATATCTTTATCTACAAAAGAGAGGTCAATAAGTTGTTGAAGGTGTTTGTTCATTCGTATCCTTTAAGGGTGTATATATGTAAATGGGTTTTCTGATGATGCAATTATAACTTTTAAACCTAAATTTTTCAAATCTTTTTGTAAAATTTGTGCAAAAAAGTGCTCACTTTCATAATGTCCTATGTCAATAAGCGATAAATTTATACTTTTTGCTTCCATAGCATCATGGTATTTTACATCCCCTGTTAAAAAACAATCTGCATCAAGACTACGCATTAGTGAACATCCTGAACCTGTGGTGAGAGCGACTTTTTTCACCCTTTGGGAGCACTTCACACTCCGAGCAATTTCAAGATTAAAAGCACGCGCAACCTTTGATGCAAAACTATCAAAATCCTCATCAACTTCTAGGTATGCAACAAAACCATCTTTTTTTGTAATTTTGTATCCTAAAACCTCAGTTGCTACATACTCATTAAGGTGAGTTTGATCAAAATTTGTATGCATCGCGATATTTGAAATATTTTTTTGTATCATTTTTTGGATTAAATTTGCAGGATATTTAGAAAATTCCAACTGCTTCAATCCTCCAAAAATAATAGGATGATGTGTAATTAAAAGTGTGTTGTTTTCTAAAGAGTCTATCAACTTTTCATCCACATCTATACTCAAAGCAATCTGTGATATTTCTTCATCAAAATCACCGATAAGCAAACCAGAATTATCCCAAGATTCTTGTAATTGAAAAGGAGATAAGTTATCTAAATATTTATAAATTTCTAAAAGTTTCATTTTATGCCTCTTCTATTTTTGCTAAAGCAAGTTGTGCCTCTTCAAGTTCAGGTTCAAGAGCAAGAGCTTCTTTTAAATAAGTAACTGCTTTATCATTTTTCTCTTGCTTCATAAAAATAAGTCCCATTTGTAAATGTGTAAATGGATTTTCAGCATCAAGTGCTAAAGCCTCTTCAAAATACTCTAAAGCCTCATCATATCTCTCTTGTTTTGTCAGTACATAGCCCATTTTAAAGAGTGTCTCATCATTCTTTGGTGCTTTTATATTTGCCTCAGAGTAAATCGCAAGTGCTTTATCATAGTTATCATTTGCAAGTGCATCATCTGCTTTTTCTACTAAAGAACTTGCATCAAAGGTAGAAAATGCTTCTGCTGATCTTTTTTCTTGTTTCTCTTCACTGCTATCATTATTCTGTGATGCAGAGATATCCTCATCTTTTAAACTATTGATATGTTCGTAAATTTTATATGCGAAAAATGCTGAAGCCCCCAGCATTATAAGTTGAAAGAGTGTCATTTTAGTTTCCTTGTAATAGTTTTGTATTTATCAGTTGCACAAGTTGTAGAGGATCGACCTGTACTCCGTTTATTCTAGCGGAGAAATGCAAATGAGGACCAGTTACTCTACCACTTTGCCCTGATAGACCAAGAACATCCCCTCTTTTTACAATGTCGCCCTTTTTTACCTTAAACTGACTCATATGAAAGTAACAGGTATAAACTCCTTGACCATGATTGAGGAGTACTGTTCCCCCTGAGTAAAATCTCTTTTTCACTAAAGCAACTTCTGCATCATTGGCTGCAATAATAGGTGTTCCAATAGGCGCTCTAAAATCTGTTCCACTATGATACCCTTTAAGTGAGCCATTGTAGACTCTAGCTTTCCCAAAGGCACTTGTTATTTTACTCTCTAGTGGTAATATAAAGGGTTTTGAGATATAACTCTTTGGAGTTACTGTGCCATAAATTTGCATTGCTTCTTTATACTCTTGAGAGATTCTTTTTTGAACCGCTTTACTTTTGGGATTTACTTTTTTAGAGTCTACTACTATCTCTTCTTTAGCATATAGACCTGAAATAACATTGATTGTAAGTGATTTTCTTTTCTCTTGCTTACCCTCTCTATATTTTACTTCTAACTCTTTTTTTCCAAGTTTTTCATAGTAAGAGAAGGGAATCAAAGCGTAACTTTTTTCTGCATCAAGTGGCGTTGGAAATATCTCAAACTCTTTATTTGAAACTAAAACAGTTTTATATTCTAAGCCTTTCTTATTTTTAAACTCAATCAGTGCTGTTTTTCCATTTGCCACTTTTGTATCTGACATCTCTATGAAGTCGTCTGAGAAAGCAAAAAGTGATGCGTACAAAAAGAGAAGAAGAAAAAGAACTCGCAATTTAATAATCCTTCATAGCCCGAGCGATATCTCTCTTTTGATCTTTCTCTTTAAGATCTTGTCGTTTATCGTGAAGTTGTTTTCCTTTTGCTATAGCTATCTGTATCTTTGCAAGGTTCCTATCATTAAAGTAAATTTGCAAAGGTACTATCGTATAACCATCACGAGTTACCGCTTTGAGCATCTTCTCTATCTGTTTTTTATGCAGAAGCAGTTTACGGCTCCCTCGCTCCTCATGTCCATAGAAGTGGTGTGTCGTCTCAAGTCGCCCAATATGTGCGTTAAAAAGTATAGGCTCCTCTTTTACAAACTTTATAAAACTATCTTTTAAGTTGACACGATGTGCCCGTAAGCCTTTCACCTCACTCCCTTTTAAGACCAAACCAGCCTCAAATTTTTCCTCAATAAAGAAGTCATGATACGCTTTTTTATTTTTTGCTATTGTTTCACCCATTATATTTCTCTCTTTTTACTTGTATCTATTACCCTAAAAAAACTACTCCCACTTCCACTAAAGAAATAACCCTGTTTATAATAGTGCTTGAGTTGTGGATACTCTTGGAGTGCTGGTTCAAACAGATCATTTGCTTCACTAGCACTCATAGAGTTTAATACTTCTAAAGAGCTACGCTTTTTGAACTCTTCTACTTGAAAGCCATCTATAGGATTATAAAAACTTTCTCTATATATAGTATAGACCTTTGGTGTACTGATTTCTACTTTTGGTGTATATGTTTCTATCTCTAAAGGCTCTTCACTAAACTCTTCTACCACTTCTCCTATACCACTTACATTTGCACTCTCATAGCCATAGATAAAAAACGGTACATCAGCACCAACTCTGAGACCTATTGATGCAAGTTCATTGAGACTGAGTCCTAAATCTAGTACCCCATTACACATTTTTAAAAAGGTTGCGGCATCACTACTCCCACCACCAAGACCAGCAAAAGCGGGAATATTTTTACTTACCTTAATGGCATAAGTCTGCATCAACTCCTCTAACTTTTGAGACTCGGTTACTTCTTTGAGTGCAAAGTAAGCTTTATAGATTGTATTTTGCTCCGTGCTACATGAAAAATCACCGATGATTTTAAACTCATTTACTTTGGCATCCGTCTGCTCTTTTTTCACAAACTCCAACTCATCATATAAGTTATTTAGTTTTACAAATCGAGAAACTATTTCATGATAATTATCTCTTTTGCCAGTTATTTTTAAAAATATATTTACTTTTGCAAAAGCCTTATATTTTTTCATGACTCTTATTTTCCTAAAATCTTACTCAACTCAGAGAGTTCTATATCATTTGCATCATGAAGTGCTGCTCTGTTTTGTTTCTTCACCTCTTGGATCAGCTCATCACGGATGATACTTATCTCTTTAGGTGCTTCGATTCCAAGCTTTACTACTCCATTATCAAGTGAAACGACTTTAACTATGATATTATCACCTATCACTATTGATTCATTTAATTTTCTTGCTAATACTAACACCATATTCTCCCTAACTCATATTTCACTTTATCATCCTTGATTGTAATAATAGAGATATTTTCCCCATTATCAAGCCAGTAAGTACCCTCTTTTTGTATCTTTAAATCTTCTAAAGCAAGAACTCTTCCATAGTGGACATTATCATAATCACCAAGATAATAATTCTGCTCTACATTTAAAGACTTTTTTATATCTAAAGGTTTCTCGTTTTCATAAAAAAACTGTCCTTCGTTGAGTCGCTCTAAAGCACTCAAACTTCCAAACTCTACACCAAGCCTATTTGCTATCATCAAGCCAAGTGAACGAATGTATGTCCCCTCACTCACAGTCGCTTCAAAAGTCACAAAAGGGTGACAATAGTGTATAAGCTTTGTCTCATAAATTGTAGAGTTTATTTTGTTAAGCGTAAAAGGTATCCCTTTTCGCGCCAAATCATAAGCTCGTTCACCATTGATGCGTTTTGCAGAAAAGATAGGAGGCTCATACTTTAACTCACCCTCTAAAGATTTTACAACTTCTTCTACTTTTTGTCTCTCAAATGCCTCAACTATAGATACATCTTCTATCATATCACTATCGAGAGAGTCACTTTTAGCACCTAACCATAATGTAGCACGGTAGACTTTTGGTGTTTTATTTAAAAAACGAAAAAGCTTTGTATGGCTTCCAAAGCCTATAAGAAGCACACCTTTTGCAAAGGGGTCAAGTGTCCCTGAGAAACCAGCTTTTTTGTCATTGTACTTTTTCTTTAAAGTGTAGAGGAACTTATTTGAACCGATGCCACTTGGTTTGTAAGCAACAAAAAGACGATTCATAAACGCTCTACAAAGGATGCAAGGATATCTCTTTGAGTTCCTGCAAAGTTTATCTTGAGTTTAAACTCTCTTCCTGCCTTACTTACACCATTAACACGACCTGTTCCAAAAACTTTGTGGCGTACTAAGTCACCCTTTTTAAAAGCTGTATTTTTTTCAACAATGAGTGAACCTTCACAGAGACCTGCTTCATTAAAAAAACGACTCTTTTGCAAATCACTTCTACGCCCTTTATAAAATCTACTTCCAGCATGAGAGAGTGTTAAACTATCTTTCGCACGCGTCATAGAGACATACCCTAAACGGCGTTCTTCCTCTAAGTCACTGCCATCACCAACAAGTGGTAAAAATCCCTCTTCCAATCCAATAATAAATACATGACCAAACTCTAAACCCTTCGATGCATGAATACTCATCATATAGATAGACTCTCCCTCCACCTGATCTTGCTCACTCTGTAGAGTAAGTTCATTTAAAAACTCATCGAGTGATGCATCGGGAGATTTTTTGATAAAATCACGGAAAAGTCCATAAAACTCATCCATATTAAGCACTCTATCGTCCTCGTCTTGCATCCCTTTATAAATACTCTTAAGATGAAAAGTATCTTCAAGAACATCTATAAACTCATAAGTAGAATTTTTTGCAACATCAGCAACTGCATCAATATTTTCTATAAACGCTTTTAATGTCGCTCTGTTTTTCTTTTTTACTAAAGCTTCAAGAGTAGAGACATCAGCATTTTTTATATACTCATAAATAGAGGTATTATTGTTATGAGCTGCAAGTTCTATCTTCTCAACACTTGCTTTACCCAGACCACGCTTTGGTTTATTTATGATGCGTTTGAGTGAAAAATCATCATGATTGTTTGTAATAACTCTGATATAAGAGATAAGATCTTTAATCTCAGCACGATCGTAAAAGCGAAGACCACCCACTAGTTTATACGCAATTCCGGCACGATTTAAACCCTCTTCTATAGAACGAGAGAGAACATTCACTCTATACAGAACTGCTATCTCTTTCGCTCTCACTCCAGAAGAGAGAAGTTTATGGATTTTTTGAGCGATACTTCTCGCTTCCTCATTCTCATCGTTTGAGTTTAGCACAACAACATCATCTCCACTTCCACGCGTTGCAATAAGTTTTTTTCCTAGACGAGAACGATTATGCTCAATCAAGGCATTTGCTACTTTAAGGATAGGTTCACGAGAACGATAATTCTCTTCAAGCTTGAAAACACTAGCCCCTGCAAAATCTTGATCAAACTCCATAATGTTTCTAATATGCGCACCACGCCATCCATAAATACTTTGATCATCATCACCAACCACACAGATATTATTATGATTTGTACAGAGTTTTTGAATAAGCTTTAACTGCAACTCATTTGTATCTTGGTACTCATCTATCATTATGTACTGATATTTTTGAGAGGTTGCTTTTGCTAAATCTGGATTTTCATCTAAAAGTTTGTATGTTAAAGAGATAAGGTCATCAAAATCCACTAAATTATTCTCTAACAAATAGGCTTCATACTCTCTATAAACCTCTGCAATCTGCTTATAGTTAAAAAGTTCTGCCTGTTTATATGCATCATCAGGCGAAAGCAGTGAGTTTTTATAACGAGAAATTTCACTCGCTATAAGTGGTGTAGGAAGTTCACTATTTATCTTCTTGATGATACGCTTTTTATCATCTGTATCAATAACTACAAAGTTGTTTTTACGACCTAAGAGGTGTATGTTAAATTTTAAAAAGAGCAGACCAAACTTATGAAAAGTACATAAAAGTGGTGGATAGGAGAGGTTTTCTATCATCGCCAAAGAGCGCTCTTTCATCTCTTTTGCAGCCTTATTTGTAAAAGTCAAGGTAAGCGTATTTGATGCAGGTATACCTAAGACTTCTATTAAGTATGCCAAACGAGATATGACAGTAGTCGTCTTACCACTACCCGCCCCTGCTAAGATGAGAACCGGTCCCTCAGATTGTTTTACTGCACTCGTTTGTGACTCATTTAATCTACTAAATATTTTTTCCATAATTACCACTGCATTTTATATTAAACTTCTTCATAACCTAAATATATCTCAGTAGGAGAGAAGTCTATTATAACTATTATAGCTAAATTTGATAAATTATTACAAAATAGTTGCATTAATTATAATTATGAGTTATAATTTCAATATTACTTATACTTATAGGAATTATTATGTTAAAAGATTTTGCAAAACTTCAAACATTTTTGATGGTGATTAAAGAGAAAAGTTTCTCCAAAGCATCAGCTAAATTAGGCATATCTCAACCCGCTGTAACGCAGCAAATCAAGTTTATAGAAGATTATCTTGATACTAAGATTGTTGATAGAAAAAAGAATGGTATCGTTCTGACAAAAGAGGGAGAAGATCTTTATAGAATCGCTCTTCGCTTAGAAAAGGCTATCCATGCGAGTGAAAAAGATTTACTGAAAATCATAAATAAAGAGTTTACTTTTGTTATGGGTTCATCATTTTCTATTGGAAACTATATTTTACCGAGTTATTTAGGTGAGATTAAAAAGCGTATTGATAATGAAGTATTTATGAATGTAGATATCTCTTCTAACATCATAGAACAACTTGAGGACAAGAAGATAGATGTTGCCCTTATTGAGTCACCTATCTTTAAAGATGGTATTATTTACAGAGAGTGGGTTGAAGATGAACTTGTAGTTTTTTCAAACCAAGCACTAAAAAAATCACTTTCAGCCGAAGATTTACTCAACTTTGATTGGATATGTAGAAATGAAGAGTCTCATACTAGAAGACTTACTAGCGAAGTTTTTGAGGAGATGGGTGTACAGTGTGATAACTTTAATGTCATTGGTGTTCTTGCAAGTACAACAGCTATCAAAGAGTCTATTACACATGCAGATAAGAGTGCCGATCGTCCTCTTGTCTCTATCATGTCTCGCCATGTGATTAAATCAGAGCTAGAAAATGGCATGCTCTATGAAGCAAGACTTAAAAATCATAAAATCAGTAGAAACTTTTACATAGCATACATGAAAGAGAGAAAACATGATGCCTTTGTAGACAATGTAGTGAACTTTCTTCTCTCACTTAATAAGGTTTAAAAAAGAAGCTTTACTTCTTTTTTAAAAACTTAGAATTCTCTGGGTTATTTAAAAAAGAAGCCATTGAATTTTTTACACCCTTTTCATCTTTTATAGGTGTTGGCTGCAATTCTTCTCTCTCTTTATAGACAGAAAGGTTTATAAAGATAGGGGTTTCATCTACTATAATCTGCATGATACTTAAAAGTGGTACACTCACAACACTTCCAATATTATCAGAGCCAAAACCTGCTTCAAAAATTAAAAATCCCTCTTCTATTCTTGCAGTTTCAAAAGTATAACCCGCTAAAAAGAAGAGTGTTAGTGGTCGAAACTCTGCGTTTATTCCCTCTGGAAGTGCGGGATTAAACCCCACTTCCTCGATTTTACACAAGATTCCAAAATTTTGTTCTTTTTCAAAAAAGTGAATTATCACATCTTGAATACTTCTTTTCATTATCTCTGCGAAGCCTTTTTCATCTATTACATTTTCTAACAAATTATTTCCCTTATATTTTCTTCTGCTATTATATCAAAATCTACCATAGCATTCATAACTGCCACTTTTGTAAATTTATTTATATCTTCTACCTTTATATCATTTTGCTCTATTTTGCCCTCTTTGAGTAATCTTTCTCGTGTTGTTCCCTTTAAAAGTGGTACGCTTGGAGTTATCCATAGAGTTCCATCATAAAAAGCAACATTTGCTATACTTGTGTCTGTGATAAGCCCATTTTTCACGATTAAAATATCATCACAACTCTCTCTTTTTAAAAAGAGCTTATTTATAGCTTCACGGTTTTCATACTTCTTTGAGTACGCAACTGCATCATCATATACTAACTTTAAAGTTTTAATTTCTCTTTTTACATAGGGTATATATTCAACCTCAAAAGAATCAGCACTATAAAGGATACGACAACGATACAAAGAGGAGGGAGGAGGAGATAATAAATCTCTCAAAGAGTAAGTTACTTTAGCCTTTATATCTTTTAATACAAAATCCAATCTCTCTTGATGGTACTCTAGATGAAAAAGTTTTCCATCTAGAGCTTTGATAGTTTCTAAATATTTTTTATTCACTAAAGAGTTCAGTACTTAAATATCTCTCACCCGTATCACAAAGGATAGTGACAAGTATTTTTCCTTGAAACTCGGCTCGTGAAGCTACTTGCATCGTTGCCCATACATTTGCCCCAGCAGAGATACCTACTAAAAGTCCCTCTTTTTTTGCTAACATCTTTGCGGTTGCGATTGCATCTTCATTGCTCACTTTAATAACTTCATTATAAATAGAAGTGTCTAAAATCTTAGGAACAAAACCAGCCCCTATTCCCTGTATCTTATGTGGTGATGCACTCTCACCTGAAAGAATAGCAGAAGCTTCAGGCTCAACAGCAAAAATTTGAATCTCACTAATCTCTTTTTTAAGAGTATTTGAAGTCCCTGTAATAGTCCCCCCTGTCCCAACAGCCGTCACAAATGCATCAATCTCTCCATCAGTATCACGAAGCAGTTCAACCGCTGTAGTTATCTCATGAATCTCAGGGTTAGATGGGTTTTCAAACTGTTGTAATACTATTGAGTTTGGAGTCTCCTTTTGCAATGCGTCAGCCTTAGCTATCGCCCCATTCATCCCTTTTGCAGCTGGAGTTAAAACTAGCTCTGCCCCAAGTGCTTTGAGAAAATTACGACGCTCTATACTCATAGACTCAGGCATAGTAAGTATTAGTTTTATGTTTTGAGCTGCACAGTTCGCAGCAAGAGCTATCCCTGTATTTCCACTTGTAGGCTCTATGATGGTAGTTCCCTCTTTTATGATACCAGATTCCAAGCCTCTTCTAATCATATTAAAACCAATTCTATCTTTTACAGAACTTGTAGGATTCATAAACTCACATTTACCTAATATAGTCGCTCCACTCAACTCTGATGGAGTATTAAGTCGCACTAGTGGTGTATTTCCTACTAATTCTGTTATATTGTTTGCTATATTCATAAATTTGACTCCTTTTAATTCCATTATTTTACACAAAGTTTGTATAACAGTTGCCTTTTTTAGATAAAATTGTAATAAAAAGAGAAGATATGGCTATTTACAATAGTGATGGAAAGAAACTTATTGATGTTGAGTATGATGTAACTGTAAATGTTGGTGATATAGTAGACGGTATGCGAGTTTTATCTATAAATTCAAAGTCCCATGAAGAGTATGCTGTCTTTTTGCTCGAATCAAATACTCGTATAACCTGTTATATTTTTGATGAAATTTTTATTATAGGTAAAGCTGATAGTTTTAATACTTTATCCGACGCTATTGAAGCTTGGAATAATAATTATATTTAATCAAATTAAATATATATAGTGCAAATATTGGAAGTTGCATATAAAAAATATAATATATACTTATTTAATACACTAAATTTATCTAAATCTGTTTACTTTAAGTGCTAATTAAGTAAATGGAACTGATAATGTAAGTAACTAAGTAATCATTGCTACTGAGCCCCGCTTGTGTATGCATTTTTTTTACTTCTATTAAAGGAGACATTATGAAAACTCTACTTAAACTATTTTTTATTCCCATCTTATTATTATTGTTTAGTTCACAACTTTTTGCTCTACAAATTGCAAACGATACTTTTCACAGTGGTAGTAAAGATGGATGGGGAGGTGACAGTTATACTTACCAAAATGATGGTTGGCTCTACTTTACTCCTGATGGCACCGCTACTAAAACATATAATTTTGGTTCAACATACAATAATCAGTCTATAACTATCACTTATAAAGGGTGGGTAGATAACAGATGGGAAAGCTCTGGTTCATCTAAAGACTATTTTAATGTATTAATAAATGATACTACAGTACAAACAGTCATCAGTGGCGGTGGCTATTTCACAAAAACAATAAATGCTACTCTTAGTGCATCAGGAAGTATTAAAGTCTCTTTTAATCCAAATACTACAGCAACTAACGAATACTCTGGAATAGATTATATATCCATAGATATTGCTGATCCTAAGCTATCTTGCCCTGGTCAAGTCATCTCAAATTTGGAAGCTACAACAATAGATGCAACAGACTCAGATAGTGGAGTTATTACAGGCGATACTACTTACTACTATTATTTCACTCCTGCTGTAGCGGGTGATATTCAAGTTGATTCTACTGTGTATCAGGGAGGAACTTCTAACTCTTTATTTATAAAGAATGGTTGTGGAACAGATTTGTGGAGTAATGAAAATGATTCTTCTTCAAAATCTTCTCCAAAAATATCTGTTAATGCTAATCAAAAAATTGTAATAGCATTAGAGCGTAGATACAATAGCAATAAAAACTTTAGTCTTAACTTTACATTTACACTTCCTCCTATTGCACAAGCTGGTAATAATACTTATAGTGTAGACATAAATGGGATACTAAATGAAAATGCTCTAGTTGATGACAATGGTACAAATATTTACATGCATGTACCTATTACTAGCTCTCCAACAGATGGTACTCTTTCAAATCTTAATTCTGATGGTAGTTTTACATATACACCTAACACAAACTTTCAGGGTACAGACTCTTTTACATACACCATTGAGGATGATTTTGGTAATACTTCTACTGCTACAGTAACTATAAATGTTGTTCCTCCTTATAGTGAAACCTCAGGTGGGCGTCCATTTGAGTTACGACATCAAGAGAGTATTTTTGGAAATGCTACCATGATTGGAAATGGTATATTATGCTATAGAGGTAGCAGTGGTACTGGTAGCTGTCAAAATACAAACGCTTCAAATGGTAATACTTATCTCTACAAGGCACCAGAATCTTATTCAACCCTTACTCTTCCAGTAAGTGCTACTGTAAAGTATGCAAGAATGTACTGGCAAGGACGAAATACAGCTAGTTCTAATTGGTCATCTTCTCAAAAAGAAAAAGCAAAAGTTCTAAAAATGAGACAAGAGAATGATACTTTTGTACAAATCAGTGCTGATATTTTAGATACAGATGATGACTGGACAACTTACTCTGCTAGTGCAGATGTAACTACATATGTTCAAACACACGGCGCAGGAAAATATTATGTTGATCCTACTACTTTTTATACGATAGAAGGAAAACCTGATGGACTTGGTGCATTTGGTGCATGGGTGCTTGTAGTTGTTTATGAAGATGCAAACGATGCTAAGGCAAGAAATATTACTATCTTTGATGGCTATCAAATTATCGATGGTTCCAACAATGTTGATATACCTGTTTCAGGATTTTTAACTCCTAAAAGTGGTACTGTAGAGTCAAAAACCTATGTTTTTGTTGGGGAGGGTGATAAATACATTACGGGTGATGACTTGTTAATGAAAGGAGAACTTTACAATAATAGTAGTTTTACAAGTATTGCTCCAGATTCAGATAATGCCTTCAATTCTCGTATAGATGTTACGGGTACAAGAAACCCAAGTTTGACCAATAATAATGGTATAGATATACAAGTACATGATACATCTTCCATTATTGCTACTAACGAAATAGGTGCAACTTTTAGATTTACAACAGGTGGTGATGTTTACTTTCCTTCTGTTTTAGTTTTCTCAACTGAACTCTATCTTCCTAAACTCTGTTATGATTACTCTATTCGCCAAGATGGTGTATATTTACCTGTAGATAGAAGTGCTTACCCTATGGCCCAACTCGATGGACAAGTCTCTTCATCTAATCTCGAGATTGAAGTATACTTGAAAAATAAAGAGGCGGATATCGTTGCAGAGGGCATCGCATTAAAAATGGATATTAACGATACTATTTTTGATTTAGTAGGAGATATCTACACTTCTAACACGAATGGTACTACTTTAATAGGGAGAGGAACACCTGCATCAACAGTACCACTATGTGATTACAATAAAAATGGTAATAATAGCTTTTTAAATTCAGGATGTACAACAGGACATGACTTTAGAAAAGGTTTAGGGAACCTTGGTTCTAATCAGTACATTTATAGTAAATTTTATTTAGATCCAAAAAGTATTAGTGGAATAAGTGATTTAAATCAGTCTTTAGGACTCTCTCTGAAGTACTATATTACAGCAGGTGGTAATAAAATAGAGTACCCTGACTATATTTTAGGTGGTTCAAATGTCCCATTATGCCCACCTACAAATGGATATGAACCTGCATGGGGACAATTTAATGTAGTACAACACAACCAAACGACTAACAATCTTTTCACGCAAATATCTCGAAAACCATTTAATGTAGATGTTATTTTCGATGCTACACCTAATACTGGCGATCACCAAGCTCCTAGCAGTGACATAAATACAACCGTTTTAGTAGAGATGATAGATTTAGACTCTTTTGGTGATGTAAATGCTTCGTGTGCAAATCCTGATTCTAATGTAAGTAGTCCAATATTTGTAGCACTTAACTTTGATGGGAGTAATTATAGTACTTCTATTCCAACACAAAATGCAAACTATTTTAACTTTGCAACAAAAAACACAGCTTTTAGAATTTGGGCATTTAGTGATGAGGATGATGTCCTCATCCAGAACTGGACAGCAACTACATCAGATACAAGCCGTTTAAATCTTACGAGTATACATGGTCTTTATGATGCAAGTAAACATCCTCTTTGTGATAGTGCATGTGCAACAGTCACAAGCCCAAGTACATCCACAGCATGTTTTACATGTATCAGAGCAAACTATGCAAAACCGCTCTGTTCTCGTGATAATTTTTCTGTTCGTCCAGAGTCATACGATATTGAACTCTATGATATAAATGCAACGGCTACTGATGCAGTTAAAAATGCAACGAAAGTCAATCTATCAAATCTTTACCATTACTCTCCAAGTTTTACTACACCAATGGGAGAGATGCAACTTACTACAGACTATCTTTACAGATTTGATATATTTGCAACAGGACATGATTCTACTTTAAGAGTACCTGGTTATACGCGTTACTTCAATGGTGCTGAAGATTATAATGCAACTCTTTTATGGAACTCAACTAAAACAGTCGCTTGTAATGATATAAGCAGTAGAAGCATCGCCTTTTACATAAAGAATGGTGCTATGACTAATGAAGAGAGAAGCCAAAATGAGATTGGTAGATATCTCTTAAATCTACAAGATAAATCATGGACTGCAGTCGATTGGAATCCACTGTTTATGACTCATCATAAAGTGGCTGATAATTTTCTTAACCCAACAACTCTTGATTGTCAAGAAAATAATACTACAACAACTCAAGCAAAAAGTGGTTGTCGTATAGATAGTAACCATGGAAGTGATGGAGGAAATCCTGCTAGAGTCTATAAAGATTTAAATATAACTTTTCATCCATACAAATTTGATATTACTTCCATCGCTCCTACAATAGGTTTAAATCGTAACCTTATTACAGCATCAAACTCTTATATCTATATGGCAGACTTATCAACAGACCAAAACATGTCTTATCATATAGATGGGAATATCATTGCTCAATCTTTCACTGGAAATCCTCTCTCAAATTTCGTTAGTGGATGTTTTGCAGAGCCATTAGATATAACTATCGCTACAACTGATAGGGATTTAAATAGCTCTACAGGCGGCCATGTTGACTATATTGTAAGATTTCATGATTTAAACACAAGTGGAGGCATAGATGACCTTTTAGATGTTAATGTCACTGAGTCTTCTACAGACTCACATACTAATGATCTTTTAATCCAAACAGATAAAGCAAATCAAGGCTATTTTTCAAAACAATTAATTGGTACAATGCAAACACAGTTAGAGTTAAACTATAATAGAGAAATAAACAATAGCATTAACCCTAAAGCTATTACATTTATCAATTATTCTGTTAAATGCACAACTTATAATAACTGTACATATAGAGCGAACCTTCAAGATAACAACTTGAGCGCAGAAAAAGTACTTAACAATACTATTAAGCACTATTATGGGCGTACACATGGGACTAGACAAAGATTTACTGGGCATAGCGGAACTACAAAAATCTATTATGAAGTATATTGTGGCAACGGATGCGATAAGACTCTTTTACCAAATAGCTTAAACTCTCGTTCTTTAGATGATCCAAGATGGTTCATAAATACACTGCATGATGAAAACAGTGATGGGAAAATTATAACAGTTTCTCAAAAAGGATCTACTGCTGTTACATCGTCAGCTCCGTCATACACTCCCCCGACTCATAATGTAACTCTTAATTATGATCAGACGAATGGGTATCCATATAAGGCTACGATGCAGGTCTTCCCATCTAACTTTTTAATATATAACAAATATAATGCTGCTGCTACATCGAACGACTTCAGTGTAGAGTTTATTAGTACTAACAGTGTTTGGGCGGGAAAAAGAGAGTCAAACACTACAACAAAATCGATAGGAAGTGATATAACAAACAGTAGGACTATACCTTGGTAAGAAGATATGCCTTTACTCTTATTGAGTTACTCTTTGCCATCATTATCATTGCTATATCGGTTTTATCACTCCCTATGATGAATCAGGCGATAGAGAAAGGGGAAACAGGGAATGTGCTTCAAGAAGCTATTTTCAGTGCATCAACGCAACTTAATGATGCTATTTCAGCTCGCTGGGATGAAAACTCTTTTAATCCAGGAGAAACAGATACTGCTATGGTTATAGATGTCTCTCATCTCTGTGATGACAATAAATCTTCTCCTAGATATAGGTATATGCCAGGTCAAGTTCATAGAAAGTGCTTAGATAGCAATAGTACAGCTCCATCAGATATAGATATTCCTGGTGTAGATTCAATCGCTGACAAAGCCCACACGACTTTAACAAATATATTTATAAATAGTAGTTCCAACGCGAAGGGATATAAAAATGAGTATAAATCAAAACTTGTCGTAACGAGACCCGCAGACTTTAATGGTAGTAATGGTAATATAAAAAAAGTAGAATCTACAATTACAGATAGTAGTGGAAATATTTTAGTTGCTCTTAAAACATATATTTTCAATATTGGTGATGCAGATATCTATACTAATGAGGTAAGACCATGAAAAAACATTCTGCTTTTACTATGATTGAGCTCATTTTTGTTATTGTAATCATGGGTATATTAGGGAAATTTGGTGTAGAATTTATGGCAAATGCCTATAGGAGTTTTATCTTTACGAAAGTAAATAATGAACTCCTCTCAAATAGTGCATCAACTGTTGAGTTTATAGCAAAACGATTACAATACAGAATCAGGGATTCAGTTATAGCAAGACAAACGAAACTTGGTGCTCCTGTTAAGAGACAAGATATGGTCTCTACTACAGACTATCTAGTAATGGAATGGGTAGGTGCAGATAATGATGGTTTTAGAGGAAGAAGTTTTGGAGGAGTCTATCTTCCAACATGGAGTGCTATTATTGATATAAACCCAAGTACGCCAACTGCTTTACAATCTCCTATGACAAACACTGCAGATATCAATGCAACTATCGCTGACTTATCAGGAAGTACTTCTAGTATAGCCGATGCAGCGCTTTACTTTATAGGATCTATTAATGATCCCCTTAAAGGGTATGGATGGGATGGAGATACAACACTTATAGATACACAAAAAGGGACTATGCATCCTATAAAGTCAACAGCTGTTGCTACACAGTTTGCTTCATCAACAGGAACAAATTTTACAGATGTTTCTGAGTTTTACAAACTAGCTTGGACTGCGTATGCCATAGTAAATGAGAGTGGTACGCTTAAACTTTACTGGAATTATCAACCATGGCTAGGAGAGCATTATTATAATGCTCCAAATGTAAAAAGCTCTACCATCATGGATAATGTAAGTTCATTTGAATTCTTCTCTAAGGGATCGAGTATTAAAATTCATGTTTGCACCAAGACTACACTTGTGGAGGATTATTCATTATGCAAAGAAAAAACAGTACTCTAGTAAAGAGAAAAAAAAGAGCTGCTTTTGCTCTAATCATGGCTATAGCTGTTATTGTAATCATCTCAACAATTTTAGCTCTTTCTCTCTCAATTACTGCACAGACAACAAAAAAAACTGCAGATCTCTATCTCTATGAGCAAGCTATGCTTTTAGCTAAAAGTGCTGAGGGCTACCAACTCTTAAGAATTGCTCAGAATCCACCTTGTACAAATTTAGATACAACATTTGTGCAAGACATTTATTATACTATAGATATTACATCAAGATATGTTTATGAAAATACAGATACTCCAGATCCATGTGCAGCAGTAGGAGCAACAGGAACAAGTTATACAACAGTTGCAACACCAGAACAAGATGGTTCAGTCCTTATAGATGTAGCAGTAAGTGTTAATGACCCCTCCTTAAGTACAGAACAGATACGATATTTTAGAAGAACTATACAAAAATTATAAAAATATAGTTTTTGTATACAAATAAATGCTATAATTTATCCCAATAATAACAAAAAAGGATACATTATGAATATTTCTTTAACTGGAAGACAATTAGAACTCACTGACGCTATCAAAGCACACATGACAACATCAATCGAAACACTTAGTAAATACAATATGGACATTATCTCTGTAAATGTGGTAGCTTCTACTCAAACAAAAAAGGGAAAAGAGCACTCAGTAGTTGAGTTTGTTATCAATCTTGCACATAAAAATTCTATTGTAATCAAACAGAGTGATGATGACTTATATGCTGCCATTGACTTAGCTATATCTCGCGCTCAAAAAGCTATGCGTCGTATGCACGACAGAGATACTGAACACCATAAAGTTGGACTCAATGCTGCAAAAGCAGAAAATATTGATGTAAAAGAAGCTATGGAAGCTATGGAAGATGAAATAGTTCCAGTTGAATTAGATCTTTACAAACCTCGTGAGGTTGAAGATGTTTTAAATGATCTCAAAGAGAGTGATAAAATCTTTGAAATTTTCATCGACAACGATGGCAAAACTCGTGTTCTTTACAAAAGAAGTGATGCTAAATTTGGACTCTATTAAGAGCCCATTTAGCCCCCTATATTTAAATCTTTTTTCACTCGTGTAACTATCGCTTCATCCTCTACAAAATCAACCCACTTAAACTGATTACCACTTTGGTTAGTTCCTTTTAGTAAATCTCCACTTTTTCTAAACTTTAAATCTAAATTTGCGATATCAAAACCACTTGTAGTATTTACAAACTCATCTAATCTCTCAGAACTTTTTTGATTTGTATAGAGATAACAGTACCCTTTTAAGCCTGTTCTACTGACTCTTCCTCTTAGCTGATGCAGGGTTGAAAGACCTAATCGTTCAGCACCTACTATAACTACAGTCGTGAGTCTTGGAAGAGAAATTCCCACTTCAACCACAGTCGTACTTATAAGTAAGTCCCCCTTCTCTCTAAAGTCTAGTAAAACCTGCTCTTTTTCTTTATCTTTTCCATGTGTTACAAAAACATTCTCAAAGTTTTTCTCCCAGTAAGCTCTTGCCTCTTCTATACTCTGGTACTCTAAAACTTCACTCTGCTCTACTAAAGGGTATACTAAAAGCACTTGGTTATTCTTAGCTATCTCTCCTTTTATGTGGGCAAGTAAATCTTTAAAATCACTCTTATGGATTACATGAGACTCTATATCTTTTGTAAATGGAGTCGTAGTTATCAAACTCACATCAATATGAGCCGACTCTATCATCGCTAGCGTTCTGGGTATCGGTGTTGCTGAAAATTGTAAATAGTGTGGTTTTTTTGTACCCTCATTTACTAGTTTTTCTAATTTGTTTCTCTGTTGTGTTCCAAAACGATGCTGTTCATCTACCATAACCAATGATGCAGTGGGGAGTTCTCTATATAAAAGAGCATGTGTACCTATGATAAAATCATACTCTTCAAGACTCTCTTTCTTACTCTTGCTACTAACTAAGGTAATTTTTAAATTTGGTAAAAATTTTAGAGCCTCTTCATGGAGTTGATTTGCTAAAATAGTAGTAGGTGCCATCAAAATTGACTTTGCACTCCCTACCATGTATGCCGATGCCAAAATAACCATAGTCTTACCACTTCCAACATCCCCAACAATCATTCTCTTTGATGCAGTTGTTTTTGTAAAATCATTTTTAATATCTTCAATAGTAGCTATCTGCTCAGCTGTTAAACTAAAAGGAAGACTCTTTGTCCACTCTTTGAAGTCACTTTGTGCAGTGTAAATCGCTTCAAAATACCTTCGTTTACTCGATAGTTGCAACATGTAGTTATAGAGTTCTATGTACTTGAGTGCCTCCATAGATGATGCACTCATCTCACTGCTATTTTCATCAAGGCTATCTACAAAATGTAGTTTTAAAACTTCTTGCGCTATATCTGAAGGTATCCCCTCCTCCAGTAAACACTCAAGTCTTAGCTCCTTTTTGATAAATCGCCACATTACATCTGTTCTAAGCCCACATTTGTATTTTGGAACAATAGAGCCTATCTGTGTTACTTTTTTGGGCATAACCATACTGCAGTTACCCTGTTTACACTCTACCATTCCATAGTAGTAGTCTCGACTGCCCACAGCAAACTGATGCATCATATAGGGTTTAGGGCGAAAAAGTACCCCAGTGAGAGTATGTCCAAGGTTATGAGAAAAAAATGTTATTTGAATTGTACTTGGAGCACGATAGAGTGACTCTACTGTTGCGTCTATAAGCTGGTTTTTATGTGGTTTTAAAGTGTCGTTGAGACGATAGTCTTCGTAAGAGGAGGGAATTAAAAGTGCTAATTCACTAACACTATTGATACCCAGTTTTTCAAACTTAGTCATTTTTCTCTTCGAGTTTTTTCACTCGAGTATATAAATTTGAAATCATAAAAGTCATTGTTATGATTATAAGAGTTACAATAATATCTTCAATATTTTTCATAATTTTCCTTTTTGTGCTATAATCACTCTTAAGAGCTAAAGGGGTGGTTCCCCCTTTAGAAAAACTCCTTGAGTATTTTAACTACTAAAGTGATTTGTGTCCTAGTAATTTCTTACTAGGAACACTACAATTATAGTAAAAAATCAAAAAACTTCTAAAAATATTTCATTTTGCCATAAAATTAGGCTATTTTATCCATTTACTCTTTCTAAACGATCTGCTTCTTGCGCCTTGTAAAGCTCTGCACACCCTTTTGAAAGTTCACGAATTTTGAGCATATAGTTTTGTCTCTCTGTTTGTGAAATAGCTTTTCTTGCATCAAGAACATTAAATACATTTGATACCATCATACACAGATCATAAGCAGGAAGAGGAAGCCCTGCTTCTAAAGTTTTGAGACACTCTGCACTTTTAGCATCAAACTCAGTAAAAAGCATATCTGTATCTGCTACTTCAAAGTTATACTTAGAGAACTCTATCTCACTCTCTTTATGCACATCTTTATAGTATGTTTTGTTACCATTTTTGTCTTCATTCCATACGATATCAAAAACAGTATCGACACCTTGCAGATACATAGCAAGTCTCTCTGTTCCATATGTAATCTCAACGGCTACAGGATTACACTCTATACCACCCACTTGTTGAAAGTATGTAAACTGAGTCACTTCCATACCATTAAGCCATACTTCCCAACCAAGTCCCCATGCCCCAAGAGTTGGAGACTCCCAGTTATCTTCTATAAAACGAATATCATGTTTTGATACATCAAGACCTAAAAACTCTAAAGACTTCAGATATAACTCTTGAATATTGTCTGGTGATGGTTTTATAAGTGCTTGAAACTGATAGTAAGAACCTAGTCTATTTGGATTTTCACCATAACGCCCATCAGTTGGACGACGAGATGGTGCTACATAAGCTACTGACCAAGGTGTAGAGTCAAGTGAGCGAAGAAAAGTTGCAGGGTGAAAAGTTCCAGCTCCTGAGGGAATATCATAAGGTTGTACAATATTACACCCCTCATTCATCCAAAATTCTTGTAATTTTAATAGCATTGCACTAAAAGTTATCATATTTTCTCTCTTTAATTTATTGCGAAATTATATCTTTAGTAGGCTTGTTTATTGATAAATTTTCACAATAGACTTCTTTCAACAAATAAATAGTATTATTATATTCTGATACTTAGGGAGGTAAAAATATATGTTTGAACAACTTTTACATGCAAATTGGGTTACTTTAATCGTTGTAGTTACCGCTGGCTTATTAATAGGGCTAGAGATTAAAGCACATAGTGTCAATAAAAACTTAACAAAAGAGATAGGAAGTGTTCGGACTTTTGCCTTTATCGCTCTTATAGGGTATATTTTTGCGCACTTAGACCTCAATCTTTATATTATCGGATATATTGCAATCGTTACCCACTTAGCACTCTTTTACTTTTTTAAACTTAAAAACTCTAAAAGTGGTATTATTATATTTTTACTCTCTACTCTTGTGTATAGCTTTGGGATGATTGTTGTTAAGTTTGACATTTGGTTTTTACTTATTGTTTTTGTTGCTGTAGTTTTTATCTCAAATATCAACAAAAGATTAGAGCATTTTTATACAATATTTGATGAGCAAGAAATAGAAACTTTTGCAAAACTACTTCTCCTAAGTGGCGTTGTTTTACCTCTTCTCCCACACAGCCAAATCTCTGTGTTTATACCTATTTCATACTTTAAAGTTTGGCTTGCAGTTGTTATTGTTTCACTTTTTTCATATATTGGTTATATACTTAAAAAATATATTTTTAATGATAAAGGGTATATTGTTACAGGTCTCCTCGGAGGAATATACTCAAGTACAGCAACAACTTTAGTTCTTGCGAAGAAAGCCTCTTCTGGAAATGTACCCTATCTATTTTCCTCTTCTATTGTAGTTGCTACTGCGGTTATGTATCTAAGACTACTAGGAATTACCTATGCCTTTAATTTTGAAATAGCAAATACATTACTCATCCCTTTCGTAGCACTCTCTTTGAGCACATTTATTATAGCTTTTATACTCTATAACAAGTCAAAGAAAGAGACACTTTCCCCTCCTTCGCAGGATGAGGATAAGAATCCATTGGAGTTAAGTACTGCATTTTTATTTGCTTTTTTATTCATAGTCATGGCAGTTTTAACACACTTTGTACTTAGTAGATATGGAAATTTAGGACTCAATATTCTCTCTTTTATAGTTGGTTTTACAGATATTGACCCTTTTGTTCTCTCCATACTTTCATCAAAATTTTCTGTCTCAACTATGGGTGCATCGACTGCAATTCTCATAGCAACAGGTAGCAATAATATTTTAAAAGCACTCTACTCTTATATATTTTCTAAAAATCAAGCTGGAAAAATAAGTAGTTTTGTTCTTTTTTTCTTAGGAATAATAACTATAGGAGTTGGTTTTGCTCTACATCTATTTTAAGCAGTATGTTCATCTATCGCTTTGTTCCACATAAGCTTATATTTTCTACGCATAAACTCTACCTCTTCTTGTGAAAGTTTAAGTTGTTCTTGAAGGGTGTGGATAGTTTTTCTATCTTCATCATAAAGTTCTTGTAAAGAGGAGAGTGCTTCGCGCAAAAACTCATTTTCAACCTTTACAGCTTCTATGGTCTCATCTTTAGCATCAAGAACTTTCTCATGAAGATTTATAATAGTGCCAATTGTTTTTTCAACAAACTCTGGTTGCACTATCATCTCATGAGTATTATTACGAGCAAGTTCTTCAAGTTTTGCAGGGACTACTGCTTCAGTAGTCCCCTTAGATGGATCAATATAGCGAATACCATTTTCTACTTTAACTGTCAGCTTATTATGCTCTATAAGTTCCTCTATAGAGTCCATACTTAAACCCGTTAGTTCAACATACTCTGCATCACTCATCCACTTCATGACTTACTCCCTTTTATCTACTTACGATATTAATGTCTCTATCTCTAAAGAATCCATCTCTACCTTTTTCGCTTTAGCAATTCTATCCTCTTTAAGTTTAATACTTAACTCTTCATCATTGAGTGCTAAAATCTGCATCGCTAAAAAGGCAGAGTTAATTGCTCCAGCTTTTCCTATAGCTACTGTAGCAACTGGCATTCCAGCTGGCATCTGAACAGTTGAAAGAAGTGCATCTATTCCAGCTAATGCTGATGCAGACATAGGCACACCGATGATAGGCTTTACCGTTTTAGAAGATAAAACACCTGCTAAGTGAGCAGCCATACCAGCAGCGGCAATAAAAACTTGTGCGCCTTTTGCTTCAGCCTCTTGAATATACTTCACAGTTCTTGAAGGAGAACGGTGTGCCGAAGAGATAATAAGCTCATAATTCACTCCAAAAGCCTCAAATGTGTCAGAACACGATTTCATTACATCATAGTCACTCTTAGAACCCATTACGATTGATACAAATTTCATTTAGATTATCCTCTAGTTTAAATACCTAAAATTATAGCAAAACTTACTCTAGTTAATATAAATAAAGGTATTTTTGTGCTAATATTTGTAGATTTAGTACTTTATTTTATAGGAGTCTGTATTGAAATTTTTCACTTTTTTTCTGCTTATTTTTATTATCTTATTTAACACAGGATGTGGAGGGAGTAGTGATTCATCCCCATCAACAAAGAGCCAAGGATTAGACACTTTACAAGATATAGATGATGCACAGCTATCTTCAGACACTACGATTCAAACACCAATAAACTCTTCATCCAAAATAGATGAAAAATATTATGGAAAGTGGTCCTATGTGCATAACGGAGAGAGTGTTAACATTCTTTCCACTACAGATTTAAACATTTCCGAAGTTTCCGAGGATGAAAACTTATTAAAAGTTCATGCGAACAATACAACATATTATCTAGTGAGATCAAGTATTTCAAATACTCAAGTCACTGGGAAAATAGAGACACAGAAAGACTCTAATCTATCACATGCAACACTGAGACAAGGAAGTGGTTATGCTGGTATCGGTGGTATAAATATTATACTTTCAAATGTCCTTGACAAAAAAATACAAGAGAAAACTATTACAGAAGATGATGGTTCATTTCATACAAGAACACTCCCAACAGGACTATATAACTTAAAAGCTTCAAGTGACAATAATAAACTCGAAACTCAAATTAAGATAGTTAATAAAGAAAATGACATAGGAACCTTTAAATTAACTGGAAATAATATTAACAATTTTAAAGCTGAATTAATTATCAATGAAAAATATATTTTCGCAAACAGTAAAACATATGAGGCTATTCTTCGAGTTCATAATATAAGTGAGCAAATTGGTTACGGACTAACCTATGATATTTCACTCAATACAAATGACTTCGTAAAAAATTTCAATGAATTGAGTGCGGATGCACTTGGTTCTGTACAAGCGCACAAATATAAAGATATCCCTATTAGTCTCTCTTTCAATCCTTTTCCAACAAATACCAAGCAATATGGCTTAAATGTTCAAATTCGAGATGCCTTAGGTAATAAATGGATAGATACTTTTACCTTTACTGTTTACAAAGAGGAAGTAGCAATCATCATATTAGCAAAATCCTCTTCCATTAAAGGTTACATAAAAAACCCACTTACAGGAGAGCTTACAAAGATAAATACAAACGATGGAAAAATCCTTGTTCCTCTTATGCCTAAAGATAAACCTTATTTACTTGTTCTTTCAAATCCATCTTTTGATGATGAAACTGCATATTCTATTGGCGTCAATGTTATGCCAAATAGTTTTGAAGGTTTTAAAGATACTCCTGCCCATGAACCAAACAATAATGAGAATGAGGCAGTAAGTCTCAATATGAATGACTCTATAATTTCATACCTACACGCTACTGATATAGACTATTGGAAAATCTATACCAATGAAAATATTTCTGTTGATGAGAAATTAAAAAATTATGTCAATGCATCAGTATCAGCAATCCCATCACAACCAACAAATGTTACAGCTAGTGATGGCGAATTTGACAATCTTATTAGTATTTCATGGAATCCTGTTGCAAACGCTACTTATTATGATGTTTATCAGTCGAGTAATACAGATGGAAATTACACAAAAATCAATTCAGAAAAAGTTACAACATCAAACTTTAATGTAACTAATCTTAGTGAAGGTACAACATATTTTTATAAGGTTAAAGCATGTAATCAATGGGGATGTAGCCTACTTAGTAGTTCAAATTCTGGCTCTACGAAAGTTAAAAACAGACCTCCACATGCTGATGCAGGTCCAAATCGAACCATTACAGAAGGTGAGACTATCACCCTACAAGCTTCCAAACTTGGAAGTTATGATCCTGATGGTACAATAGTATCCTATGAGTGGTATGACTACATACTTGATGCCAATGCAGTAGCCACAGAAGAGCTGCTATCAACTCAAGATACTTTTTCTAGTACAAATTTATTATCAGTAGGTATACATAGAATAATCCTGCGTGTTACGGATGATAAAGGGGCAACAGATGATACAGAAGTTTTTATCACAGTCAATAGTATCATATATGTGGACTATCCTATCACTACTGACTTAAGATATGAGGCTTCTATAGGTTTAGAAAAAGCCTCCTTTTTAGAGCTACAACTTCCAAATATAGCTAATATTGACAATCCTAGTAGTTTAAAAATCATTGATTCAAATTCAGGATTAGAAGTGGCTAAAGCTGTTGATTTTGCTACTGGTATCAATGGTACAATAAAGTTCAAACTCTACACAGCTATTACTTCTGGAAATACTTACAGAGTTACGCTTAGCGGGACAACTATTACTATACCTTCAGATGCAAACTTTTATTATGTTTCCTTTAAAGGATACGATGCAGCATCAGCAGCTGAAATAGTTCCTGCAAGTTACTCGTACCTAGAAACTATAAATAATTAAGTCTTATTTAGGATTTGTTCCCATTTGCGGACTTGATGGGATTCTAAAAAATGTAAATGGAGGGAAAGAGGTTGGAAGTATGATTTCATTAGTGTTTCCACTGTGAATAGCATCGTACACTTTCCCTTTCTCAGTTTTAAGTTCTTTAAACTTTAGATAAAACTTGCCATCTTTTTCATAAGTTTGACCATATTCATTGTCTACTATCTCTACTTGACTTCCAAGAGGAAAAACCACCTCTATCTCATCTAATGGCTCAGTCTTGAACTTACACAAAAAGTGTTTTCCATCCTCTGTTACAACACCGCTTACCTGATGCGTTCCAAGTTGCATAGAGAAGTCTAAACTCTGCGTATCATTTCTCTCAAAAGGTCGAGAGACTAAGTATGCATCCGTATAGCCACGATTTTGCAGTGACTGGAGTTCATACTGATACTTCTCTTTATGAAACTCCCCAGCATAATAATCATCTATCGCCATTCTGTATGCTTTTGCGGTTGTAGCTGCATAATAAGCAGTCTTAGTACGCCCCTCAATCTTCACAGAGTCCACCACACCACTATCTAAAATCTCTTTCATATGCGATGCTAGGTTGAGATCTTTGGCATTCATGATGTAAGTTCCAACACCCTCTTCCTCTTCAAGTCGAAAGAGTGTTCCTGTCTCAGGATTTGCCGCATACATCTCATACTCAAAACGACAATCATTCGCACAACTACCACGATTTGGAACGCGACCACTTTGAAGTGTAGAGATAAGACAACGACCACTGTAAGCAAAACACATACTTCCATGCACAAAAACTTCTAACTCTAAGTCTGGAAGCTCTTTTTTAATAGCCACTAAATCTTTGAGACTAATCTCACGAGCCGTGATTATACGAGTCGCACCCATTTCATGATAAATTTGTGCATCAAGGACATTCATTACATTTGCTTGAGTAGAGAGGTGCAGAGGCATATCTGGCGCTAAATCATGACAGAGTTTTAAAACACCAGGAGTCGCTACAATAAAAGCATCAGGCTTTAACTCAGCCATAGAGACAATATGCTTCTTTAAAAGAGAGAGTTGTGAGTTAAAAGGAAACCCATTTATAGTAGCATAGACTTTTTTACCCCGTGCATGCGCATACTCGATTCCCTCTTTAAAATCTTCCATACCAAACTCTTTTCCAGAGCGAATACGCAGTGAAAAGTGGCTCACTCCACCATATACAGCATCAGCACCAAAATCAAAAGCAATCTTTAGTTTTTCTAATGTTCCCGCAGGAGATAGTAATTCTACTTTTTTCATTAGTTTCCAAACTGTGCAAGAAGTGCTTCAATATCATCATCCGACGCAACATCATTATGTGTATCACCTGCAATATGCTGTGCAGAAGAGACTCGTTTTTCATCATCTATACGACCTTCAAAAAGTGTATTCATATACTTAGAAAGAGCTCGCATTACATTTATAACTCGTTCTATTTTTTGACGATGAATATCTTGATACTGCATTATATCCATCACACTCATAATCTCATCACCACTATTTTGCATAGTTTCTATGATTGTGTTTGCAGCTACAAGAGCCTCTTCATTTTGTGTTAAAGATGTTTTAAAAGCTTCAACATCAGGAAATTTTTGACTCAGTGTTGTAAAAAGTTCTACATTTGCAGTAAGTGTATCTATTGTTGTTTGTGCTTCTTCTTCTTTTTCCATAAGGTTATTACTGATGTTTTCAATAATATCAAAGATTTCACTCGCCTTCTCTTCACTCTCTTTAGTTACATCATCAAGTTGATGTACCATTTTATTTTCATCAGTAGCAGGAAGTGGCCAATGATGCGCAGTATCTTCAGAGTAACCAGCTGGTTCATCAGGATCAATTTCTTGCTCTTTTTTCGCAACACTATCTGCTATCTCTAAAGCAGCCGCTTCTTGCTCTGATGAAGCAGTAGACTCTTCTTCTACTACTTCATCTTCAAGTCCATCAATATCATCTATATCACCACTCATAAGTGCATCAAGTTCTTCTTGAGTCATAAAGCCCTCTCCAAGTTAAAATTTCTGAAATTTATTAATTGTCACTATAATAGCATAAAAATTATAAATAAGAGAAAGAATGATAGTAGATTTACACAACCACACACCACTTTGTAATCATGCAGAGGGAGAACCCCAAGAGTATGTGCTTAGTGCCATTGATGCAGGTACAAAAATATTTGGTTTTTCTGACCATGCACC
>JALSUU010000106.1:0-1548 GCA_027071075.1 Sulfurimonas sp. | reverse complement strand
AAAGAATGATAGTAGATTTACACAACCACACACCACTTTGTAATCATGCAGAGGGAGAACCCCAAGAGTATGTGCTTAGTGCCATTGATGCAGGTACAAAAATATTTGGTTTTTCTGACCATGCACCTATGGATTTTGACCCAAAATACCGTATGAAATTTGATGATATTGAATCCTACGAAAAAGAGGTGAAAAGACTTAAAGAGAAGTATAAAGAGAAAATCACTCTTTTACTTGGGTATGAGGTTGATTATCTTAAAGGGCATATGGACAGACGAGTCCTCGATGCAGATGTGGACTACCTCATCGGTTCTGTTCACTTTTTAGAGGGATGGGGCTTTGACAATCCCGAATTTATAGGCAAATGGGAAGAGCAAAATGTAGATGAAATTTGGCAAAAATACTTCGATACTATTGAAGAGATGGCAAAGAGTAAACTCTTTGATATTGTAGGACATTTTGACCTTATAAAAGTTTTTAAGTTTATGCCAAAAGGTAACATTGTGACAATGGCTTCAAAGGCTTTACTCGCTATAAAAGAGAGTGGTATGGTTTTAGAGTTAAATGTAGCAGGCTATAGAAAAGATATTCAAGAAGCCTATCCTTCAAAAGAACTTTTAGCAGAAGCATACAAGCTTAACATCCCCATAACCTTTGCATCAGATGCCCATAAACCAGAACAAGTCTCTCTCTTTAACGAAGAGATAGTAAAACTTGCTCGTGATGTTGGTTATACAGAGTGTGCTTATTTTGTAAAAAGAGAGTTACGGTTTATAAATTTTTAGCTCTCCGTATTTACTAGCCACATTGAAAAGATATCAAGGTAGTTCCAAAAAGATTGAATATACTCAGGATTCACGCCTTCATCTTCTAAAGGCTCCAAGAGTTCTGCATAGAGTGAAAGCCATACTTTTCTTCCCTCTTCATCTATTCTAAAAGGGGCATGACGACCAACCATTTGGTGTTCTCCTCTCTCTTTTGTAAAGAGAGCTTCTCCCCCTGATATCTCTAGTAAAAAGGTAAAAGCATGACGCTTTGCTTCAGCAAAATCTTCTTCATCTAAAACAGGAAACAGAAAAGCAATCTCACTTTTTTCTATAAGTTCATAATGATCATACACTAACTTTTCAAATCGCTCTACACCCACTTCATGTAAAAAACCAGGGTGTGGTTTCGTTACAGGGGGTCTTACCCCAATTTCTCCATCTGTTATGGTAAGTTTCATACTAAACCCTTAATTTATTTTGCTAGAATTATACTTATTATTACTGTAAAAAGATTTTAAATTAGGATATTACTTATGAATGTCTCACCGAACTTCTCGCCTCCCATTAAAATGATGCAAGTCTATTTTCTTCTCTCAAGCTTTTTTTATCTCTTAAGTATGCTCTGGCTTTTTTTTATAGACCCTTTGAGTGACTTAAGAGATTTCTCTCTTATTGGATGGGTGCATCTTTATATGCTTGGGTTTGTGATGATGGGTATCTTCTCTGCTATGGCGCAACTCGCACCTATTGTTGTAGAGTCTGCACACTATGAAGTAAAAAT
>JALSUU010000105.1 GCA_027071075.1 Sulfurimonas sp. | reverse complement strand
GAAGTCTTGCTGCAAGTTCTGGCACAACACCACCATAAACACTATGCTCTATCTCTTGACTTATTTTCTTATGAAAAAGAAGTTTGTTTGTCGCTATCTCCGTGATGGCAATCGCGCTATCATCACAGGAACTCTCTATACTCAGTATCATATTTACAGCTCCCTTACAAAGGCTCGTACTTCTGCATCAAGTGCAAAAACATCATCAATATTTTGTGGAATTTCTACAAACTTTTCAAAAGCGTTCATTATCTCACTACTTATATCCATAAACCCTATCTCTTTGTTTATAAACTTCTCTATTGCAGCTTCATTTGCAGCATTGACAACAAGACCTCTCTGCGGAGTTCTAAGGAGTTCCTCTTTAATTTCCCAAATAGGATACCTCTCAGAACTAATCTCACGAAACTCTAAACTCCCTACTTTACGCAAATCAACATGCCCTAAAATATTTTCATTCATTTTTGTATCAAGAGCATAAGCGATAGGGAGTTGCATAGAAGCGTGTGCAAAGTGCGCAGTTGTTGAGCCATCTTTAAAGTCTATAAGCGCATGGATGAGTGACTTTGTTTCTATAACTGCATCGTACTTCCCCTCACCAAACAACCAACGCGCTTCAAGAAGTTCAAACATCTTGTTTACCATAGTAGCAGAGTCAATAGTAATCTTTTGTCCCATTGACCAGTTAGGATGTTTTTGTGTATCTGCTAAAGTCGCATTTTTAAGGCGTGCAATATCCCAATCACGAAATGCCCCACCAGAAGCAGTAATAATCATCTTCTCAATAGCTCTATCCTGTAAAAGATACCAGAGTCCAAAGTGTTCTGAGTCTATGGGCTGAATCTTTGAGGTATCTATAAAAGCACCACAAGCGACAAGAGATTCTTTGTTCGCTAATGCTACTTTTTTTTCACACTCTAAGGCTTTGAGTGTTGGACGAAGTCCTAAGAAACCTACAAGGGCATTGACAACAAGCTCACTTTTTGCATCAGCTATAACGCTCAGTATTGCATCACTGCCTGCATAAACTTTGGAGTGATTTACTTTGGGTATATCTTCTGCATCTGCGATAACGACAACTTGCGGTTTATGCTCTTGTATCTGTTTATTTAGGAGCGTGATATTTTTACCACAGACTAAAGCTTCTACTTCAATACCAAACTTTTTAGCGACAAGAAGAGTATTTACTCCTATGGAGCCAGTTGAGCCAAGCAGTACCAAACTAAACAAGCCCTCTTAGAAGTACGAGCATAACGATACCGCCAAAAAGATAGCCATCTATTCTATCAAGAACACCACCGTGACCGGGAAGTAAATCACCGCTATCTTTTACGCCCGCTGCACGCTTGAGTGATGACTCAAACAAATCACCGAAGATAGAACTCACAGCCACAGCAAAACTGACTAAAAATGCCACGCCTAAATCCACAATAGAGAGACCAAAAAACATCCCTCCAAGGGTTGAAACAACGATGCCACCTACAACACCCTCCATTGTTTTGTTTGGAGAAGTTTCACAAAACTGTGTTTTTCCTATGCTCTTTCCAACTGCATACGCCCCAACATCAGTTAAAGCCACAACCGCTAAAAGCCATAAAAGTGACATCACACCATACTCTTCATACATTGTAAACATAAAGAGAATCCCTGCTGTTGGGTAGATAAAAGGAAAGAAATCCTTCCACTGTACCTCTTTGTTAAAAGCGACTGCACTTGCATAAGCAACACCCGCTAAAACAAAAAGATCATCCCCATAAGGATAGATTCCAGCCACAAGCCAAAGCCCGATGGCAAAAGGTAAAAGCCCATCTTTTTCAACTTCAAAAAGTTTGATAGCCTCTTTGAATGCTAAGATATAAATAGCACCAAAAACAAGCCACATAAGAAAAAAATTATCTATAAACCCTATAATAAATACACCCGCTAAAAGTGCTAATCCCGTTGTAACACGCTCACTGTGTTCCCCAAACATACTCATGTAAACTTCCTTATAAAAATTATTGTTAATTATCCAAAATTATATCTAATCAGACTTTAATATCTAATTTATGAATCGGTTCTATCTCTGCATCTTCTACTTCATCTTCTTGTTTTTCGTTCCTCTCACTCTCTCTATCTGCCTCATCACGAGTATGATCTTTATCCTCATTTATCTCTTGATTTTCTTCTGCAGGACGCACTTCTAAAACCTTTTCATCTCTCTCTTGAACAGAAGATTGTGCTATCATATTTTGAAAATCAACACGATTAGCATGCATATTTTGCGTAGTACTAGCAACTGGTGTCATTTGATTTGTAAATATCGCACTTCCTATGGGTCCTATTGCCATCTTTTAACTCCTTGTATCAATCTCAATAGTTTTATACTTATTGTAAAGAACATTTGCACCACTTTGAATGGTTACCTCTCTACGAGGAGTATAATCGACCAAAAACTTATCTTGTGCAGTCGTTGTAAAATCGACACAGAGTCTTGCAGCAGATTGTATAATTTTCTCTGGAAGATTTTGCTTATCTGTCTTTATGATTACATGACAAGATGGTTGATCTTTCATATGTAACCAAATATCTTTTGCCCTTGCTTTTTGTAAAAGTGTGACATTTCCCTTCTCATTTTTTCCAAGCTGAACTTTATACCCCTCTATCCAAAAAGTCTCTATACTATCATCTACTTTTATCTTTTTGTTTTGTACTCGTTTTGGAAAAAGAAGCTCTATCTTTGCAACATCTTTTGCTACGCCAACAGTGTGAATAAAAAGTTCTATATGCTCTACTTTTGAGCGAAGAGACTCCTCTTCTATATGAAGATTTTTGGCTCTTTGTTTAGACTTTTTACTTTTGGAGAAGAACATCTCACTTACCATAAAAGGAGAGTGGTACTCTTTGTCAATTTTTACTTCAAGTGTAGAGCCATCGTAATCTTGTAAGACTAACTCTTTAGTATATGGTTTAATGTTTTGCA
>JALSUU010000104.1 GCA_027071075.1 Sulfurimonas sp. | reverse complement strand
CTATGGCAAAGTATGGACTCAAGCAAGGTGAAAATGGACTCAAAATCTATGTGATGTGTGAAATCCCTAACAATGTCATCTCCATCGATGCCTTTAGTGAAATTTTTGATGGCTTTAGCATCGGAAGCAATGACTTAACACAGCTCACTCTTGGAGTTGACCGTGACAGCGAAATAGTCGCTTTTGATTATGATGAACGAGATGAGGGTGTCAAAGAGATGATAAAAATGGCAGTAGAGGGTGCAAGGCGTAATAAGCGACACAGCGGACTATGTGGACAAGCCCCATCTGATTATCCCGAAATGGCAGAATTTCTTGTAAATCTTGGCATCGACTCTATAAGCTTAAACCCTGATAGTGTTTTAAAGAGTATTGAGAGAATAGGTAAAATAGAGAGAACATTATAATATTTACTATTTATTATTAACAAAGTATTATACTACTTATAAGTATAAAAAATATTAAGGAGTATCTTATGTGGAAGTATCCATTAGAAGAAAATATGGGAGAAGAGTTAGTAAATAAATTTTCTAAACATGCAAAAATAGCTGGGAGTATATTTCTCATCTTAGGTGTTATTGGTATTTTATGGCCTGTTGTTATGACACTTGCAACTGTAACATTTGTATCTTGGCTTCTGCTTTTTGCAGGGATTATGGCTGGGTGGTTTACCTACTTGAGTGATAAAGAGGATTATACTGGATGGCTCAAAAGTGTTATACTTGTTGGTGTTTCACTCTTTATGATATTTTACCCTTTAAGTGGGGTGGGAACGGTTGGTTTACTCTTGGCAATCTACTTTTTTATGGATGCCTATGCAAGTTTTAGCATCGGAATGAATATGCGTCCGCATAAGGGTTCATTTTTTTGGATAATAAATGCGATTTTTTCTATTTTACTCGGTGTACTTTTCACTTTAGGTTGGCCTATGACTTCCATGTATCTCATCGGTCTCTTTGTAGGTTTTAGCCTCTTTTTTGATGGGATATCTTTGCTTATTACAGGTTCTATCTTTAAGAAAATGAGTAAATAAGATGTCAAATAAGTCTTTAATTATCATCATTGTTATTTTAATACTATTGTTGATTAGTGGGGCTGTTGGTGCTCTTTGGTACATTCAAAAACAAGATGCACCAAAGAGTGAGCAGGGTAAGGTTGAAAAACAAGTAAACCCTCAAGATGAAACACTCAGTGAAATCGGACCACTCTATCCTTTAACACCCATTACAGTAAATCTTAAAACAGCTGATGAAAAGGATACTTATCTTATTGCAACACTCTCTTTAGAACTTGATGATAAACTCCTCTCAAATGAGCTTGATGATAAAAATGCTGTAATTCGTGATGAGATTATCCTCATCCTTTCAAATAAAACACTAGAAGATGTCTCTTCAGAACTTGGAAAACAAAAGATTTGTGAAGAGATAAAAAACAAACTTAACTCTATGCTCAGCGATGGAGAGATAAGAAATGTCTATATAGTAAAGTTTATCATTCAATAAGGAAAAAACGATGCAAGAAACAAAAGCCTTTGGGCTCTGGAGTGCTATCTTTTTAGGGATAGGCTCTATGGTTGGTGCTGGTATATTTATAGTTATCGGTCAAGCTGGGTCTATGGCGGGAAATATTGTCTGGCTCTCTTTTATCTTTGGTGCACTTATAGCCCTTTTGAGTGGTTATTCACTTGCTAAACTTGCTATCACCTACCAATCTCGTGGTGGGATTGTTGAGTACCTAGTCCAAGGCTTTGGAGAAAATGTCTTCTCAGGCTCTATGGGTGTGATGTTTTACTTCTCGCAGCTCATAGCAGTAGCCGCAGTGGCAAAATCTTTTGGAACTTATGCTGCTACTTTTATGACACACTCAAGCGAGTTGATGATAAATATATTTTCAGTCGGTATTGTCCTGCTTTTTACACTCATAAATCTCATAGGTGCATCACTCGTTGCAAAGTCTGAGAATATCATCGTTTTTATCAAACTCGGTGTGCTCATTATCTTTGCTATTGCGGCACTTTTTACTATCCAACCAGAGCTTTTAAGTCTAAACAAAATGCCTCCCATAAGTGGAATGGTTTTTGCCATAGGGATTACCTTTTTTGCCTACCAAGGTTTTAGTGTCATCACAAATACGGTTGAAGATATGCAAGACCCTAAAACTACTATGCTCAAAGCGATGTTTTACGCCATCATCATTGTAGCTGTGTTATATATCTTAACAAGCATAGCTGTTTTAGGAAATCTTCCTTTAGAAAAAATCATAGAGACAAAAGATTATGCACTTGCAGAGGCTGCAAAACCGCTCTTTGGTGAGTGGGGATTTAAGATTATGTCTGTGACTGCCCTCCTCGCAACTGCATCAGCGATTAACGCCACACTTTATGCTGTAACAGAGATAGGCTACTCCATGGCAAAAGATGGAAATCTTCCAGAAGTGTATGAGTACCATGTATTTAATTCTTACGAGGGGCTTATAGTGAGTGCCTTGATTATTACTCCACTTATTATCTTTTTTAACATCTCAGAAATTACTACCGTTGCTGCTATTGTCATGCTTTTAGTCCAAGGTACTACACATATCGCCCATCTTAGAGTTATCAAAAATACAGGTGCTAAACTTTGGGTAATTACGCTTGCAATAATTGCTATGTTTGGAGTTGCCCTACTTACACTTTACTCAACTTACACAAGTATGCCAGCAATTATTTACTACTTAATTGCTACTTTTTGTATTGCTTTTATCATAGAAATTTTACTTCGTTTTATTACCAATAGAACACTCAAAAAACAGATTAGATAAGGAATATTATGCACGATACTTACTACAAATCACTCCTTATTGTATTTATAACACTAGGATTTATTATAGCTCTCTCTTATCTTCTTTACACCCTTTACAGAAGAAGAAAATTAGAGAAAATTTCGCAACTTCCTTTTCCTAAAGAGTATGAAACAGTTTTACAAGATATACCTCTTTATAAAAAACTTACTTCAGAAGAAAAAGAAAAAATTAGACACTCTATTCTCCGCTTTGTAAATACAAAAAAAATCATAGGTGTATCGCTAGAGTTAAATGATGAGATAAAAGTCGTTATCGCTTTTCACGCTTGTTTGATACTCCTGCATCTCGATATCTCAGAGTGTTATGAGAACCTCTCTACCGTAGTTGTCTATCCAAACACAGTCATTGCAAACCGTGTCAGCAACAATGGTGGCATCTACACAAAAGGAGAGTTTCTACTAGAGGGACAATCCTCTAGCGATACGGTTGTCCTCTCTTGGAGTGATGCAAAAAAAGATGCCTACCATCTGCATAGCAACAATGTTATCATCCATGAGTTTGCGCATGAGTTAGACTTTTTAGATGGTGTAGCCGATGGTACACCGCCCCTTCCCTACTCGAAGTACCATGAGTGGGCGCAAGTTCTCTCTCATGAGTTTAACAAACTCCAAGAAGTGCGTCTTAAAAATAGAGACTGGGGAAAGTACAGACTCATTGGAGAGTATGCTGCTACAAATGAGGCAGAGTTTTTTGCAGTGGTGAGTGAGCGATACTTTGAAAATCCAGAAGGACTTAAAAAACATTTTAGAGAACTTTATGATGAGTTGGAAGATTTTTATAAAGCACATCAAAAATAAAAAAAGGAAAAAAACATGTCAGACAATCAAAAACATTATGACCTTGTCGTTATAGGAGGTGGACCAGCAGGGACACCCGTAGCTATGGAGTACGCAAAACTCAACAAAGATAAAAAAGTAGCCCTTATTGATACAGTTGGAAAACTGGGTGGAGAGTGTCTTTTTCAAGGGTGTATCCCCTCTAAAATCATGGAAGCAAGTGCAAAGCAGATAGAATCCTTAAAAGATTTCAAAGAGTTTGGTATCACACTTAATGATGCACATTACTCTCTTGTTTGGGAAAAAATCAAAAAAAGAAAAGATGCCATTTTAAACAAAAGAACAGATGCCGCGCAAGATGTAGTAGATACTTTAGATAATCTTGACCTTATCAAAGCAAATGCTCACTTTACATCTAAAGAGACTCTTGAGCTTATCTTTGAAGATAAAAAAGAGGAGTTACACTTCTCTAAGGCTGTCATAGGAACAGGCTCACATAGTTTCATACCTAAGTATGCAGGGAGTGGTGCAGATAAAATCTGGACAAACAGTGACTTTTTTGAGAAGATGCAACTGCCACACAGTCTCGCTATCATAGGAACTGGTGCTATCGCTATAGAGTTTGCTATGATTCTCTCCTCGCTTGGGGTAGAGATTCACCTCTTTGGAAGAAAAAACAAGATTTTAGAGAACATTGATGCAGAAGCTGCAGAGTATCTCTTTAAAAAGTTAAAGAAAAATCTAAAAGTGACAATCCACCTCTCCTCAAATATCTCTATAGTTGATTATGCAAATGAGCAGTTTGAAATCACTTTCACACAAGAAAATAAAGAGCAAAAGATAAACACAACAAGAGTGCTAAGTGCTGCAGGGAGAGTAGCAAATATCGAACATTTAGATTTAGAAAAAGCAGGTGTAAACTCCTCTACTAAAGGCATCACCGTCTCTAAACATCTCCAAACCTCAAACCCTAATATCTATGCAAATGGAGATGTAGTAGATGGCTTTCCAAAATTTGCCCACACTGCACAGTATGGAGCCCACACCCTTGCACAAAACCTTTTCTTAGAGCATAACTACTTCTCAGTTGACTATGACATCAACTCATGGGTACTCTTTAGTATGCCAAATGTCGCTATGGCTGGGATAAGTGAAGAGCAAGCTAAAGAGAGAGGGTTAGATGTGATTGTAGATACTTTTGAGTTTAACACCGAAGCAAAATCACAGATAGAAAATGAAGATTACGGATTTTTAAAATATATAGTCGATAAAAAATCAAATCGTATCATAGGCATCTCTATCATGCACGCTGAGGCACAAACTATGGGCGGTGAAGCAGCCCTCATCATTGCGAATAAACTCACACTCAAAGATATTATTGGCTCTATTCATCCACATCCTACCATCTCTGAAGCCTACATCATGCTTGCAAAAAAGATAATGGGTGATATAATGCTGAAAAAGTTACAAAATCCAGTCATAAAAACACTCATTGATATAGAGCGCTGGTTATAAGGAGAATAGGATGCAAGATTTAACAGAATCAATAATTTTCGGATTTAAAGAGATACTCAACTATCACACAATGAAGATGGTCTTTTTAATAGGGGTAACAGTCACACTGTTATGGTCAGCTATAGGCTTTTTTGTATGGGATGCACTCATAGGTATTAGTAGCTCTCTTATAGACTTAGTACCTTTTTCTATGATTCGTTCCAATAGTGCATGGATGCTTGCATCGCTCTTATGGTTAGCATTAGTTATCATAACCGCTGCACTTATTCTCATCTTTTTTGGCAATATGATTTTAGAAAAGGTTTCCAAAGAAAAGTATAGTTCATTCTCTTTAGGTATTGTCTTTTTAAGTGCTGCTTTTTGGGCTATCATCGGCTTTTTCAATTCAGGGCTTCTCCATCAAAAGCTACTTCAACTGCTCAACTGGTTACCATTTCAAACAGTAGAAGCGACAATGTCCTATCTCCTAGGATTTTACTTTGTCTATAGTGGTATTATTGTCACTATGCTTTTTGTAACAAGTTTTTTTAGTGAACACCTTCTTACAAAAGTGAGTGAGAAGCACTTTCCTTATGATGCACTTTTAGAAGAAAATGAGTTTGAGACAAGTAGAAACAGAGTTGTAGATATCGCTATCTATACAGTTATTTCACTCCTTGCATTTCCTCTGCTTTTTATCCCTGTGCTTAACTTCATAGTGCAAATTGCTCTATGGGTTTGGCTTATTAAAGATACTTTTGTGGAAGATAGCAGTGCCCTACTCGTAACTGAGGCAAAAAGTGAAGCACTTGCTGAGTACAAGAGAGGATTTTTTATCATAAGTAGTGTAACCGCACTCTTTAACTTCCTCCCACTCTTTAACATTTTCGGACCATTCTTTGGTGAGATAACTATGTTTTACTATATTAAGCAGATTAAAAGTAAGTTATAAAGTAAAGAGTATAGATTACTCTTTTGAGTAATCTATCTCTGTCATATTTTTATATCTTTTATACTGCTCATCAGCATGATGTTGTGCTGTTTTTATAAACTCTTTCGCATGTTGGCTATCCATCTTCTCAACCATACTAAAACGCGTCTCATTGTACATGTACTCCTCAACAGGAATCTTCGGCTCTTTATAGTCTAAAATCATAGGGTTTTTACCCTCTAACTCTAACTCAGGGTTATATCTAAAAGTAGCCCAAATACCACTTTGTACTGCAAGTTTTTGCTGTTTCATACCATACTTCAAGTCATACCCATGTGCGATGCAGTGAGAGTAAGCGATGATGATAGAGGGTCCATCATACTTTTCAGCCTCTACAAATGCTTTAAGAACCTGTGCATCACTTGCACCCATAGCAACTCTTGCTACATAAACATTTCCATATGCTACCGCCATCATCGCCAAATCTTTTGGCATAGCCGCTTTTCCACCTGCAGCGAACTTCGCAACAGCACCTGTAAAGGTCGCTTTTGATTGCTGTCCACCCGTGTTAGAGTAGACTTGCGTATCTAGCACTAAAACATTTACATTTTTTCCACTAGAGAGGACATGATCTAAGCCACCATAACCAATATCATAAGCCCAACCATCACCGCCCATTATCCAAACAGACTTTTTACTTAGGTAATCCGCTACAGAGAGCAGATCTTTTGCCTTAGGGTGTGAAGAGTTTTTAAGTTGCTCTTTGAGTTTTGTAACTCTTTGCTCTTGAGCATAAATCTCCTCTTCCTCTTTTTGTTGTGCCTCTAAGATTTCACTACTTAATGTTGTGCCTATCTCCTCTTGTAAAAGCGCTACCATCTCCTCAGCTTGCTCTTTATGTTTATCTATTGTGAGTCGAAACCCGAGTCCAAACTCAGCGTTATCTTCAAAGAGTGAGTTTGACCACGCAGGACCTTTGCCTTGAAGGTTTTTCTTCCATGGCGTAGTTGGTAAATTTCCACCATAGATAGAGGTACATCCTGTTGCATTTGCCACTATCATCCTATCACCAAAGAGTTGTGTAGCTAGTTTTATGTAAGGTGTCTCTCCACATCCTGGACAAGCTCCTGAAAACTCAAAAAGAGGCTCTAAAAGTTGTGCCTCTTTTATCTTAGAGTGGTTCAGTTTACTTCTATCATAGTATGGAAGTGTCTCAAAAAATTCCCAAGCCTCAGCACCCTCCTCTCTCAGTGGAGGTTGATCTTGCATATTTATCGCTTTGAGTTCTGGGTTTGCTTTGTTAGTCGCTGGACACTCTTCAACACACAAAGAACACCCAGTACAATCCTCAACAGATACACTGATGAGAAACTGCTCATCCTCCCCAAAAGTTTTCCCTTTTGCTTTAATATAAGTTATCATAGATGGTGTCTCTTGTAACAACTCTTCACCCACCACTTTTGAGCGAATTACACTATGTGGACATACCTCAACACATTTGTTACACTGGATGCAGGTATCAGCGTCCCATACGGGAACTTCTAAGCCAACATTTCTTTTTTCATACTGCGTTGTTCCACTCTCCCAAGTTCCATCATTTGGAAGGGCTGAAACTGGTAAGTCATCTCCATGACCCTCTATAAGTTTTCGTGTTACATTTGCGACAAAGGCATCATAATCCCCTTTAACCAACTCTTGCATCTTCACATCAGAAGCTATTGATGCAGGTATATCTAACTCAAAGAGATTTTTCAGTGTATTGTCAACTGCATGAAAGTTTTTATCAACAATCTCTTGTGATTTCTTACCATAAGTTTTTTCGATAGAGTGTTTGATAAGCGCAATAGCTTTCTCTTTTTCAAGAATACCTGATATAGCGAAAAAGCATGTCTGCATAATAGTATTGATACGATGTCCCATTCCACTGAGTTTTGATACCTTATGTGCATCAATAGCGAAGAGTTTTAACTTCTTATCTAGTATCTGTTTTTGTGCATCAGCAGGTATTTTTCTCCATAAATGCTCTTTTTCAAAAGGAGTATTGAGTAAGAAAGTAGCACCCTCTTTTGCATGAGCTAAGATGTCATACTTCTCTAAAAACACACTCTGATGACAGGCTACAAAATCTGCCTTTTGGATGAGATAAGGAGAGCGGATTCTTTTAGGACCAAAGCGAAGATGCGAAGTGGTAACGGAACCAGACTTTTTAGAGTCATATACAAAATACCCTTGTGCATAGTTTGGTGTCTCTTCCCCTATAATCTTTATAGAGTTTTTGTTTGCCCCCACTGTTCCATCGGAACCTAAACCAAAAAAGATAGCTTCATAGACCTCTGCATCTTCGATGACAAACTCTGCATCATACTCAAGGCTTGTATGTGTTACATCATCATTGATGCCAACTGTAAAGTGGTTTTTACTATGCTCTTTTGAGAGTTCATCGTAGATAGACTTTATCATAGCTGGTGTAAACTCTTTGGATGAGAGTCCATATCTTCCACCTATGATTTTTGGCATAGGGAAGTTTAGTTTTGCTTCTGCATTTGCTTCACTCAGAGCTGTAAGTACATCATGATAGAGTGGCTCACCCAAAGAACCTGACTCTTTTGTTCTATCCATCACAGCTATTGATTTTACAGAGTTTGGAAGTGCTTTTATGAAGTGATCTATACTAAAAGGGAGGGCTAAACGCACTTTAATCACTCCCACTTTTTCGCCTACAGTATTAAGATACTCTACACTCTCATGTACAGCCTCAGCACCTGATGCCATGATAACTATAACACGCGTAGCATCCTCTGCTCCTACATAGTCAAAAAGCTTATAACTTCGCCCTGTAAGCGTGGCAAACTTATCCATCTGCTCTTGAAGTATATTTGGAAGTTTTTCATAGTAACTATTGACACTCTCTCTCGCTTGAAAATAGACATCTGGATTTTGTGATGTCCCTCTTATAAAAGGATTATCTGGTGTCAATGCTCTTTTTCTATGTGCTTGGACTAAATCATCACTTATCATAGCTTTGAGCGTACTCTCTTGCAAGAGTTCTATCTTCTTTATCTCATGAGAAGTACGGAAACCATCAAAAAAGTGTAAAAAAGGTATGCGTGAGGTTAGTGAAGCTGCCTGAGAGATAAGTGCAAAATCATGTGCCTCTTGAACACTACACGAGGGCATAAGTGCAAAACCCGTTTGCCGAACACCCATAACATCTTGATGATCACCAAATATAGATAAAGCTTGTGCAGCTAAAGAACGAGCCGCTACATGAAAAACTGTAGGTGTTAACTCTCCTGCAATTTTATACATATTTGGTATCATCAGTAAAAGTCCCTGAGAAGCTGTAAAAGTAGTTGTTAATGCCCCACTTTGTAAAGCTCCATGCACAGTCCCACTCGCTCCCGCTTCACTCTGCATCTCCATCACTTCTGGAACAGTATCAAAGATATTTTTCTCACCATGCGCTGAGTATATATCGCTATACTCACCCATTGGTGATGCAGGTGTAATAGGATAGATTGCTATTACTTCATTTATTTTATGTGCTACTCTTGCTACTGCTTCATTTGCATCGAGTGTTATCATTTTTTTAGACATTCTGTTTTCCTTATTATTTATTTATTTTTGAAATTTTTTTCTATAGTAACGGATTACCATAACTTTTACTGCATCATTAAAAACAAACCATGTTGATGCATATAACCACATCACACCTGCCCATTTCCAACCTATAGGCTCCATAAGGTCAAAACCATACACTCCAATGACCGTTCCACCTACTGCACTCCAGAGTGTTGCGTTTACAAGTATCCATGAGGGATGGGGACCTTTAAAAAACCAGCTATCTGTACGAGTATTGTAGATAGTTCCGTGTCCTGCGACTACAAGCTTGACAAAGAAGAGTGACTGCACAAACTCTAGCGGCAACTGCATCATACTCATCACATACCAAAAGATTAGAAAAGAGGATGCAACACCTGCAACTCCAAGCCAAGTGGAAAGGACTAACATCTCCTTCATATTCCATCGTACAGGTCGCGGCTCTATCTTTGTGTTATCATAAGCAATGGCTAAGATAGGGATGTCATTAAGCAAGGCTAAAAGTATAATCATCAAAGCCGTTACAGGATAAAACTGAAATA
>JALSUU010000103.1 GCA_027071075.1 Sulfurimonas sp. | reverse complement strand
TCTTATGAAAAAAAGTAGCTTATCTCTACTCACAAGTTTGTTACTCACCCCTGTTCTCTTTGCATCATCACTCTCAAAAGAGATTCAAAACAACTCTCTTGTCGTTTATAACTCGAACATTGGTCTTGTGCATGAGGAGAGACAACTTAGTATTAAACCTACTGAAAGTACTATTGTCTATGAGGGTGTGGCAAAGACTCTGCATACTGACTCTATAAATGTTTCTCTCCCTGATGCAGTCACCCTACTCTCTCAGCAGTATAGATTTGATAAACTTACACAAACAAAACTTTTAGAGTCGCATATAGATAAAAAAGTAGAAGTGAGAATGTTAAAAAATAGAAATGAGTTTAAAATCATTCCAGTTACACTTCTTAGTTTTAGTGGCACAAATGCTTTAGTACGAACGACAGACTTTCAAGTCATTAGCGTTGCGAGTAAATCAATCATCTTTAGTGATATTCCTGATGAACTCATCACAAAACCCTCTTTAGTTTGGAATGTAAAGGTTCAAAGTGACACAAATGAAAAGATGAAACTTGACTATCTTATAAGCAATATTAACTTTAAAAGTGATTATATTTTAAACCTTGATAGTGAAGATAAAGCGACACTTATGGGCTGGATAAATGTAGAAAATCGTTCAGGTAAAAGGTTTGAAGATGTAACACTCTCCCTTTTAGCAGGAGATGTAAACAGAGTATCTCAAAATAGACCTCGTTATCAAAAAGAGAGAGTCCTTACAGTGATGAGTGATGCACCAGAGGTAAGAGAGATTGCGCATGAGGGATATCACATTTATAAGATTCCCTTTAAAGTCAACCTAGCCAACAATGAAAAAACACAAATAAAATTTTTAACAAAAAAATCAATTTCTATAAAAAGAGAAAACATTGCAAGACTTTCAAACCCTCTTTATAGTGATGCTATGCGTAAATATGGTGTAGTTATGTATGTTACCCTCTCTCCACTTGGAGTGCCTTTACCACAAGGTGTTATCAGAAGCTACTCAAAGCTTGAAAATTCTACGCTTTTTCTAGGAGAAAACAGAGTTCCACATACTTCAAAAAACACTCCCCTCAAAGTAAAAATAGGAAAAAACTTCGATATACATATAAAGCAAAAAGTAATACGAAGAGATAACAATCAGAAATACTATAATGTTGATTTAGAGTATTCAGTGCAAAATGACTCTGATTTCACAAAAGAGATTACACTCAAAATCCCTTTTAATCGTAACCATAATTCAAAAATCACAACTACACAAAAGTATAGCTTCACCGAGGGGAACCTTGTTACCTTTACGCTACTAGTTCCAGCGAATAGCACAAAAATATTTCAAGTAAATTATGAGAGTAAAAAATAATGGCAAAATATATAATACTAGATACCGAGACAACAGGCACAGCAGATAATGATAGAGTGATTCAACTCGGTTATATTGTTTTAGGCGTAAACCCTATAGAGGTTCATAATGAGTTTAATAGTACTGATGTGCCTATTAGTTTTGGAGCTATGGAAGTACATGGCATCACACCTGATTTACTTGAGGGTAAACCCTTATGCAGTGAGACAAGTGCCTATAAAAGACTCTTAGAGTTAAATACTCCTGAGAATTATCTTATCATCCATAATGCCCCTTTTGACATTAAGATGCTTGAAAAAGAGGGTTTTAGTACAGAGATGAAAGTGATTGATACACTTCGAGTTGCTAAACATGTTCTCCCAGATGAAGAGGCTCATAGACTTCAATACTTTCGTTACAAAATGGAACTTTATAAAGAAGAGGAGAAAGAAGCAAGTGCACTAAACATAGTTGTAAAAGCACATGATGCAATCGGTGATGTACTTGTTCTTAAGCTCTTTCTCTCCAAACTCAAACAAGCAGTTCAAGAGGCATATCCTAGAGAGAATCCAGTTGAAAAAATGGTTGACCTCACGAACACTCCTATCTTAGTAAAAACATTTCGATTTGGAAAGCATAAAGGAAAAGAACTTGCAGAAGTTGCTCGTGAAGATGCAGGATATCTCAGATGGATGCTCTCAAGTATGGAGAACCTAGATGATGACATGCGCTACTCCATAAAGCACTTCCTATCATAATAAGTAATAGTAATCTTTTTTATACAGTTCTATAATTATAAGAAATAGTTATAGAACTAAAAATCTCATAAATAATAAAAAGTGATAAAATTGTGAGTAGTTTAGTAACAAATATCTTTACTTCAATATATTATATTTTTATCACACAAAGCACCTACTCAGAGTGCTTTATTCACATTTAAATCACATTTTTATCAAAAAAATTTCAAATTACTCTAGCAATTTAAGCTACAACACGATTACTTTTTTTTATAATATGTGAAATCAAACATTAAAAGTTTACTTTCATAAGAGAGTAAGTTTTTAAAAAAGGAAAAATATGACACATTTAAAATCGTATCTAGGTTCTATAGTTTTAGCAGGTTTATTACTTCAAGGTTGTGGTAGTGATACGCAATCAGCACCATCAGCTTCAACTACAAAGGATGCAACTCCATCAAAGGCTGTTGAAAAGTTCAATACAGTGACGGAAATCTTTTCTGCTGCTAAGAGTTCAGATGCATCTCAAGCAGTGTCTGACATGACTTTAAAAATGGCTAATCTTGATGCTACTGATGCAGAGATTAAAGCTTTCATAGATACAGTTATTGCAGAAAATACAGATATGACTAGAGGCGAAGCATATGCAGCTATCGCTGAAGCAGTTGTTGGTAGTACATCTACTGCAAGTAATGCTCCAAGACGCTCTCTTCTTAGTGGATTAAAAGATGGTATCATTAAATTACTTGACACAGGTGCAGGCGATAAAATCACAGGAGCTGCATTTGATGTAGTGCTAAACTCTGAAGGTGTTACAGTTGTAATGCTTGATGCTGCTCGTGCTTCAAACACAACTTCTGAAGTAATGGTAAATGCTCTTGAAGCAA
>JALSUU010000102.1 GCA_027071075.1 Sulfurimonas sp. | reverse complement strand
AAATGAATTTTAGAATCTCTATAAAGCCAGAGAGATATTTTTTTATCTTTTGGTGTGTATTTTATGGCATTATCAATGATATTACTAAAAATTGACTCTATTAAAACAGGGTTTGCTTGCATTACAATAGGCTCTATCTTTACTATCTCTAGTTGTAGGTTTTTTTCGCTAAGTTGCATTTGAAACTTATCAATTACCCCTATGAGTAGTGAATCTAGTAGGCACTCTTCAAAGGAATCTTTTATATTTTCTTTGGTGTATTTTGTAAGAAGTAGAAGCTGTTTTACTATGAGTTCTATCTGTTTTGATTGTGTTGCTATTGTGCTTAAACTGTTCTGATATACCAGTGGTTCTCGCGTTTTTCTAAGCGCTAACTCTACCTCTCCTTGTATTACAGTCAAAGGAGTTTTCAGCTCATGAGAGACATCAGAGTTAAACCTATCTAAACGCTCTATTCCCTCTTGTAGCCTCTTTATCATCGCATTAAAAGAGACAACAAGCTCTTTAATCTCATCATCCTCTTTTGGAACCTCTATGCTCTTTGTAAATTTAGTTACACTCATATCTTTCGTGGCGTTTATGAGTCTGTTTATAGGAAACAAGATTTTATCTAACATTTTGCTTGCTAAAAAGATAAATACAAAAAGCAAAATCGGAATAAGCCAGAGGAGCGTATCTTGAAAGTTCTCTATTTTGTTATCAATATTTTTTTTATAAACAAGAATTTGATTTGTTCCTTGTTGTGCAATGTAAAGTGCATCAATATAATCATCATCTTCTTTGTGTCTAATAATAAAAAAATTTTCTTTTTGATGCAAATAATGTTCATAGTTTTTCAAATCAAAAGTACTATTCTTTTTTTGGACTTTACTATCACTTAGAAGAGCTACACCTACACTTTGTATTTTTTTATGGTCGTTATATCTATCTGCCGTAATCTGTAGTTGGCTTTTTATATTGTTATTTATGCTATTGTTTAAAAAATAGTTAAACGATAATGCGAAAAGAGATAAAACAAGAAATGCAATAGTTCCAAACCAGACAAGTACACGAGATTTTAGAGAGTTAAATTGCAACTTTATACCCTAACCCACGGTTACTTTTTATAAGCTCTTTGCCTAGTTTTTTTCTCAAATGATAGACTGTCACTTGAATGACATTAGAGTTGATATACTCTTGATTATTCCAAAGTTGCTCTTCTATCATGGAGTTTGACACATAAGCATTCTTGTTTTTAAAGAAGAACATAAGAAGTTCATACTCTTTTGATGTAAGCTCAACTCTTTGCCTGTTTTTTGTCACTATTTTATTATCACTATCTATCTCAATGTCGCCTATTTTAAGAAGTGTCATCCCTTGAGAGATGTTTCTGCGATAGAGTGCTTCTACTCTTGCTTCTAGTTCTGTAAAAGAGAATGGTTTTGAGAGATAATCATCTGCTCCATGTTTTAGCCCTACGATTTTATCTTCTGTTTCCCCTTTGGCACTCAGCATGATAGTCGGAGTTGTGATATTTTTTTCTCTAAGAGAACTTATAACCTCGATACCATTTTTTAGTGGCAACATCCAATCAAGTATGATAACATCATAGCTATTCATAAGAGCCAGATACTCCCCCTCTTCACCATCCATAGCACTATCAACAACATAGCCATCTTCACTAAAAGCTCTTTGTAAAAGTGAAAGTATATTTGCATCATCTTCTATTATAAGTAGTTTCATATTGTAATTGTATCCAAGATTTACCACTGATAACTTAGGCTTACTCCTTTAAAATTACTATCTACAATCGGTGTTACTTCTATATTTTTATAGGGTGTTACAAAATACCAACTAGAAAGTATTCCAATTGCTGCACCTGCATAAACATCTATGGGGTGATGTCTGTTGGCATCTACTCTACTGTAGCCTGTATATATTGCTGCGATATAAGGTAATATCGAATATTTCCATCCATATCTTTGCTGTATAAAACTTGCTCCTGCAAAGGCACTTGAGGTATGTCCTGATGGAAATGAGTCACGGTTATCACTATCTGGTCTTTTTTCTCTGACTGTATATTTTAAAACATAAGTTGTTCCCATAGTCGTTCCATAACTTTTATAAAACTGCATCTCTCCATCTTTATCATTAAGATAAAGTGCAGTTCCATAAGCACTTGCTGGTATAGCAATACTAAAAACATCTCCAAGAGTTTCTGTTGTACTTTTAGCATACATCAGACTACTCATTCCAAGTAATATTGCGACTGAGATAGTAAACTTTTTCATAAAATTATCACCTTCTTTTGATGAAGAAGTTTATAATGCGAAAATGAAATCAAAATGAAAGAACTCTAATAATAGTTTTCAATAGTTACCGATTTATTATAAATAAGTGCTACAATTTACTAAGATTTCTATCTCAAAATATATTTTACAAGGATTTACAATGGTTACAGTTTTTACAAAATTTCCAGTTAAAGAAGAGTTTAAAGAAGAGTACACTGCACACTTAAAAGAAGCAGTTAAAAAGCATGATATTCAAGATCAAGCAGGATGCAATGCAATGAACTTGTTAGCTCCTCAATCAAACCCAATGACAGGAGACAATAATACTTTTATCATTGAAACTGTTTGGGAAAATATGCAAAGTTTTATGGCTTACACACAAAGTGAAGCATTTAAAAAATCTCATGAAAATATGCCTCCAAGAGAGTGGTTTGCAGGGAAGCCGTCTGTAGAAGTATATGAGAGTATTGACTAGAAGATTGATTGACAAGGGAAATGGATGCTAAATTTTATAATTTATAACATTGTTATCTATGGCGTTTATACTCTTATAGACTTTTTATGCCTTTCGTTGGGGTTTTATAAACCCATTTCCCTTGAGAACTTAACAGACACTACTATCTACATAGTCGTCTTTAATACTTTTTTATCAGCTATTATCGGGTATTTTATTATGCGATATATAAAGAGAAATTTTTTACTTGA
>JALSUU010000101.1 GCA_027071075.1 Sulfurimonas sp. | reverse complement strand
AATTCTCACTTCCTATGCCACTTAGTTGTATGGATGTGATATCGGTAGTACCCTTATCTATGATAGTGACTACTCCAACAAGAGTTCCATCGGAAGCATTTTCATCTACAGAGGTGCGCAGCGCTGCTAGAGTTGGAGTAGATGGTACTTCTCCCTCATGATCGATGATACTTGAGTCCATACTTTTTTTAGCATCTTCTGCAGTTACGAGTTTCATATCTAGAGCTTTTTCTACATCATCTGCAAAACTTGGACTAGAACACTCTATGGTGGAGGGTACTTTTTCTAGAAGATCTTTGTTTAGATGGAGTACTCCCTCTTCTAGGTGTGTATCTAAAGTTTGTAGAAGCCGAGCAATATTAACAGCACATAAAGAATCATCTGGTGAAAGTGAGTAAGGTGTTACTACATCTTGAGTAGCGGATACTGTCCCTATAAGTAAATCATTAAGTTGAAACTTCGCTTTTTCCCAAACAGGACAAGTGAATTTTCCATTTGCATCAGTTTGAAAAAAATCTGAAGAGGAGGAACAACTATAAGTGAGCCCAGCTACAGGTGCATCAACAAAAGTCCCCGTATATGAGGGTTCTTTTATTTTGGACTCCTCACTACAAGCAGTGAAAAATAGTACAACTATTATTGGTAAAAGATATTGAAAAAATTTAAAGTACATGACAACTCCCTTATATTAGATTATATCACTATATAGTTTAAGCATTATTTAGTGGTGTATTCAAAAACCCCATCAAACTCTTTTATATCACTTTTGATAAGGTGCTCACAGCGTTCTATATAGAGCTTGTAGAGGTATTTATCATATTTTTCATAAAGTTTCTTAAATGTTTGTTTTGCCTCTTCAAAATTTGCTTCTTTGTAGAGTTGATGGGCAGTGTGATACTGATCAAGTTCTTCTTGTTTTTCACTAGAGGCACTACCCACACTTAATACCTCGTAGATTTTAACAGGCTCATGTTTTCCCTTTACCTTTACAATGTCTAGTAGTTGTGTAACATAGGTTTGTGTGAGTTGTTCTTTTGTGAACTCTGAGATAACTAAACGCACTTTATAGGGTTTACACATTCCCTCTAGTCTTGATGCAAGGTTTACTGCATCTCCTATGATAGTATAGTCAGAACGCCCTTGTGAACCAATCTCTCCAACAACAACATCACCCGTATTTATCCCAATACCATAATCAACATCAAAGCCAAAGTTTTTATGAATAGTGATATTAAGAAGATCTCTCTGCTCTACTTGATGTAGGGCAGTTAAAACAGCTTTATCTGCGTGGTTTTTGACTTCAAGTGGGGCATTCCAGTATGCCATAATAGCATCCCCTATAAACTTGTCGATGGTTCCTTGGTTGTTCTCTATTGATATAACCATACTATTCATATAAAAGTTTAAAAACTCAGTAATTCTTTTTGGGGAGTGCAAATTTTCTGAGATGGTAGTAAAACTTCTTATATCTGAGAAGTATATAGTAGTCTCAACCTCCTTTGCACTGAGATTTGTATCTTGCGGGTGTAAAAGTAAATCTTCCATAACTTGTTTAGAAACTTTTTTAGAGAAGCTTTTTTTGACTATCTCTTTTTGGCGAAACTCAAAAATATACTTGACTCCAAGTGTAGCGATGAGAGAGAGTACCATTGACATCAGAGGAAAGATTGAGTTGAGTATCATGTGTTCACTAAAGAGTAAATAATAATTGAGATAGAACATAAGATATAAAGAGAGAGTGTAAGCCACTACTAGATAAGCTATAGGAAGCCTAGAGTAAAGAAGAACAACTATAAAAGTAGTGAAGATAATAATTGCTATATTGATAGGTTCTTCAAAAACAGATTTTACTAACATATCGCCATTTAAAAGGTTGTCTATTACATTGGCATGCACTTCCACTCCTGCAATAACACTATCCATAGGAGTAGAACGCAAATCCATTAAACCATAGGCAGAGGTTCCCATAAGAACAAACTTACCCATTACATCTGCATCAGAGATATTGTTATCGTAAACATCACTCGCCGATATATATTTGTAACTTTTTGCGGGACCTCTGAAGTTGATGTAGAGTTTTGCAAATCTATCTGTCGGAATAATTGTTTTTTTGATTTTTAACTCTTCAACACCAACATTGCTATAATTGAGAGAGATTTTTTTTGCACCTAATGCAATTCTATACATCTCAAGGGCTAAAGAGGTATAGAGTTCATCTTCATACTTTATAATCAAAGGGACACTTCGTATCATTCCTGCTTCATCGGGAATATTGTTCATATAACCACTTGAATATCCTGCATCTTGAATGATTTTAAGGTTTGGCATTACCCCCTGTGCTACGGGTAGAAACTCCTGTTTTTGTTTATGCTTTTCAATGATAATCGCTGGAATTTGCGGTGCTTCTTCTCCATTGTGCTCGCTATTTTCTAGGACAAATTGGTATCCTAAAATAGTTGGGGTTTGTGCTATTGTCTGTGCTAAAATCTTATCATAATCTTTTGCTGTTGCGGGGTCTACCCCAAACTGTTTGGCAAAAAGGGTGGGAGAAGTTTTATCTTGCTCTGAAAAAACAATATCTAAGCCGATTATTCCAGCACCATGTTTTGAAAGGTTCTGTAATATATGAGCAATTTTGTCCCGCTCCCAAGGCCATTGACCAAGTACTTTAATACTCTTCTCATCAATATCAACGATGACAATATTATCACTAGTCTTCTCTTCACCTCGAAAGTAGAAGTAAAAATCTCGTATTCTACTATCAAGAGATTGAAACTGATTGGGTATGAAAATGTAAGCAGATGTTACACTAAGAGATATGAGTACAAAAAGAAGCAGCAGTACCCTGTTTTTTCCTTTCATGATTTAATGGAGATTCTCAAATGTTTGAACAGAGTATGTACCTCTTGATACCTCTGCTTGAGTATCATGTATAAAATCCCCTGTTACTGTTTTTCCAGCAGGACCATAAAAGTTCATAGTAGCACTCCCTAAACCACCATTAATTTCATTGCCGTTGACTTGACTTTTATTTACATTTTCAAACTGGTATTGGAAAGTTGAAGATTCATTTTGAAAACTTCCAACCTCTAAGAGTGCTGTGTCTTTTGAAAAATTAATCGAGAGTTTTGTATCTCCTGAGTTGTCTAAAATGGAGTGATTCTCAGACATAGTATAATTACCGAGATAGGTGGCATCCTCCATAGAGTAGCCTGCAATAGTAGAATCAAGTGTTCGCGCTTTAAAGAGTGTATCGGAACTCTCTTGGGTGACATCCTTAATAGTAACCTCCGTTTTATCATCTATAGTAAGATCGAGTTGCTTATCGTTACTCTCATTTACAACTACATCTCCCCCTTTTGATACTTGAGAGTTTTTATTTTGACTGACTCCAAATTTATGCTCTTGCATAGATTTTAACTCTTGAGGAGTGAATGCCTTGATCTCTACACCATTATTCCCATTGAGCACTGCAAAGAAGCCTTGCTTTACACTATAAGCTTCTCCATTTACACTAACACTAATCTCCCCATAAGTACAATAGGCTTCTAATCTTCCTGCATCGTTGGTCGCTATTGTAAAGTTAGTACCTCTGATACCTATAGTAGCAGTTTTTGTAGTGACACTAAACTTTTGTGGAGCGATTTTACCAATCTTTCCAGTGATAGCACGCATAGCCCCACCAAACATACCAAACTTAGCAGAGGGTTCATTTTCATCATCAAAAAGAAACTCTTCTATCGAGAAGTTACTATTTTTTCCAACGGTAATAATAGTCTCATCTTTAAATATAATTTGTACTTTTGCATCACCTTTAGTGAGAATATGATCCTTCGTTTGCAGTTTAAGACCAATGTGTACTTTTTGTGAGTTACCCTCTCTCAGAACTGAGGCATTACCTTTAGAAGCTGTAATAGTTCCAGCAAAACTTGCAAAAAGATTTGTAGTTGTGATGAGAAAGGTAATAAGTATAAAAGTTATTCTGTTCATTTTAGGACTCCTTAAAATGTTTTTGTTATACCAGCAAAAATAGTATATTTTGCATAAGTAAAACGACCTTGGTTTGAGTTTACATACTCATAACTTGTGCGTAGGTTTGCTTGAAGAGTTGGCAGTAGTGTCATTGTAAAGTTAGCATTAAGCAAGCCACCTATATCTTTTCTAGTAGAATTAAATCCTTTACTGTAGTCACTATACCCTCTATATCTAAGTTGCGCAAAAAAATCAGCTCCATAGTCGGGGAAAAATTGATTTGCATAAGAGATATTTGTTTTGTACTCTGTAAAATCTACATAGATATCATCGCCACCTAACTTTGATTCGTTTATGAAATAAATATTTCCTTGAACATAAGAGCGAGGAGAAAGAATCTTTTGGAGTCCATAGGATACTTCATATCTATTGGCATCAAGGGATGATTGTGTAAATTTTTTCATCTGGTACTTTAGTGCGACTAAACTATTGAGGGTAGTGGAGTGATTATAGTGTAGAGTAGGGATGAGTGCAAGTGTTTGGAAATATCTTTTGTGATTGAGAAGAAGTGTATCTATCTGTAGGGCTAGTTCAGCAGTGTACTTTGTTTCTTTATAAAGGAGACTTGGAGTATAGGCGAGATACATAGTATTAAAATCTTTTTCTTTGAGATACTCTTTAAGATAAAAATTAAGAGAATTTTTTATAGCAAAACCATTTTTATCACCAATATCATAAATATTGACAGCATTTGCATAGGCTTCAAGAGCAATATCAGCGCGTTCATCAATCTTAGCAAGGTCACTCCCTCCATACTTATAATCCCCTATTGAACCATAATTGACATTTGAGTCATACAAAACTCCCATCATAGCTCTTGCATAAGTAAAAGAGGTTTGTTGTACTTTAGAAACACGAGAAAGCGCTAGTTCTATGTTTGTTCTGATGTTCTCTGGGATATTGGGATTTGCGAGAACTTCTCTAAAAGCATTCTCAGAATCCTCAAACATTTTGAGCATATAGTATGTTCTAGCCATTTCAAGTTTATTTCGTAGATTTGCTCCATCTTGCATCTCAACGCGCTCAAAAGCAGCAAGTGCCATCCCGTAGTGTCCTGTTTCGTAAGCAGATCTACCAAAGTAGAAGTTAAAGTTTATATCAGAAAGATTCTCTAAGTAAATTTTAGAAAAAATAGCATAACTTTTTTGAAAATCATTCTCTTGATAATATGCTATACCCTGATCATATTCACTGAGCTTATTAGCATCCTGTGCCATGAGGTAAAAAGGAAGAAGGAGTGTAAAAATTAAAGCCAGTCTCATAATAAGCCTTTGCGATTTAAGTCATATTCTTAATTTTAACACTATTGATGTTGATATTAGATTAAATGAAGATAATTTGACCTTTTAAATAGTTTGTGTATAATAGTGAAAATTAATCTGGAGTGCTTATGGCAAAACATGCAAGAAGTTTGAGTGCAAGCGAAATACTTGAACTAGTCTTTATTCATTTAGCAGAGGTTTCATCTCTCAAGGATTATGATGATATCTTAGAAGTTCTTGCAAAGATGGGAAAGGCGCTTACTAGTGCTGATAGATGTACTATATGGATTGTAAATGAGAAAAAAAATACACTATGGACGAAGGTCGCTCATGGAATAGAGCGTATAGAAATTCCTAGTGATTGTGGTATTGTTGGAGATTCTGTCCATAGTGGGGAGCGTGAACTTATTGATGATGTTTATCTTGATGATCGTTTTCACTGTGAGATTGATAAACAAACAGGATATAAAACAAAGAGTATGATGGTTATACCTATGTATGATTATGAAGAAAATATTATTGGTGCATTTCAAGTTATAAATCATAGAGGTGCAAGTGAGCACTTTGATGCGAGAGATATGGAGCGTTTAACACTTGCAAGTACCTATGCCGCTGAGACCTTGATATCGGCACAACTTGCTCAAGAGATAGAAGAGACACAAAAAGAAGTTGTGTTTACTATGGGCTCTATTGGAGAGAGCAGAAGCAAAGAGACTGGAAATCATGTTAAAAGGGTTGCTGAGTACTCTAAAATTTTAGCACTTGCTTATGGTCTTGATGCAGAAGAAGCTGAACTTTTAAAACAGGCGAGTCCTATGCACGATATAGGAAAAATAGCTATTGCAGATAGCATTTTAAATAAGCCTGGTCGGTTTGATGAAAATGAGCGTCATATTATGAATACTCATGCTGAACTTGGCTACAATATGATAAAAAATTCAGAAAGACCACTTCTAAAAGCTGCTGCTATAGTTGCTTATGAACATCATGAAAAATGGGATGGTTCAGGCTACCCAAATGGACTCAGTGGAGAAAAAATTCATATTTATGGAAGAATTACAGCGATTGCAGATGTATTTGACGCTTTAGGTAGCGATAGAGTCTATAAAAAAGCTTGGAGTGATGAGCGTATATTTACGCTCTTGAAAGAGGAGAGAGGGAAGCATTTTGATCCAGCACTTATAGATCTCTTTTTTGAGAATCTTGAAAAAATAGAAGAAGTACGAGCAACTTTTAAAGATATCTATCTTGATAAAGTAGATGAAGAGAGAACACAGCAGATAAAAATTCTTGGTGCATACGGAACAAAATCTAAAGGGTATGGAACAAGTGCTTTTTTACTCAATCATAAAAATGTTATTGATGCTGGAAACTTATTGGAACCTTTAAATATAGAGTCTATAGATATAGAAAATATATGGATGACACATTCACATTTAGATCATATAATAGATATTGCATACATCATAGATAACTATTTTAATCTTCGTAAAAAATCTTTAAATATTATTGGACTCCCTGAAACTATTAAAGCCATAAAAGAGAATTTTTTAAATAATACAATATGGCCAGATTTTTCTAAAATTAAACTCCTCCTCTCGGATGAGATGGCTGTTGCCTATACAGAAGTAGAGGTAGGAAAGGAGTATAAAATTGGGAATGGCGAATCTATTCGAGCATTTTTAACAGATCATACAGTTGCAAGTTGTGGGTATGTTTATACAAAAGATTCAGGATCTGTACTTATAACAGCAGATACATATTCACTTGATACTTTAAAAGAAGAGGTAAATAAAGACACAAAGATAAAAACAATAGTAGTTGAGTGCTCCTTTCCTAATGACCTTGAAGAGTTGGCAAGAGAGAGTAAGCACCTAACCCCAAAAATTCTATTTAAACAACTGGAGTCTTTGCTAAATAGTAATTTATCTCTCTATATCAATCATATCAAACCATCTTTCTTTAAAAGAATAGTAGATGAAATAGAGGAAAATAGGGGAAAATGGAGTGCTAAAATCTTAAAAGATGGAAATTTTATAAATTTTTAGTAAAACTCTTGACATGAAAAATAAATTAGACTATAATTCCGCTATCAATTTCAAATGCCGACATAGCTCAGTTGGCTAGAGCAGCTGATTTGTAATCAGCAGGCCCGGGGTTCAAATCCTCGTGTCGGCACCATCTGAATGCGATATATTAGAAACAGTGTTAGACCAGATAAGATAAAATTTTATTTTATGTTAAAGTGGGGAGATAGTCAAGTGGCCAACGACGGCAGACTGTAAATCTGCTCCCTATGGGTTCAGAGGTTCGACTCCTCTTCTCCCCACCACTTTAAAAGTTTAATGCGGGTGTAACTCAGTGGCTAGAGTTCCTGCCTTCCAAGCAGGCTGTCGAGGGTTCGAATCCCTTCACCCGCTCCATAAACGAAAAACTTCTGGAAGCTGAAGTATAATTCTTACAAAAAATTACTTCATATATAATATTTTATATAAATATCTGTATAGCTTTAAATCTAATCACAAAAACTAGTAGTATTATAGAATTATTCAATTATTGCTTATGCATTAAAGAGCTTTTTTAAGCCTAATGCTCTCGTGGCTCAGGGGTAGAGCACTTCCTTGGTAAGGAAGAGGCCGGCGGTTCAAATCCGCTCGTGAGCTCCATAAAGTTTAAATTAAGCAATAATTGAATGATTTTTGGGTATAATTCCATTTCAATTCACAAATTAAGTAGGAGAACACTATGGCAAAAGAAAAGTTTGAACGTAATAAACCGCATGTTAACATCGGTACTATCGGTCATGTTGACCACGGTAAAACAACATTAACAGCAGCAATTACTGCAGTACTAGCAGTAACTAACGATGCAGAGCTTATGGATTATGATGCAATTGATAATGCACCAGAAGAGAGAGAGCGTGGTATTACTATCGCTACTTCACATGTAGAGTATGAAACTGATAAGCGTCACTATGCACATGTTGATTGTCCAGGTCACGCGGATTATGTTAAGAACATGATTACAGGTGCTGCACAAATGGATGGTGCTATTCTAGTTGTTTCTGCAGCGGATGGCCCAATGCCACAAACTCGTGAGCATATTCTTCTTTCTAAGCAAGTTGGTGTTCCGTACATCGTTGTTTTCATGAACAAAGAAGATATGGTTGATGATGAAGAGTTAATGGAATTAGTAGAGATGGAAATTCGTGAACTTCTTGACATGTACGACTTCCCAGGTGATGACACTCCAATCACAGCTGGATCAGCGCTTAAAGCTCTTGAAGAAGCAAAAACTGGAACTCTTGGTGAGTGGTCAGACAAAATTATTGCTTTAATGGCTACTGTTGATGAGTGGATTCCTGAACCTACTCGTGAAACTGATAAAGATTTCTTAATGCCAGTTGAAGATGTTTTCTCAATCTCTGGTCGTGGAACAGTTGTTACTGGTCGTATCGAGCGTGGTGTTATCAAAGTTGGTGAAACAGTTGAAATCGTAGGTATCAAAGATACTCAAACTACAACTGTTACTGGTGTTGAAATGTTCCGTAAAGAGATGGAGCAAGGTGAAGCAGGTGATAACTGTGGTATCCTAGTTCGTGGTATTGGTAAAGATGATGTTGAGCGTGGTCAAGTACTTTGTAAGCCAGGTTCAATCACTCCACATACAACATTTACTGCAGAAATTTATGTTCTAAGTAAAGATGAAGGTGGACGTCATACTCCATTCTTTAACGGTTACCGTCCTCAGTTTTATGTTCGTACTACTGATGTTACAGGTGCAATCACTTTACCAGAAGGTACAGAAATGGTTATGCCAGGTGATAATGTAAGTATTACTGCTGAGTTAATTCACCCAATTGCAATGGAAGAAGGTACTAACTTCGCTATCCGTGAGGGTGGTAGAACTGTTGGTGCTGGTGTTGTTGCATCAATTGTCAAATAATTCGCTTTTGCGAATTTTTGATAACCACTAAAGGTTAATTACTATGAGAGAAGCGATTCACTTAGGTTGTGAGAAATGTACTAGAAGAAACTATCACACAACAAAAAACAAAAAGACTCACACAGAAAAATTTTCAGTACGCAAGTATTGTAAATGGTGTCGTGAGCACACAGAACATAAAGAGATGAAACTGTAATTTAGTTTCATTTTAATTTAGATTTCTTGAAATGCAACTAGTTGCATGGGCATTCTGCCGAAGAAAACTAAGCGTTAGCGTAGGTATCGGAATCCAAGTGCCCTTGAGGTATACTTCCGATACCGTACTAACAGATACAGGCGTATAGCTCCAATGGTAGAGCACCGGATTCCAAATCCGGGTGTTGCGGGTTCGAGTCCCCCTACGCCTGCCACCCATATATTATTAGTGAAGCAAAAAAATGCTTTATTTATAATAGATGATATATTTACAATGGAAGATAAATGAATTTTAAAAAACATATTGATAACGCTAAGTTGGAACTACTAAAAGTAATTTTTCCTACAGCTGGACAAGTGAAGCAGGCTTATATTTCAGTAGTGATTGTAGTTTCTGTGATAGCAGCATTCTTAGCATTAGTTGATTTAGTAATGTCTTCTATAATGTCAGCAGTATTAGGTTAAGGAGTTAATTATGGCACAACAATGGTACTCCATTCAGACTTATGGAAATGATCGACAAGTAAGAGATGCAATCTTTAACATGATAGAAGAGCATGGTCTTCAAGAGTTCATCGAAGAGGTAATCGTTCCTACTGAAGATGTTATTGAAGTAAAAGATGGAAAGAAAAAAGTAACTGAGCGTTCTTTATACTCAGGATATGTGTTTTCAAAAATGGAATTAAATACTGAGATTCAGCATATGATTCAATCACTTCCAAAAGTTTCTGGATTTATTGGTGAGGGAAATGTGCCTACACCTTTGAGTGAGCATGATATTAATGTTATACTTGATCGTGTAAATAATCGTGCTGCACCAAAGCCAAAAGTATTTTTTGATAATGGCGAAACCGTTCGTATTATTGATGGACCATTTGCAAACTTTACGGGAACGGTTGATGAGTATGACTTAGAGCATGGAACGCTGAAGTTAAATGTTTCTATTTTTGGAAGAGCCACTCCAGTAGATATCTCTTATACTCAAGTAGAGAAAATTATATAACTTTTGTTAACTACGCTAAGGCTAGGTTTTATTATGAAACTTAACCTTAGCGTAGTTAGTGCTATAAAAAGCGACTAGTCGCCTGAGTTTTTTCTAAAGAAAACTTAGCGTTAGCGTAGTAAGCCGAACTTGTTCGGATTATCTATTAAATAATAAAAAAGGAAAGAAAATGGCAAAAAAAGTCATGGATTATATCAAGCTACAAATTGAAGCTGGTAAAGCTAACCCAGCTCCACCAGTAGGACCAGCACTAGGACAACGCGGTGTTAATATTATGGAATTTTGTAAATCATTCAATGAAAAAACAAAAGACAAAATGGGATTTAAAGTTCCAGTTGTAATTACGGTTTATAGTGATAGAAGTTTCTCTTTCATTACAAAACAACCACCAGCATCAGCACTTTTAATGAAAGCTGCAGGTCTTAAAAAAGGTACTGATAATCCTCTTAAAAACAAAGTAGGAAAGATTACTCGTGCTCAACTTATGGAAGTAGTTGCTCAAAAAATTGATGATTTAAATACTGATGATAATGAGATGGCAGCAAATACTCTAGCTGGATCTGCGCGTTCAATGGGTATTGAAATAGTAGATTAATATCTACTGTAATCACCGACCACAGTGATTTGAAATTATGTGGCAGAATTTAATATGGAGAATTTGTTATGAGCAAAAGATATAAACAATTAGTAGAAAAAATTGATAGTACAAAAGCATACGCGTTAGAAGAAGCTACTGCAACGGTAAAAAGCTTAGTAAGTGCAAAATTTGACGAAACAGTTGAAATTGCAATGAATTTAAATGTAGATCCTCGTCATGCTGATCAAATGGTTCGTGGTGCAATTGTATTGCCTCATGGAACTGGTAAGACAGTTCGTGTTGCAGTTTTTGCAAAGGGTGTTAAAGCTGATGAAGCTAAGGCAGCTGGCGCTGATATCGTTGGAACTGATGACTTGGTTTCTGACATTAAAGAGGGAATCTTCAATTTTGATGTAGTAGTTGCTGCACCAGATTGTATGGGACTTGTTGGACAAATTGGTCGTATTCTTGGGCCAAAAGGTTTAATGCCAAATCCTAAGACAGGTACTGTAACTCCAGATGTAGCTACAGCTGTTAAGAATGTTAAAGGTGGTCAAGTAAACTTTCGTGTTGACAAAAAAGGAAATATTCATGCAGGAATAGGTAAGGCTAGTTTTACTGAAGCACAAATTGCTGAAAATCTTACTTCTTTTGTTACTGCAATTAACAAGCAAAAACCAGCATCTGCAAAAGGTCGCTATATTCAAAATGCGGCTCTTAGTTTAACTATGAGTCCTGCAGTTAAACTTGATGTTGTAGCATTAGCAGACATTAAGTAATTTTAATCATAGGAGTAATTCCTATGGTGAAATCTAAAATCTTTATTTTGAAATAATTTTATTTTAAACTAAAGATTTTCATTTTGGAAATCTGAAATTACTTGGACTAAAGATAGTTGGGGGTATCTACTGCGTTGGTAGTGAGCTTAATCGAGCCTTTCTCGCCCCTCTTGAAGTTATGTCTAGGAAAGGAGATTATATGTTAAAGTCAAAAAAAGCTGAAGTAATTGCAGAATTAACTACTGCCTTTGCTAATACTACTGCTGTTGTAATATGTGACTATAAAGGTTTGACTGTAAGTGAACTAGAAGAGTTACGAAAAGCAGCGAGAGCTAAAGACACAAGTGTTCAGGTTGTAAAAAATACACTTGCTACTATCGCACTGAATAATGCTGATATGAGTGGTGTTACTATTAAAGATACAAATATTTTTATCTGGTCTGATGATGTTATCAGTGCATCTAAAATTGCTGCTGATTTCGCTAAGAAAAGTGATAAATTTGTTATCAAAGCCGGTTACTTAGATAAAGAACCTGCAGATGTAGCTAAAATTGAAGCGTTTGCTAAACTTCCTGGTCGTGAAGAACTTCTTGGTATGCTTGCTGCTACTTGGATGGCTCCAATCACGAATATGGCTGTTGGAATCGACGCTCTTAGAAAGAAATTAGAGGAAGAAGTTTAGTCTTCACTTCTAAAACAGTGCAAAGCACTTAAAAAATAAAATAATAAAACAAAGGAGTTACTATGGCTGTAACTAAAGAAGACGTATTAGAATTCATTTCTGGTTTATCTGTTCTTGAGCTTTCTGAGCTTGTTAAAGAATTCGAAGAAAAATTTGGTGTATCTGCACAACCTGTTGCTGTAGCTGGTGGAGCTGCTGCTGGTGGTGAAGCTGCTGCTGAGAAAACTGAATTTGATGTAGTACTTACTGATGTTGGTGCTAAGAAAATTGGTGTAATTAAAGCTGTTCGTGGTCTTACTGGTTTAGGACTTAAAGAAGCAAAAGAAGCTTGTGAAGCTTTACCATCTACAATCAAAGAGGGTGTAGATAAAGACAGTGCTGAAGAAGCTAAAAAAGCTTTAGAAGAAGCTGGTGCTACAGTAGAAGTTAAGTAAGTATTATTTAATTATCTTTAATGTGAAGGGCTTGTCCCTTCCATTTTTTGGGCGCTTTTACGAAGAGAACTCTCTCTCTTGGTAAAAGTGCCCTTATGTCGTTTATAAGCACTATACAAATCGAGCTCTTATATGAGCCTCAAAATTAATCATTCAAGGACGCTTGAATTGATACAAATATTCATCGAGGTTAGCAAATGTTAAACACTTTATACTCCGGAAACCGTCTTCGTGTAGACTTCTCAAAAACTCCTCAAGAAATTGAAGTACCAAACTTACTCCAACTCCAACAAAGTTCATATGATACATTCTTAATGTTAGACGCTAAAGATAGATCTCTTAGTGGAATTGAGAAAGTATTTCAATCAGCATTTCCTATTCATGATACGCAAAACAGATTGACTGTTGAGTATATTGGTAGTGAAGTTACAAATCCAAAATATACAGTGCGTGAATGTATGGAACGCGGACTTACTTATGCTGTAAGTCTTCGAATGAAAACTCGTCTTGTGCTTTGGGACAGAGATGAGAACACTAAAGAAAAACTTGGTGTGAAAGATATTAAAGAGCAAAATATATTTGTTCGTGATATTCCACTTATGACAGACAGAACTTCTTTTATTATTAATGGTGTTGAGCGTGTTGTTGTAAATCAACTGCATCGTTCACCAGGTGTAATCTTTAAAGAAGAAGAGTCAACTACTGCTGGAAACAAACTTATCTATACTGGTCAAATTATTCCAGATCGTGGTTCATGGTTATACTTCGAGTATGATCCAAAAGATATTCTTTATATGAGAATTAATAAGCGCCGTAAGGTTCCTGTAACTATTATGTTCCGTGCTTTAGGATACTCAAAACAAGACATTTTAAAGCTATTTTATTCTATTCAAACTATTAACATAGCAGATTCAAGATTTTCAATGGCATTTAATCCAAAAGATTATGCATCAAGAATCTCTTATGATCTTGTTGATTTAGATGGAAAAATTTTAGTAAATGCTGGAAAAAGATTATCTGCTAAAAAAGCACAGAAGTTTATTGAAGATGGTCTCACTGAAGTAGAGTACCCTTTAGAAATTCTTCTTGAGCGTTATTTAGCGGAAGCTATTATTGATCCTGAAACTGGTGAAGTTCTTTTTGATACTATGACTCACATAGATGAGACAAAACTAAAGAAAATGGCTGAAATTGGTGTTACATCATTTAAGATAGCAAATGATTTAGCTGAAGGTGTTGATAGTTCTATTATTAATGCATTTAATGCTGATGCAGATTCACTTAAACTTCTCAAACAAACAGAAGAGATTGAAGATGAGAATGATCTCTCTGCTATTCGTATCTATAAAGTTATGCGACCAGGTGAGCCAGTAACTAAAGAAGCTGCAAAAATTTTCGTAAATCAACTTTTCTTTGATCCAGAGCGTTATGATCTAACGCAAGTTGGTCGTATGAAAATGAATCATAAACTAGGAATGGATATTCCAGAGTATGTTACTGTTCTTACACATCAAGATATCATTGAGTCAGTGAAGTATGTTATTAAAGTAAAAAATGGTCAAGGTCACATTGATGATAGAGATCACTTAGGAAATCGTCGTATTCGTTCTATTGGTGAACTTTTAGGAAATGAGTTACATAATGGTCTTGTAAAGATGCAAAAAGCTATCCGTGACAAACTCTCTACTATGAGTGGTCCTATGGGTGAACTTATGCCACATGATTTAATTAACTCTAAAATGATTACTAGTACTATTATGGAGTTCTTCTCTGGTGGACAACTTTCTCAGTTCATGGATCAAACAAATCCACTTTCAGAAGTTACGCATAAGCGTCGTCTCTCTGCCCTAGGTGAAGGTGGTCTTGTTAAAGAGAGAGCTGGTTTTGAGGTGCGTGATGTTCACCCAACTCACTACGGTCGTATCTGTCCTATTGAGACTCCCGAGGGTCAAAATATTGGTCTTATTAATACGCTTGCTACTTACTCAAAAGTAAATGATCATGGATTTATAGAAGCACCATATAAAGTGATGAAAGATGGTCAAATCACATCTGAAGTTGTATACTTAACTGCTACTCAAGAAGAGGGTGTTAAGATTGCCGCTGCATCAAATAAGTTGGATAAAAATAATCAATTTATCGAAGATTTAATTGCTATTCGCCAAGATGGAGAGATTTTACTTCAAAGTCCTACAGAGTGTCAGTATGCTGACCTTTCATCTCATATGGTTGTTGGTGTTGCTGCATCACTTATTCCTTTCCTTGAGCACGATGATGCCAACCGTGCACTTATGGGGTCAAATATGCAGCGTCAAGCAGTTCCTCTTTTACGCGTAAACTCTCCGATGGTAGGAACAGGTGTTGAAAAACTTGTTGCTCGTGATTCATGGGAGTGTATAAAAGCAAAGCGTCCTGGTACAATAGAAAAAGTTGATGGAAAACATATTTATGTTATGGGTGAAGAGGATGGAGAAATTTATATTGATCATTATTCACTGCAAAAGAATTTAAGAACCAATCAAAATACTTCATTTACTCAAAAACCAATTGTAAATATTGGGCAAGAAGTAACTAAAGGTCAAATTATTGCTGATGGTCCAAATATGGATCAGGGTGAACTTGCTCTTGGTGTAAATGCTATGGTTGCTTTCATGCCTTGGAATGGGTATAACTTTGAGGATGCTATTGTTATCTCAGAGCGTATGATTCGTAAAGATCAATTTACTTCAGTACATATTTATGAGAAAGAAGTAGAAGCGCGTGAACTCAAGCATGGTGTTGAAGAGATTACTCGTGATATTCCTAATGTTCGTGATGATGAGTTAGCACACTTAGATGAGTCTGGAATCGTTAAAATTGGTACTACAGTAAGTGGTGGTATGATTTTAGTTGGAAAAGTTTCTCCAAAAGGTGAAGTGAAACCAACTCCAGAAGAGCGTTTGCTTCGTGCTATTTTTGGTGAAAAAGCGGGTCATGTTGTCAATAAATCACTTTACTGCCCACCATCTATGGAGGGTGTAGTTGTAGATATTAAAGTATTTACAAAAAAAGGGTATGACAAAGATCCATGTACTTTAGAGCTTGAAAAAGAGGAGAGAGATTACCTAGAGCGTGAGCACTATGATCGTCTTCTTATGATAGATAAAGAGGAGATGCTTCGTGTTACTAAGCTTTTAACAAGAGAGCCACTTCGTGCAGATCTTACAATATCTGGGAGTGAGTATAAAGCTGGTGATACTATAAATGGCGATGATCTTAAAGAGGTAAATCGTTTTGCTATGAACGCAATTGTAAAATCATTTGGTGAAGATATTCAAAATGAGTATACAAAGACGAAAAATCACTTTCAAAAGCAAAAGCGTGTTTTCAGAGATGAGCATGAAGAGAAACTTACAATACTTGAAAAAGATGATATTCTTCCAAATGGTGTTGTAAAGTATGTTAAGATTTATATTGCTACAAAGCGTAACTTAAAAGTTGGTGATAAAATGGCTGGTCGTCACGGAAACAAAGGTATCGTTTCTAACATCGTTCCAGAAGTTGATATGCCATATATGGAAGATGGTCGAAGTGTTGATGTATGTTTAAATCCACTTGGTGTACCTTCTCGTATGAATATCGGTCAGATTCTAGAGATGCATCTTGGTATGGCAGGTCGTGAACTTGGAAATCAGATTCAAGAAGAGTTTGATAATAAGCAAAAAGATTTTATAGATAACTTACGGGCGAAAATGATAGCTATTTCTGATGTGGCTGGATTAATGAACGCTGCTGAAGTTATAGGTGCTATGAGTGATGATGAGTTCTTAAAACATGCGCGTGACTGGGCTAAGGGTGGAGTGCGTTTTGCAACTCCAATCTTTGAAGGTGTAAATGCAGGTGAATTTGAAAAACTTTATGAGTTAGCAAAGATGGATCAAGATGGAAAAGTTGTGCTATATGATGGTAAAACGGGAGCGCAGATTAAAGAGCGTGTAAATGTTGGTTTTATGTATATTTTGAAACTACACCACCTTGTTGATGAAAAAATTCATGCCCGTTCAACTGGACCATACTCTTTAGTAACACAACAACCAGTTGGTGGTAAAGCACTCTTTGGTGGTCAAAGATTTGGAGAGATGGAAGTTTGGGCTCTTGAAGCATATGGTGCATCGGCAGTTCTTAAAGAGATGCTTACGATTAAGTCTGATGATGTTGATGGTCGTGTGCGTGCTTATAAAGCAATCACGAAAGGTGAGTTAATACCTGCATCAGGTATTCCTGAAACACTATTTGTATTAACAAAAGAGCTGCAAGCACTTGCTCTTGATGTAGAGATTATGGACGAGGTGGAAGACGATGAGTAAATTAGTACCAGTAGAAGTAACAGAAGATAATAGACCAACAGATATTAAACAATTGCAGTTTCGCCTTGCATCACCTGAAAAGGTTATGTCTTGGTCAAATGGTGAAGTGAAAAAACCAGAGACAATTAATTACCGTACACTCAAGCCTGAGCGTGATGGACTTTTTTGTGCAAAAATATTTGGACCTGTAAGAGATTATGAGTGTCTTTGTGGTAAGTATAAAAAGATGCGTTATAAGGGTGTAGTATGTGAAAAGTGTGGTGTTGAAGTAACATCAACTAAGGTTCGTCGTACTCGTATGGGTCATATTGAACTTGTAACACCTGTCGCACATATTTGGTATGTCTCTTCATTGCCATCTCGTATTGGTACACTTCTTGGTATCAAGATGAAAGATTTAGAGCGTGTACTTTATTATGAAGCATATATTGTTGAGAGTGGTGGTGAAGCATATTACGATGCAGAAGCAAAAACACCAGTACTTCAGTATGATGTTTTAAATGAAGAGCAGTATAGAACTTTAGTACAAAGATTTGATGCACTTGGTTTTAAAGCGCGTATGGGTGGTGAAGTTGTTCGTGATTTACTTGATTCTATTGACTTAGTGGATCTTTTCACTAACTTAAAAGAGGCATTAACTCAGACAAAATCTGAAGCAAAAAAGAAAACTATAAATAAGCGTCTCAAGGTTATTGAGTCTTTCTTAAATAGTGGAAATAATCCTGCTTGGATGATGTTAACTGTACTTCCAGTGCTTCCACCAGATTTAAGACCACTTGTTTCTCTTGATGGTGGTAAATTTGCAGTTTCTGATGTAAATGATTTATATCGCCGTGTTATCAACCGTAACCAGCGTTTAAAGCGTTTAGTAGAACTTGAAGCTCCAGAGATTATTGTAAGAAATGAGAAGCGTATGCTTCAAGAGTCAGTTGATGCACTTTTTGACAATGGTCGTCGAGCAAATGCAGTAAAAGGAGCTAATAAGCGTCCTCTAAAGTCACTCTCTGAGATTATCAAGGGTAAACAGGGTCGTTTCCGTCAGAATCTTCTTGGAAAGCGTGTTGACTTCTCTGGTCGTTCTGTAATTGTTGTTGGACCATCTTTAACAATGGATCAGTGTGGATTACCTAAAAAAATGGCTCTTGAGTTATTTAAGCCACATTTGATTGCAAAGTTAGAAGATAAAGGGTATGCAACAACTGTTAAAGCTGCTAAAAAAATGATAGAGGACAAAACAAATGAAGTGTGGGAGTGTCTTGCAGAAATAGTTGATGGTTACCCTATTATGCTTAACCGTGCGCCAACACTACATAAGCTCTCTATTCAAGCATTCCACCCAAAACTTATTGATGGAAAAGCGATTCAGTTACACCCATTAGTTTGTGCGGCATTTAATGCCGATTTCGATGGGGATCAGATGGCGGTACATGTACCTTTATCTTCAGCTGCAATCGCAGAAGCAAAAGTACTGATGCTTGCATCTATGAATATTTTACTTCCTGCATCAGGTAAAGCAATTGCTACACCTTCACAGGATATGGTTCTTGGTATTTACTACATCTCATTAGAAAAGAATGGTGTAAAGGGTTCAAATAAACTTTTTGCCAATGTTGATGAAATTCGTATTGCTTTAGAGCATGATGCACTTGATTTACATGCAAAAGTAAGAACTCGTATTGATGGTCGTATTATTCATACTACTGCTGGGCGCCTTCTTATAAAAGCTATTCTTCCAGATTTTGTTCCTGCAGAGTTATGGAATAAAATAATGAAGAAAAAAGCTATCAATGCTATTGTTGATTATGTTCAAAAGCATGGTGGTATTGGTATAACTGCTGGTTTCCTTGACCGCTTAAAAAACCTAGGTTTCAAGCATGCAACGGAAGCTGGTGTCTCTATTTCAGCAGATGATATTCGTGTTCCAGATATGAAACCTGCAAAAATTGCTGATTCAAAAGTACGCGTTATTGAGATTCAAAAACAATTTGAAGCGGGTCTTTTAACAGAACAAGAGCGATACAATAAGATTATTGATGTTTGGACAGATACAAACAACACACTTGCAGCAGAGATGATGGAGCTTGTTGAGACTGATAAAGATGGTTTTAACTCTATCCACATGATGGCTGATTCTGGTGCTCGTGGTTCTGCAGCCCAAATCCGTCAGCTTGCTGGTATGCGTGGTCTTATGGCGAAACCAAGTGGTGATATTATTGAAACACCAATTATCTCTAACTTTAAAGAGGGTCTGAATGTAATTGAGTACTTCATTTCAACTCACGGGGCTAGAAAAGGTCTTGCCGATACAGCACTTAAAACAGCAAATGCGGGGTACCTTACTCGTAAGCTTGTTGATGTTGCACAAAATGTGAAGATTGTTGAGCATGATTGTCATACGCATGAGGGTATCGAAATCTCTGATATTCAAGATCAAAATACTTTGATTGAGTCTTTAGAAGATAGACTTAATGGTCGTGTATTAGCAGATGATGTAATTGACCCTATCTCCAATGAGATACTTTTCTCTGAGGGTACACTTCTTGATGAAGTAAGTGCAAAAGTTATTGCAGAAGCTGGGATAAAAACGGCACATATTAGAACCCCTACTACTTGTAAGAGTAGTGAAGGTATTTGTGCCCTTTGTTATGGGGTAAATCTTGCAACTGGTTATATAGTGCGTCAGGGTGAGGCTGTTGGTATTGTAGCTGCTCAGTCTATTGGTGAGCCAGGTACACAGCTTACTCTTCGTACTTTCCATGTTGGGGGAACTGCAAGTTCAACTGCACAAGAGAGACAAGTTATAGCAAATCGTGAAGGTTTTATTCGTTACTATAACCTCAAAACATATGAGTCAAAAGATGGTAAAAATATCGTAGCAAATAGAAGAAATGCAGCAGTATTACTTGTAGAACCTAAGATTAAGGCACCATATGCTGGTAAAATTGAGATTCAAACTATTCATGATGAAGTTCTTGTAAGTTTAGTTGGAAAGAAAGAGACAGTGCGTTACTCTCTTCGTAAGATAGAGATTGCTAAACCAAACGAACTTGCTGGTGTAAGTGGTCAAATCGAAGGAAAATATTATTTCCCTTATGAAAATGGTGCAGTAATTGCAGAAGATGAGTCAATTGTTGAAACTATTAAAGATGCTTGGAATGTTCCATCTCGTATTCCCTATGCATCTGAGTTATTAGTTGAAAATGGTGCTCCAGTTACACAAAAAATTCTTGCTAAAGAAGAGGGACTTATTAAGTACTTTATTCTTAAAGGTGATTATTTAGAGAGATTTGAAGGACTAAAGTCTGGATATGAAGTAGTTGAAAAAGGACTATTCGCAGCAGTTATTGATACAAACAACCGTGAAGCAGTTCGTCACTATATTGCTCGTGGATCTGTAATAGTAACAGATGATAATGAAAGTGTTGAAGCAGGTGCTTTAATTGCTAAACCATCATCAGATGAGTCAGTAGTTATTGCAGAGTGGGATCCATACTCAAACCCAATTATCTCTGAATCAAATGGTGTTGTAAAATATGAAGATATTATCGTTGGAACTACAGCAACTGAGCAAATGGATGAATTAACTGGTAAAACTCGTTTAATGGTGAATGACTATATTTCTAGTGAATATAAACCAACTATTGTTTTAGCAACAGAAGATGGCGAACTTATGCGTTATGCGGTGGAGCCAAAGTCATCAATCTTTGTGGAAGATGGGGCAACTGTAAAAATTGCAGATATCATCGCTAAAACGCCAAAAGCACTTCAAAAATCATCTGATATTACAGGGGGTCTCCCAAGAGTATCTGAACTTTTTGAAGGTCGTCGTCCAAAAGCAACTGCACTTATCTCTGAAATAGATGGAACAGTTAGTTTTGGTAAAATGCTTCGTGGTAAGGTGAGAGTTGTTGTAAGTAACTCTGAGAATGGAATTGTGAAAGAGTATTTTGTAGATAAGTCTCATGAAGCAGTTGTAAATGCTGGTGACTTTGTACATGCAGGTGAGCGTTTAACTACTGGTATTTTATCTTCTCATGAGTTACTCCGTATTATGGGTGTAAAAGCACTCTATAATTACCTTGTATCTGAAGTACAGCAAGTATATCGTTCTCAAGGGGTTAATATTGCTGATAAGCATATTGAGGTTATTTTTACTCAAATGCTTCGTCAGATTAAAATCGTGAAATCTGGAGATACTAAGTTTATTGAGGGTGATTTGATTTCTAAAGCAAAATTTTCTGCTGAAAATGAAAAAATCATTCGTCTTGGTGGTCGTCCTGCGATTGCGGAACCATTCCTTGTTGGTATCACTCGTGCTGCTGTATCTGCTGATAGTATTATTTCAGCTGCATCATTCCAAGACACAACAAAAGTATTAACAGAAGCTGCCGTTTCAGCGAAAGTAGATGACTTAACTAACTTAAAAGAAAATGTTATTATTGGTCGTACTATTCCTGTTGGAACTGGTATATATAAAGATCAAAAAGTTGTTTTTGCTTCAGAAGAAGAGTAAGACATAAATAAATGAAGGGATTTATCCCCTTCATTCCTCCCCAATATTGCTAAGCCTAAAAGCAAATAATTAATCAATTCTTAAAATAAGCAAACTTTAATTACTATTTATGTATCATTCCGTGTCTATAACTCTCTATGTAATAGAGTTCAGATCCCTTATAATCTCAAAAAACTTGTTTTTTTGTAGCTTTAGGGAGGGATTCTTATCAATAGTGAGTTAAATTCTACTGGAAAATTATATAAAAGGAATTGTATGCCTACAATCAATCAACTGATTCGTAATGAGCGTAAGCGCGTGATTAAAAAATCAAAATCACCAGCTCTTGTTTCATGTCCACAGCGTCGTGGTGTATGTACTCGTGTTTACACAACTACACCAAAAAAACCTAACTCGGCTTTAAGAAAAGTTGCAAAAGTTAGATTAACATCTGGTTTCGAAGTTATTTCGTATATCGGTGGTGAGGGTCATAACCTTCAAGAACACTCTATCGTTCTAGTTCGTGGTGGTCGTATTAAAGATTTACCTGGTGTGAAGTATCATATCGTTCGTGGTGCTCTTGATACTGCTGGTGTTGCTAACCGTACTGTTGCTCGTTCTAAATACGGAACTAAGAGACCTAAAAAGTAATAAATTACTTTTTAGGAACCGCTATTTCTATTGAGTACGCGAAACGAACAGTACCACACTTAGGTTTTAACCACGGTGGTATCGGCATTTAGTGCCAGAAGTCCGTTTCACTACGCTAACGCTATGTTTTCTTCGGCAGAAAGCCCACGAAACTAGTTTCGTTATATATATAGAATAGTCAATTAAAGGTGTTAAACCTAATAATATATTCAATAGCTACAGGATTAATCTTTAGTGGTTAATTTTGAGTAAATTTGAAAATACAAATTGAAGAAGAAGGAAATTCGAAATGAGAAGAAGAAAAGCTCCCGTTCGTCCAGTTATGCCAGATCCAATTTATGGAAGTAAGATACTGACGAAATTTATAAATAAAGTAATGTTAGATGGTAAGAAATCAATTGCAGAAAAAATCATTTATAGTGCACTAGATATTATTAGTTCACGCGGTGAAAAAACTGGTATTGATACATTTAATGAAGCTATTGAAAATATTAAACCTATTATAGAAGTAAAAAGTCGCCGTGTTGGTGGTGCTACTTATCAAGTTCCAGTAGAAGTACGCCCGGTACGTCAACAGTCATTAGCACTTAGATGGTTAATTGATGCTGCTCGTAGTAGAAATGAAAGAACTATGGCTGAGAGATTAGCGAATGAGTTCATGGACGCTGCAACTGATAAAGGTTCAGCATTTAAGAAAAAAGAAGATACTTATAGAATGGCAGAAGCGAATAAAGCATTTGCTCATTATAGATGGTAATCTAAAAGTAATACACTTTGAATACTCTAACCTTTTGGTTAGAGCTATTTTTCAAGAACCTCTTTTATAAGTAAATATCTATTTTTTTATGAAAGAGGTTATCTCTACAATTAATACAAGGTACATAAATATGGCAAGAAGTCACAAGTTAAATGATGTAAGAAACATTGGTATTGCTGCACACATTGATGCAGGTAAAACTACAACTACAGAGAGAATTCTTTTCTACACTGGTGTTGAGCATAAGATTGGTGAGGTTCATGATGGTGCTGCTACTATGGACTGGATGGAACAAGAGCAGGAGCGTGGTATTACTATTACTTCAGCTGCAACTACTTGTGAGTGGGCTGGAAAGCAGATTAATATTATAGATACTCCGGGGCATGTTGACTTTACTATTGAAGTTGAGCGTTCTATGCGTGTTCTTGATGGTGCTGTTTCGGTATTCTGTGCAGTTGGTGGGGTGCAACCACAATCTGAAACAGTATGGAGACAAAGAAACCGTTATAAGGTTCCTTCAATTGTTTTCGTTAACAAGATGGATAGAACTGGTGCAGATTTCTACGAAGTTGAAACTCAAATTCGTGAGCGTCTTAAGGGTAATCCAATGCCTATACAACTTCCAATCGGTGCAGAAGCTGAGTTCGAGGGTGTTGTTGACTTAGTAACTATGAAAGAGATTGTTTGGGATCAAGATGCGGCTATGGGTTCTAACTACCATGTTCAAGATATCCGTGCTGATCTTCAAGAGATAGCTGAAGAGTATAAAGAAAAAATGCTTGAGACTTTAGCAGAAGTTGAAGGTAATGATGACTTTGCTGAGAAGTTCTTAGATGGTGAAGAGATTAGTGAAGAAGAAGTTGTAGCTGCTATCAAATCTGCAACTTTAGGTATGGCTGTTGTTCCAATGACTCCAGGTACTGCATTTAAAAACAAAGGTGTTCAAACTCTACTTGATGCTGTTGTTGCATACCTTCCGTCTCCTGTTGAATCAGAAGCGATAATGGGAACTCTTATGGATGATGAAGAGGTAGAAGTAGCTGTTCCATCAACTGATGATGGTGATTTTGCTGCACTTGCATTTAAAATCATGACTGACCCTTTTGTTGGTGTACTTACTTTTATCCGTGTTTACCGTGGTTCATTAGAAGCTGGTTCATTTGTTCATAACTCTACAAAAGATAAGAAAGAGCGTATCGGTCGTATTGTGAAGATGCACGCTATTAAGCGTGAAGAGGTAAAAGAGATTTATGCAGGTGAAATCGGTGCTGTTGTTGGTCTTAAGGCTACAACTACTGGTGATACTTTATGTACAGGTGAAGAGAAAGTTGTTCTTGAGAGAATGGACTTCCCAGAACCAGTTATCTCTGTTGCTGTTGAGCCAAAAACAAAAGCTGACCAAGAAAAAATGGGTATTGCATTAAGTAAGCTTGCTGCTGAAGATCCATCTTTCCGTGTAAACACTGATGAAGAGACTGGTCAGACTATTATCGCTGGTATGGGTGAGTTACACCTTGAAATTCTTGTTGATCGTATGAAGCGTGAGTTTAGCGTTGAAGCTGAAGTTGGTGCACCACAAGTTTCTTACAGAGAGTCTATTAAAGAAGAAGTGAACCAAGAGTACAAGTATGCTAAACAATCTGGTGGTCGTGGTCAATTTGGTCATGTGTATCTTACTGTGAAACCAGGTGAAGCCGATACAGGATTTGTATTTACAAATGATATTAAAGGTGGATCTGTTCCAAAAGAGTTTATTCCAGCTGTTAAGAAAGGTTGTGAAGAAGCTATGCAAAATGGTGTTCTTGCTGGATACCCAATGGAAGATGTTGATGTTACACTGTATGATGGTTCTTACCATGATGTGGATTCAAATGAGATGGCATTTAAACTTGCTGCTTCAATGGGATTCAAAGAGGCTTGTCGTAAAGCAAAACCTTCTATCTTAGAGCCAATGATGAAAGTTGAAGTTGAGACTCCAGAAGAGAATATGGGTGATGTTATTGGTGACCTTAACCGTCGTCGTGGTCAAGTAAACTCTATGGGTGACCGTGCTGGTAACAAGATCGTTGATGCATTCGTTCCTTTATCTGAAATGTTTGGTTACTCAACTGACCTTCGTTCAGCAACGCAAGGTCGTGCTACTTATGCTATGGAATTTGATCACTATGCTGAAGTTCCAAAAGCTGTATCTGAAGAGATTCAGAAAAAGCGTAATGGTTAATCTGTAACTCTATTCAGATTTCTCTATCGCTCTATTTACTCCCTTTGGAGTAAATATTTTTAAACTATAAATCCACTATAATTATAAAAAAATTGGACTTTCATGTATAAAATTCTACTACTTACTATCTTAACAACTTTCTTAATCGCTTCTAATCCAAAACCATATGCCGTCTTAGGTGATGTAATTTATAATAATGTAAAGAACATAGGTAAATTACAAAATATAGCTTCTTGTCAAATAAGTAAAGAAGATATACAAAAATATATTCATGATGTAAATAAAACAAAACAGTATGGTTTTGAATTGGAATCGAAAGTAAAAGGTAGAGATAAAAAGTTCTATTTAGATAGACTCCGAGAACTTTCAAAAATAAATGATGAATATCTACGCATGGTTAAAAGTGGTTATATCCAATCTATGAAACAGAATAATTTTAAACTTTTTTCTCATATTGTGAATAGTGGTTTATTAGATTTATCGGCGAGTAAAACGGAGATTATAGATTATTACTATAAACATAGTGAAGATATAAATGCAAGCGGAGTTATAGAGACTTTTTTAGAAGAAGATAAAAGACTGAAATTGCAAAAAGAGGCTTTAAAAAGAGCTAGAAAATCTCAAAAAGAGCTAGAAGAGGAGAAAATCAAAAGAATTCGTGAAAATGATAGAATTGCAAAAGAAAAACTAGAAGAAAAATTACAGAATAATTTAGATCAAGAGCAAGAAGAGATTAGAGAAAATCAAAAGAAAGAACTTTCTAACTAACTCCAAGTATACTCTTCATGAAGGGATGGTCTCCCTTTAAGTGTAAGATAGGGTTTATACCCTGACTTGTAGGATAGAGAGGGGCAATCCTCCACATAGTATCCTAAATAAATCCATTTCTTATTCTCTTTTGCTGCATATTTTATTTGATTATAGAGGGAGTACTTTCCTAAAGAGAGATGGGAAAATTCTGGATCATAATAAAAATATATAGAAGATACTCCATCATCAAGGATATCAATCAAATCAACTGCAATAAGTCTATTTTCATAAAAGTAGAGTATCTCATGACCAAACTCTTCATGCCCTGCAACAAAAGAGTTATAGTAGTGATTTGCTGTAGTTTTATTATAATCCCACTCTTTTTTCTGATGCATATGTAGATGATACTTTTCAAACAGATCTAGGTGCTCTTGACTCAGTGTAGGTTTCTGGATATAACTTTTAAGATGGGAAGCTTTTTTTATAACTCTGCGTGCTGATTTAGAGAATTTATAATTTACTACATCTATTTTAATACTTTGACACTCACTGCACCCCTCACAAATAGGTCTAAAGTACATTTTACCAAAACGGCGAAATCCTCTTTCTATTAAATCTTGAGAGCTTTGTGTTGAGCAGTTATCAATAATCTTATAATGGGTTGTTTGTTTTTTATTCTCAAGATAAGAGCATTTATCTTCAAGGGAAAATTCTTTAAGTAGATTCATACGCAAATTTTGACATAATTTGTATAATAGAGTTCTTTGTAAAGAGTGAAAAAGGGAAATATTTTGAAATTTTTTTTAAAACATCAAACGCTTATATTTCGGAGTATAGGTATAGTCTTTTTACTGACTGGGTTTTTAGTGCGATTTTGGGTGATGCCTCAAGAAGTAATCTCAGAAAATGATAGAGCTACAGCCAACCTAGCGAGAATGGAGGCAAGTGTAGTTGGAGGTAGTTCTAAAACAGAAAAGAAAAAAGTAGACAAGAGACATTTTTTAAAAAAACTCAAAGAGACACAAAAGAAGCAGTTTGAGTATCTTACAATTTTGGCTATGGTTTTAGGAAGTGCTTCCTTGGGATATAGCTTTTTAAGAAAAAAGCTAATTAAGAGCGGTTCATAGCTATGAGTACACCCTCTATCATTTTATCTATATCACCATCTAGTATGCCAGATATATTTGAGAGTGCTTCATTTGAGCGGGTATCTTTTACTTGTTGATAGGGTTGCATCACATAAGAACGAATTTGATGCCCCCAGCCTATTTCACTTTTTGAGATGCCATCTTTTTCAGCTTTTTGTGCTTCAAGTTCTAACTCATAAAGACGCGATTTTAACATCTTCATAGCGGTTGCTTTATTTTTATGCTGACTTCTATCATTTTGACACTGAACAACGACACCAGTCTCAATATGCGTGAGTCTAATAGCAGACTCCGTTTTGTTGACATGTTGTCCACCAGAGCCACTAGCACGGTATGTATCGACACGAATATCTTTATCTTCTATAACTATGTTAATATCATCATCAATCTCGGGAGAGACCATTACAGAAGAGAACGAAGTATGGCGTTTAGCATTGGAGTCAAAAGGTGAGATACGAACAAGTCTATGAATACCATTTTCTACTTTGAGGTACCCATAGGCATTTTCACCTTTGACTATAAAGGAAACATCTTTGATTCCCGCTTCTTCTCCTGATTGAAAGTCTAGGACTTCTACACTAAAACCTCGTCTCTCTGCCCATCGTTTGTACATGCGAAGGAGCATTTGTGCCCAATCTTGTGACTCTGTACCTCCAGCACCTGGATGAATAGAAATTATGGCATTGTTCGCATCACTCTCTCCACTGAGAAGTACCTCTATCTCCATCGTTCTTATCTGCTCTTGGAGGGTTGGGGCATCACTGTAGAGCGCTTCAAGCGACTCCTCATCACTCTCCTCTTTTGCCATCTCATATAACTCTATAGCATCATTGACTGCATCGTTGGCTAGAGTATATTTATCTAGTTTTCTTTGGAGTTGGGTTTTCTCTTTTTGAATTTTAGCAGCATAAGTAGCATCATTCCAAAACTCCTGATCATTTTCAAGCTCTTCTATCTCAGAGAGTCTTTTTTTTATTTTATTAGGTTCGACAACATCGGTGATATTGTCCATTTTAAGTTTTACACTCTTTAAAAGTTCTGTATATTCATAATTATCCATAAAAGTTATTCCATCTGTAGTATAATTATGATTATATTATATATGGACTTAAAATGAAGATTATTTCAGATGCGTTAGAGCTAAAAACTTATCTTAAAACTATGAGTAAAAGAGTAGGATTTGTTCCTACTATGGGAGCCTTGCATGATGGGCACCTCTCTCTTATAAAAAGGGCTAAAGAGGAGTGTGCGTTTGTAGTTGTCTCTATCTTTGTGAACCCTACGCAATTTTTGCAAGGAGAAGATTTAGAGAGTTATCCATCACGCAATGATGCAGATTTGAAAATATGTGAACTTTCTGGAGTAGATGTCGTGTTCTTACCTCAAGCTAAGGATATATATGGAGAGGATGAACTCTCTATAGTTGCTCCAAATGTACGAGGCTTTGTACTTGAGGGTGCTACGCGACCAGGACATTTTAATGGAGTCTTAACAGTTGTTAATAAGCTTTTTAACATAGTGAATCCTGATTTTGCCTATTTTGGTAAAAAAGATGCACAACAGTTAAATCTCATTAGCTTAATGGTAAAACAACTTTTTATGAGTGTAGTAATCGTTCCTGTGGATACCGTACGAGAGAGTGATGGACTAGCTATGAGTAGTCGGAATATTTATCTGAGTAAAGAGGAGAGAGTTAAGGCTTTAAAAATATCTACAGCTCTCTATGAGGCGACAAAGATGGTTGGCAGTGGAGAGTTAGATATTACAGTGATTAAAGAAAAAATGCTTAGAATTTTATCGCCACTTGAGATTGGATATGTAGAGATTTTAAATCGTGATTTTGAGTATATAAGAGAAGTGCAACTCTCTAAGAGTATTATTTTAGTGGAGGTGCTTGTGGGAAGAACGCGTCTTCTTGACAATCTTTGGATTTAAAGAGGGTGTTAAATATCCATCTTCAATCATAATATCAACAGCCTTTTTAAAGACAGGAACAGCTGTTTGTGATGCAAACTGGCTCTTTTTAGGTTGGACTACTACCACACCGATGGAGTATTTGTGCTTTGCATCGTTTGCAAAACCCATAAAAGCAGTGTTATACTTGTTTATATATTTTTTCTTCTCAACAATATGGGCAGTTCCCGTCTTTCCACCCACTACAATACCAGGGGTAATCGCTTTTTTCCCTGTTCCTTCATTCACTGTTTTGATAAGAATCTTTTTCATGATAGCTGCAGTAGAACTTTTAATGACTTGAATAGGTTTGGTGTAAGGTGTTTTACTCTCTTTGTTATGCTCATCTATAAAGGCAGAGACTATTTTTGGGTAGACTGTACGACCATTGTTATTAAAAGCTGAATAGGCATGGAGCAGTTGCATCAGATTGGCTTGCATTCCATAACCGTATGAACAGGTAGCTTTATAGATTTTATTCTCTAATCTTTTTGGTGATGGAATAGAACCTAATCTTTCATAAATTAAATCAGGTGTAGATTGTTTGGAAAATCCAAATTTTTTGAGTCCTTCATGAAATTCATATCCTGAAAGTTTTTGTGAGAGTTGTGCCATACCAATATTTGATGAGTAGACAATGACATTTTCAGCACTCAACCAATCAAATTTATGCTCATCTGTAATCACTTTACGCCCCATCCTATAACGACCATTGTGCCCATTGACTAAATCATAGGGATTGACTAAGCCATGTTCTAGTAGTAGGGAGAAAGTTATGGGTTTTATAACACTTCCTGGCTCAAAACTGTACTCGGTCATCCCAGAGTTTAGAGAAGGATAATCACTTCTTTTGATTTTTTTTGGGTAGAACCTATTAGAACTTGCCATGGCATAGACATCCCCTGTTTGAGAGTTCATAATTGTTATCATAATCTGTTTTGCGCGAATCTCTTTTTTCATACTATCGAGCATGCGTTCTATTTTAATCTGAAAAGAGATAGGGATAGTAAGTTTAATATCTAGACCATCAATTTTAGCTTTTGTAAAACTATCTTTATTTAAAATTATATAGCTATTGACATCGCGTTTACCACGGCTTGAGCCATTTTGTCTCGCTGAAAGAACATCATCAAAGCGTCTCTCTAAACCCTTCACACCTTTAATAGAAGTGTAACCATCATCTTCGAGTTTATGGGGATAGCCTAAAATAGGAGTAAGAAGCTTTCCATAAGGGTATTCACGGCTCTCTCCACTCTCAATTATGCTGAGACCATGCACAGAACGCAGACCCGTTCTTTTGTTTTTTAACTCCATAAAAACTTTAAATCGGCGTAACTCTCTTGCTAATTCTTTGAGGTAGTGTGCTTGAATTTGAGGAATATTATAGCTAAGGACTACTATACCTTTTTTGTGAGAGAGTCGTTTTTTTATCTCTTTTGTGTTTATGCCTGAGTAGATACTAAAGAGTTCTATGAAAAGATTTTTTTTATTAGGATCAATATATCGGGTGTTTACAACGACTTTATAGAGTTTTTTTGTAGTTGCTAGGTGAAAGCCATCTGCTGAGATAATACTTCCTCTTTGTGCACGGGAACTCTCTTTTGCATATATGCTCGGAAGATGTCGGGGTTTAATTACTGTAAAGAGCATTACAGTTACAAAAAGTAAAAAACCTGTAGATATCAATCCATAAAGAAAGAGTATCTTTTTACTTCTATTTTGATTTAGCATAGATTAGAGTTGGGTTCTTCCTATCTCTTTATATGCGTTGAGTGCTTTGTTTCTTATCTCAAGCATTAGTTTCATACTGAGTTCTGCTTTACCAATGGCAATAGCTGCTTGATGTAGATCTTTTACCTGCCCAGTAGCAAGATCTGCAACTGCTACTTCTTTGTTTTCTTGAAGTTCATTTACTTCGTTAAGTGCAGATTTAAGCTGGTTTGCAAAAGCTTCGCCACCCGTTGATGGAGTATCTATCTTACTTTTTTGTTTAAGTAAGTCGGCTGTTGATGTGCCCGTTAGTCCAGTAACATTGTTCACCTGATTCTCCTTTTAACTTTTATTGTAGTAAAGATATTGCACTATTTGCCATATCTTTTGAACTTTGAAATGCCGCAACATTTGCTTGGTATGAGCGAGTTGCTTCTACTAAATCGGCCATTTCGATTACAGGATTAATATTTGGATAGGCAACATATCCAGAAGCATCTGCATCGGGGTGATTTGGCTCAAATTTCATTTTTGGTTTTGAGTCATCTCTTGATATTTTATCAACTACTACGCTCATTATAGCAGGATTTACTTTTTTTCCAAACTCTCCAAGAGATAAAGGGTCTTCATATGTATCACTCTGACTCATTTTAGAGAGTGCATCGTTAAACTTTTGGTTAAAGTCAATCGCTTTAAAAACAACTTCTCTACGACGATAGGGCCCACCCTCTTCAGTACGAGTAGTTTGGGCATTAGCGATATTACTTGAGATAGTGTTTACACGAACACGCTGTGCAGAGAGACCATATCCTGCAATGTCAAAACTGCTTAAAAAATTACTCATAATCTATCCTAGTTTAGTTTTTGTGATGCTTCAATCACACTCTTAAAAATCATACTATCTTTTTTCATAGCACCAATAATCGCGTTATACATGATGGAGTTTTTACTCATCTCTGTTGTCTCAACATCGATATCAACACTATTCCCATCATTTCTAGCCATGTGACCATCTCTAAAAAAAAGTGTTGGCTTGTATGAAGCAGTTTCACTTTGTGGTTTGATATGTGCTGCATTGGTTTGTGCCATTTTAAGCGTATGGGTATCTCTTTTTAGAAGATCCGCTTTTTTTGCAATGAGTGACTGTTCAAAACTAATATCTCTAGGTTTATAGTTAGGTGTATCAGCGTTTGCGATATTTGATGCAATCATATCTTGTCGTGCTGAACGGTAGTTGAGGGCATCTTTAAGTAAGACAGCAGTACGAGATACTTGAATCATTCTAACTCCTTTTGAAATATTATTTTTTATTTACAAAAGATAAAGCAAATTTTATTCCATAAACTGCTTTATATTCCATCTATACGAAGAACTTTTGTTTTTCCTACCATAAGATCAATTGTCATAAGGATTCTTTTAAATACTGACTCTTGTCTATACTCTAAGTTGTGTTTTTTACAAATTTCTTTTACTATTGGTTGCATTTTTTGATAAAAACTGTGTGGCATGTCAGGAAAGAGGTGATGCTCTATCTGATAGTTTAAAAAACCATGTGAAAAGTCTATAAGATCAGAACCAGTATTGTAATTCACACTTCCCATAATTTGACGAAGGTAGTACTCTCCTTGATTCTTATGTGGCGTTGAAAATTGGTAAATATCTTCAGCAGAGTGATTGGGTACAATCACTAAAAAAGACCACATATTCGCAATAGCTTCTGCTATCACCAAAAATATAAAAGCACTTATAACTGCATCAAAACCAAAAGGTAAAAAGAGAAGAGGTAAGAAAACAAACTGAAAAAGTCCATAAGGTATAATATAGTTTTTCCATAACTCTAAACCATTTTTAGTAAAAGGACTCAGCTCATAATCTGATGATGGTTTCTCTTTTCTTTTAATGCGTTCTTTGTTTGCTAAAATACGCAATGTATTTGGTGCATAATAAGCAAGTTTCCAAACAGCAGCAAAGGCATATACGAACATATACTTAAAAATCATCGGTGCCTTCCACTCATGCAACCAAACCATATTTGATTCAACATTATCAGGATCATCATCTTCCCCTAAATGGTAATGATGCATAATGTTATGCTCAAAAGCCCAAGCATCAGGTTTGATCCAATCTAACCAATCAATCCAACGGCGATTCCCAGCGGCATAGCCTTTTTTTGTGTATCTAAAAGGGATGTTCGGCACTTTATCGTAGGCCCCATGTAAAATTGGATGCGTAACATTTGCCCATCTTCCTACATTACCAACTCCCATAAGAGTAGCACCTAAAATTCCTCCTAACCAAAAGAGAAGAGGAGAGAGAGCCGAAGCAGTTGTAGAGAGTATAACAACTAAGGCAATAAGTGCAAATCCACCGATTGTAGCACTTCTCCCCCATAGCTCAAGCTTTAAAAGATGGTCAAAATCTTCTTGCGTTCTTCCTCCAATAGTCACTTTAATAGCATCTATATCTTTTTCTAACTCTTTTTGATCAACATCTCTGTAATCTGCATATACCTGTGCCAATATATATTCCTCAAATTGTTTCTCTTATTATATAGAAAAAAACTTAAATTATGTAATTAATTTGTAACCCTTTGCGTAATTAATGAAATATAAATAGCATTTTGGATAAAATAGCAACAATTAAAAGATAAAAATTGGAGAATTTATGGACGCTGCCAAATATATTTGGATGAATGGAAAATTTGTAAATTGGGATGATGC